>JBJKRF010000156.1:0-4248 GCA_046704785.1 Anaerolineales bacterium | reverse complement strand
GGTAGCGGAAGGACTGCGGCACCATCAGCACCTTCAGCCCGCGGATGGCGATGCGCGCGATCGGCGCGCGCGGCGCTTCCACGGTCGGCGTGGGCTGCGGCGTGGGCGGAACGCCGCCGTCCGCTGCGGCCGGGGTGGCGAAGGCCAGGCTGCCCGCGCCGTTGTCGGCGGACACGTTCGCCTGCTGCAGGATGTCGGCCGGCAGCATGCCGATGATCGTCACGCTCTGGCCGGGACGCAGCAGCCCGGCTACCCCGCTGGCCAGGTCGACGCGCACGCTCAGCGCTACGTGTCCGGGCTCCAGTTGCGAGGGGATGCCGGAAGTGGAGGCGTCGCCCAGCACGGATTGGGTGATGAAGTCGCCGGGCGCGCGACCCACGCTCAGGCTCTTGCCTGTGGCGTCTTTGACGTTCGTCAGGGCGTCGGCGGGCACGCCGCCGGCCGGCACCTGGCGCACGGTGAGCAGGTCGGCTGTGAGCAGCGTGCCGGGCGCCAGGGCTTCTTTGGCTACTACCACGGACTGCGGGCGCACCACGCCGTTCAGCAGCGCCACCACCAGCAGGACGATGACGCCGGCGAAGATCAGGATCGGGATCGGGGATCGTTTTTTGTTTTCCATGATTGCTCCTTGTTGACAGGGGGTTACGTGTGCCGCTGTATTTAGGCGGTGCGCGTCCCACCGCACTTGGGTGGGAAATGCAAAAAGCCAGAACATTCCGACTAGGGGAATATTCTGGCCAACGTTTAAATAAAATTAGGGGTGGATATGTGGACGGTGACTTGCTGCCGTCGTTGTTGGGGTTATCTTACCGCAGGTGTTGCAGAATTGCAAGGTGTTTTCGGAATCTAAACTTCAGATTTGCGTAGAACTTCCTTGAGACAGAGACACCTGGCAAGCGAAGAAGAACTTGGGGCGAAAAACATTTCAATCATATTTTGCAAGCAGGGTCTTGAATTCCGGTACATCCCGAACAGGGTCGAGAAGATCGTCGGTGAGAGCATCGACCCTGCAGGATAGATCGACAAAGGCGATCTCCAATTCAGCCAGGGCCTCGGGAATACGTCCGGCGAGAACGAGAGCCGTGCCGCGGCTGTAATGGTCGCCTTCGTCTTTGCATTCCATCGATAAGGCTTTTTCCAGGTCGTCCTGGCAGGCTTTTGAGTCCCCGATGGCGCGATAGGCGGCAGCGCGGTGGGCATAAGTAGCGATATCTGGTTCATCCTCCTTGAGCGCCTCGGTGAAGTCCGCAATCGCTTCACGATAGTTTCCCATCAAGCGATAAGTTTCCGCGCGGCTGTAATAGTAGGAATATGAATTCGGTTCCAAGGTGATTGCCAGGTTGATGTCATCGAGGGCCTTTGGATAATTTTTAAGAGCACGATAAGTGATACCGCGTTGTCGAATAATCCAGGCGGACTTGTCGTCCAGTTGGATGGCGTGGTCGAAGTCCTGCAGCGCTTGCTCGTACTGACCCATCCGGCGGTAGGTCTCGCCCCGGTTGGCAATCACCGAGGCATTCTTGTCGTCCAGTTGGATGGCACGGTCGAAGTCCTGCAGGGCCTGCTCGTACTGGCCCATCAACCGGTAGGTCACGCCCCGGTTGGCAATCGCCCAGGCGTACTTGTCGTCCAGTTGGATGGCACGGTCGAAGTCCTGCAGGGCCTGCTCGTACTGACCCATCTGGCCGTAGGTCACGCCCCGGTGGTAAAAACAGGCTATTTTCGAAACCGTATTCAAGTTATGAGAACTTGCCAGATTGTCCAAAATCGAAATGACCTGTTGGTACTCATCTTTCTCATAGGCCGTGATCAGGCTGTCCAAGCGGGTTGCCAAGGTTTCCAACGGGGCTACGTGGCCATCCTGCGCAACCTGTTGGATGCTGCGGACCACTTCACCTGCAAAGCGCCAGTGATACAGAAAGGCGGCCAGGAAAGAATTCAGGACGTCCTCCCCGCTTTGTTCCGGCGCGGTGCTGGCCCGGTGGTAGATCCGCTCCAGTTCCAGGGATCGCCACGCCGGGCTTTGATAGGCTTTCCGCTGTTCCAGGTTCAACTCCGCCTGACATTTGGCAAAATGGTCTGCCAGCAGCCCATGCTTCTTCTCCAGTTCGTCGGGCGACCGGTTTTTTTGATAGCGCAACATCAATTCGCGCACTTTTTCGTGATAGAACCAGCCGCGTTGGCTGTCGGAGCGGATATAACCCCGCTCTGAAAGCCACTCGAACAGGCGCGGCGCGTCTGCGCCCAACAAAATGGCCAGAATATCCTGATTGAACTGGCGTGGGATGGCCGCGAGCAGGGCGATCTCTCGCCTGTCTGCAGGAGTCCATTGCAGGAATCGGTCCACGGCGTTCTTGCTGATGTCGGGCAGTGGCCGGCCGGGCTGCGGGTCGGTAGCGGCCAGGAGTTCGACCAGAACGGGCAGGCCGGCGGTGTCCCTATGGATTTGCTCGATCAGAGTCTCGTCGGTAATGTTTCGGTTGATCAGGTATTCACGGGTTTCCTTGAGTTCGAAAGGCTCCAGCGCCAGGCGCACCAGGCGCTTGCCCAAAGCGGTCCAATGTTGTTCCAATGGGTCGCGTCCGCTGATGACAAAGGAGACCCGGGCGCTGATCTCCTGATAGTGTGCGGTGAACAAATCCAGCAACCAGGGAGAAAGTGGCCTGCCTGTCTGTTCGAAGACATCCAGCAGGATGACCAGTCGTTTCTGACTTGCCGCCTCGTTGAGCAATTGGATGAAGGGTGGTATCAGAGTTTGTTCCGATTCACTTTCTTTTTTGCTTGAACGGGGAAAAAAATACTGAGCTGCTTTGGAAATGACGTCCCCGGCGTCTGCTTTTGCCTTTTCACTCCCCATCGAACCCAGGCCGGGAACCCGGCTAAGCCCGTCTGCGGCTACATCCGCTGCCAGGTGCACCCCCAAGTCCAACAATCCGTCAGGCGCATTGGGGTCTTTATCGGCTTGCTCACGTTGCTTGCAGTATTTGGAATAGTGGTCATCGAATTCGCGATTTATTACGTTGAACTTGTTGTGAAGTTCATGGGCTACAAAGCCCATCAGGTCGGCCGGGGTCATCTGGCGGTCGTCGCAATAGAGCATACTGGCCTCGATTTCTCCGGTCTCGGCCATGCGGATGAATTGCCTGAGCAGGGTAGTTTTGCCGACGCCACCTTCGCCGGTGACGGAAAGCGCCATCCATCTGGGCCGTTCCCCCAGGAAGTTCTCCCGGAATACGTTCAGTTTGTCGGCGCGACCGATAAAATTCTCGAATTCGCCATCTAGCGTGGGGTCACCCCAGGTCAGGTCTTGATCAGGCATTCTTGGCCTCCCAAACTTCTTCGAACAGGTTCCATCCGTTCATGCACCGCCAATCATCTGAAAATATTGTACCTGCAAAACGTTTCCTGCGGGTGCCATTACGTTTACGTTAATGTCCGGTAAACGCCCCTTCTGGGCGATCGACCCGCCCGTCCAAATACGAACCCGAAAAAGCCTTCGAACTCATCAACATGGACTCCAACCCCGTCGACCTGTCCGGCTGGCAGGCCACCGACGGCTCGGCCCCGTCCACTGTCTTGACAGCCGTATAGATAACAACTATTATGTACAGCAGAAAGGCAGGTGACCTATGCACGATACAAAACTGACGGTTCGTGTGAGTCGGGCGCGGCTTGAAAACGCCAGGCGCTACGCCAAAGAACATAACACGACTGTAACCCATCTAATCGATGCCTACCTGGCCCGGATTCTCACCCAGGAACCGCCCGATGAGGCGCCCATTGTTGCTCACATTGCTGGGACACTTTCCCCCAATGTATCCCGCCAAGATTATTACAGCCACTTGAGTGAGAAATATGGCCGCGCCAAAAGTATTGATTGACACGAACGTTGTGCTCGACGTGCTACAGGCTCGTGAACCATTTTATGAGGCGTCCAGGCGTTTACTGGCTGCCGTCGAAGCGGGCCGGATTCAAGGAATGGTTGCAGCGCATACGCTTACGACGCTGTTCTATTTGATCTCCAAGGACCAATCGACCGGGCAGGCTCACGCCACGATCACAAATCTGCTCCAGTTTCTCAAGGTGGCTCCTGTTGATCAAGCGACCATCGAGCAAGCTCTTAACCTGCCCTACCAGGATTTCGAAGATGCTGTACAGATGATGTCGGCGTCACAATCGAAATGTGATTTTCTGATTTCCCGGAACACGAATGATTTCAAACCGGCATTGTTACCGGTTTTATCTCCC
>JBJKRF010000155.1:0-37798 GCA_046704785.1 Anaerolineales bacterium | reverse complement strand
TTGTGTTTTGTTTGTTTGTCCGCTTTTTAGGGGTTTAATTGGGGGGTGTGGGGGGGGGTGCGCGCCGCCAACACCCCACAAATCCGCATCATCCCGCAGATTCCCAATGAACCCGATTGTGGAGGTTTTGAAATTTTCCGTGATAAAGAGGTAGGTGTTGGGAGTGCAGGGTATAATCGGCCTAATGAAAACTCGCATCCTACAAGCACTGAATATCTGGTCTTCCTGGCTAGTGCCAGTCGCCGCCATCGGCATGGTCGTCTTCTGGTTGTATATCAGCCCGCCGGGCATTCTGGGCGCTGCCGACTCGTTGGGGTACGCCGTTTGCCATCGCTTGAGTTCCCATTCGCTGCACTTCCTGGACGGTACACAACTTCCCTTGTGCGCGCGCTGTTCGGGGATGTATCTGGGCGCGGTGCTTGGATTAGCCTTCCAGGGAATAACGGCGCGCAAACGGGGTGGCAATCCGCCCTGGAAGATCATCCTGCCGCTGGCTGCGCTGTTCCTGGCTTTCGGCTTCGACGGTGTGAACTCGTACGTCGGCCTGATGAAGTCCATTTCACCAGGACGCTTGGATTTTATTCCCAATTTCTACACGACCACCAACACCATCCGTCTGCTCACAGGAACAGGGATGGGCATCGTCATCGCCGTGGCGCTTTATCCATCCTTCAACCAAACCATGCTCCAGGACTGGGACCCGACTCCGGCGATAGGCGATTATCGCTCCCTGGGCTTGCTTCTGGCTGCCGGTTTGATCCTCGACCTGTTGGTGCTTACGAATCTCGATATCGTGCTCTACCCGGCAGCATTGATTAGCGCCGGGGGTGTCTTGCTGTTACTCACCACTATCTACGCCATGCTGTGGACCATGCTCACGAAGCACGAGAATCAGTTTCTGCGTATTGGCGCCATGTGGCTTCCCATCCTGGCCGGGCTGACGGTGGCTCTGGTACAAATTACTGGCACCGATCTGTTCCGCTTGTGGTTGACGCACACCTGGGGCGGCTTTCCGCTCCCCGGCGTTGGATAAAACGATCTGTGGAGCGAGGCATCCCCCCCCCATAATGACCGACCAATGTGAAGAAATCCAAAGAGCCTACAATTTTCCCACGCTCTGACGTATACTTATAGGTAAGGATTTATTGATGGATCTCTTTACAGGCATTTTCTCTGCATTTGGACTTTCGGCCAGCGCCGGGCTGAATGCCTATATTCCCCTGTTCGTGATCGCAGCACTGGCACACTATACAAACTGGTTCAAGCTCAATCCGCCTTACGACGCATTGGCGAACCCGTGGATTATGCTTCTGCTAGGCGTACTCATCATCATCGAGTTCCTGGCAGACAAAGTTCCGGCCATCAATCACATCAATGATCTGATTCAGACCATCATCCGGCCCGTGGCTGGTGCTATCGCCTTTGCCGCCTCGGCCAAGGTATTAACGAACATCAATCCAATTTTCTCCCTGGCCTGCGGACTGCTGATCGCAGGCAGTGTACATGTCGTCAAGTCAGCGGCTATCCGTCCAGCGGTGACAGCTGTCAGCGGCGGCACCGCCAACGTGCCGGTCAGTCTGGCCGAGGACACCATTTCAACCGTCACATCGATCCTTTCCATTGTCATTCCCGTGATCATTGCCTGTCTTCTGGTCATGCTGACCGCTTATCTGATCTGGTGGTGGTGGCGCAGATCGAACCAGCAACAGGCACAAATTTCAACTCATTGATAGGAGGCGAAATCGTATGGATAACCCCAATGCAACCCCAGGCTTTGAATCAGCACCACCCAACAATATTCCGGCGTCCTCTCCAGCGCCAGCACCGGCGCCAAAGAAGAGCAATACTGGCCTGATTATTGCCATCATCGTCGTGGTGCTCTGTTGTTGTTGTCTTCTTGTGGTCGCAGTCGGTTGGATTTACGGCGACCAGATTCTACAGCAACTTCAGCAACAAGGCTATGGAAGTGGCATGCTCCCTGTGCTTGCTTCGTTCATCTAGTAGACCCCAAAATTTTTACACCCCCTCAAACAGCCTCTGGCTCATGCCAGAGGCCTTTTTTGCTTAAAAAGCGACTCTAAGGCATATAACGCCTCACGTACTTGTCGCCGTGTTGGCGCATCCAGGCGCAAGGCAGCGTACTCATCCCAATCCAGGAAAAACTGCGGGCCGTTGGCCGAAACCCACAGGTCCAGGGCCAGATCGACGTACGAAATCGTATCCGCCGCCTCCCAAATGGCCGGGCGGCCCACGTTGCAATACCAGCCTTTGAGGTGGTCGTCGTCGCGGTCGTGGATTTCGAAGACGTTATACCAACGGTCGCTGTAAAACGTTTCGACAAAGCGGTCATTCCTGCGAAAGACCGTATCCACAAAAGGGGTGTCTTCACGATTGAAACGCGCCTCCAAGCGCACGAACTGCGGTCCTTTTTCCAGAATGATGCCGGAATACCGCCAGGACTCGCAGCTGGCTGCATCCCGCTTGATAACGGTAATCGATTCCATCAAACACTTCCCAAACATTGTACCTGCAAAACGTGCAGGCGCACCCGCGCACCGGGTTTCGGCGGCGCGTCCAGATTGAAATATAAGGCATGTTCCAACTCCACGCGGAAAGTCTGCCCGCGAAAAGTCACATCGCTGACTTCACCTGAAATCTCTCCGTTTTCAGATACTTCCGCCGCCGGGCGCAGCAGCAACGTCACATTCTCGCCGGGGGCGTGGTGATGCTCACAGGCAGGATGGAGACGGCCGAAAGGCGTTTCCATCCCCTGGACAGAAACTTGCCCATTGAGCACGTTCCCCAACCCCAGGAAATGCGCCACCCACGCCGAAGCCGGTTTGGTAAAAACCTCGGCGGGCGTACCCGCCTGGACGATTTGGCCTTCATATAACAGCAGAACACGGTCAGCCAGGCTGAACGCCTCCTCCTGATCGTGCGTGACATAAATGGTTGGAATGCCAGAATTCCGCAAAATGCCGCGCAGTTCATCCATCAGGCGCTCGCGTAGAGCCCGGTCGAGGGCCCCCAACGGCTCGTCGAGCATCAACAAGTGCGGACGGGGCGCCAGCGTGCGCGCCATGGCCACCCGCTGCTGCTCGCCGCCAGACAGCTCCGTCACCCGGCGATTCTCGAACCCCGAAAGATTGACCTGGGCCAACACATCCTTCACCCGCTGGCGAATCTCGCTCGAAGGCCGGCTGCTCATCCGCAAACCGAAGGCCACATTGGCAAAAACATCGCGGTGCGGAAAGAGCGCGTAATCCTGGAACATCAATCCAAAATGACGTTGATGCACCGGCAAGGACGAAATATCCTGCCCGGACCAACGCACGAGGCCCTCCTCCGCCTGCTCCAGGCCGGCGATGATGCGCAGGAGGGTGCTTTTTCCCGAACCGGAAGCCCCCAACAGGCAGATCGTCTCACCGGCGGCCACCGAAAAAGAAATCCCTTTTAACAACGGTTGGCCCTCATAAGTTTTGGCAAGGTCACAGACTTCGAGCATCGTCCTTCCAATCAGGGTGCAAAGAGCGTCCCGGCTTAGAATTCGCCCGTCCCCGGCAGGCGCAATTTCTCGATCAGGAGAATGCCCAGGCCGGTCAGCAGCATCAACAAGGTCGCCATAGCCATGGCCTGTCCGTAATTGAGCGCGCCGGGATGGGAGAGAAAAAGATAGATCGCCGTCGGCAGAGTCGGCGTATCGGGGCGCACCAGCAACGAAGCTGCCCCAAACTCGCCCAGCGAAATCGTAAAAGCGAAGGCCCCGGCAGAGACTACGGCGCGCGAGATGATCGGCCAGTCCACTTCGCGCCAGATGCGCCAGCCGTTGGCACCCAGTACCGCCGCCGCTTCACGATAGCGATTTGGTATGGTGACCAACGCCGATTGCAAGCTGCGGATGACGAACGGTAAGGCGATGGTGGTGTGCGCCAGGGGAATCAGCCAGGGCGAAGCCAAGAGCGCCAGCGGCGGCTTGTTGAACGTCACGATGAATCCCAATCCCAATGTAACTGCCGAAGCGCCCAGCGGCAACATCAGGAACGGGTCAATCAGCTTCTCGAAGCGTCCGGGGCGGGCCAAGGCCGTCGCCGCAGGAAAGCCCAACAGCAGCGAGAACAAGACCGTCAGGCCGGCATAGGCCAGAGAATCAAGCGCAGCCTTCACCGGCGGGACGTAGAAAATCGATCCGCTACGGTTGATGAAAAGTTCCGTGTAGTATTCGCCTGTCAGCCCCTTTTGCACCGCGGTATGCTGCGCGCGATCCGCTTCGAGACGGGTAACAGAGCGCAAGGGTAAGGCCAGCAAGGGTAGCGCAAAGAAAAGCAGTGTCAGCGCCAGCATCCCGGCCACAAAAACCCGTTCCCAGCGCCCAGCAGCGCGCCGCAGCGAGACGGCCACCGGCTTGACCGGGGCAGTCACGCGCAACACGTAGCGACTGTACAATATGGAAAACGCCAGTGTGCACAGCAACTGGATGATCGAGAGCAAAGCCGCCGCCGATAGATTGAGCATTTGCAGGGCCTGGATATAAATCTCGACTTCCAACGTGGCAAAGTGCGGCCCACCGAGCAGCAGGATCACGCCGTAACTGGTGAAATCGAACAGGAAGACCAACAGGCTGGCCGCCAGGATCGCCGGACGCAACAGCGGCAGCGTCACCTGCCACAAGGTTTGGAAGGGACTCGCCCCCAGCACACGCGCTGCTTGCCCCAGGCGCGGGTCCAGCGTCGACCAGGCATTACCGACCAGGCGAATGACGATGGTCGTGTTGTAAAAGACATGGGCCGCCAGGATGGCCCAAAGCGTATCGACGAAGAGCACAGGGGGCTGGCCCAGGTGCAGAAAACCCATCAACGCCAGGTTGAGCCATCCACGCGGGCCGAGCAGAGCGCTGAATCCGGCGGCCACCACCACCGTCGGCAACATAAAGGGGATGGCCGTCAGCGTGCGCAGGAGCGCTTTGGCCGGGAAATCAAAGCGGGCGAACAGATAGGCCAGCGGCAGCCCAATCGCCAATGTCAGCAGCGTAGAGAGTATGGCTTCGTAGAAGGTGAACGACAGGACGTGCAGCGCGCCTGATAGGAAACCGGCGTCGATGGAACCCATCCCCAGTCCGACGACCAGGATTTGTGTGAGAGGATAGAAAAAGAACACCGCCAAAAACAGCAGCGGTGCGGCCCAGGCCAGCAAGGAAAGGAACAGATTGCGGGAGGTCACAGCAGAAACCGTTGCAGAGAATGCCTTTGAGAGACATTCTCTGCAACGCGTTGGCGTATTATTTCAACATCAGGTCCGACCAGGCCTGAATCCACTTATCGCGGTTGGCGGCAATGTCGGCGGGAGGCAACGTCGCGGGCCCTGTAGCGACCTGGGCATATTTGACGAAAGCGTCGGGCAGTTTGGCCTGCTGGTTGACCGGGTAGACGTACATCTGCAAAGGCATGTCTTCCTGGAATTGGACGCCGAGCATGAAGTCGACGAATTTCTGCGCCAGGTCGAGATTTTTGGTACCTTTCAGGATACCGACGAATTCAATCTGGCGGAAACAGGTTCCGGCGTCCAGAATGGAGCCAATGGGCGAGTCGGTGCGCGGCGGGGAGGCGTAAACCACCTCGGCGGCAGGACTGCTGGCGTACGAAACCACCATGGGCTGCGGGCCTTTGCCCGTAGAGCCGCTGAAGTTGGTGTAGTACGCCGTTTCCCAGCCGTCCACGACAACCACGCCGTTGGCCTTGAGCGCCTTCCAGTAATCAAGGTAACCGGGGTCGCCATATTTGGCAACCGTCGCCAGCAGGAAGGCCAGCCCCGTCGAGGAGGTAGCCGGATTCTCGGTGACGAGTTGGTCGATATAGCGGGCATTGGTCAGGTCATCGAGCGTCTGCGGCAAGGGAATATTGTTGGCGCTGTAATAGGCTTTGTCGTAGTTGATACACACGTCGCCGTAGTCCACCGGCAGGGCGCGATTCTGGGGATCGAGCTTGAACTGGTCAGGGATATTAGCCAGCAGCGGGGAAGCATACGGCTGGTAAATGTCGGCATCCAGCGCGCGAGACAAAAAGGTGTTGTCCACACCGTAGAAGACATCGGCGATGGGGGCATTTTTGGTGAGAATAGCTTTGTTCAAGGCCGCGCCGGCGTCGCCGCTTTTGACAAATTGCACGGTGACGTTGTTGGCGCTTTCGAAAGCCTGGATGACGCTTTGCGTGGCAGCAAAGGAATCATGCGTCATCACCGTCAGCGTGCGGGTGTTTCCGGCGGCTGCCGACGCCTGTGTGGAGGCCGCCGACGCGCCAGCCGGTGTGGCCTGCGGCGCTGCCGTAGGGGCGCAGGCACCCAATAAAACAGCGACCAGGACAAGGGTAGAGAAAAATCGGTTCATATACGAAGCTCCTGTTGTTAAGATGGTTCACGATGGTGGACACATAACAGGATTCCACTTTTCAGGCTGATCTGGGCCTTTTTCGCCAACATCTGGTTGCTGACGCCGCGCGTACGATGCGGATAGAGCGTTTCCTGGTTGAGGGGATAGCACAGGCCATCGGTGCTGACGCCTTCGGCAGGGTTTCCCCAGGGCAGCAAGGAGACGGTATCGCCTGCGGTTCCGCGGAGACTGGCCTTGCCGGAGACAAAGAACGCTTCTGTGAGGCCGTCGTCGATGCGAACATCAACCGCCAGCGTCTCCGGGCCGGAAAGCAGGGAGATGTTACCGATGGTCTGATCGAGGCGGCCCCCCAGCGCACCGATAATGACGATTGGGTGGTGGCCGGCTTTGAGGGTATGCCCCAGCGCCAGTTCGAGGTCCGTCTCATCTTTGACCGGCGGAAAACGCAGCATATTGACTCCCATGTCGGTAAAGACGCGCACTTCGGCTTCGGAGAGCGAATCCATATCACCGATGATGACGTGGGGGATCAGGCCCAACTTGATCGCGTAGCGTGCCCCGCCATCCGTCGCAACGATAAAATCGTCGGTGTGAACGAGACCGCGAGCGGCGCCCAGGTCGGGTAGTTCACCATTGACAAAAATAACTGCGCGCGACATGATCGTCCTTTCCGGGTTCCCCAAAAATCATGCGGTATGCAATTCTCAGGGAAATCCACTTGTGCCTGCCTATGACCGCGGAACAAAAAACCATCCCCGCCGGGGAGGATGGTTAAAAGCAATTGGTATTTTCCCTCCGCCGGCATAACCCGGATCAGGTATTGCGGGTCGAGGGCTCGCGCCCTCCTCTCAGCCCGACTACGGGCTCCCCGTTATGTTGTCGATTGAGTATACGTCGCTGATAATCGCCTGTCAAGCAAAACCGCGCGTTAATTTGCAGCCTTGTTCAACGCACACGGCGTTTCCAATCTTCCTTGAGTTGCAGGTCCCGTGGGCTTTCGCCTGACTCGAGCGCCAGGAAATCGGTCAACAAGCGATTGAAGCGCACAGAGTCGTCCAGCATGGGGAAATGCCCGGATTGTTCGAGCAGGACGGCGTGCATGTTCAGGGGCGTGGCCTCTACTTCGATTGTCGGAACAGCAACAGCCGGGTCGTTCTGCCCGTAGACCAGCAAACAGGGCGTGGTCATGTTGAGAATGCGCCCGGAAATGTTGAAATAATCCGGCGAGCTAAACGAGGTGGTCAGGGCTAGAGGGTCCATTTTAGCGGCATCGGTGCGAACGGGTTCAGTATCGTCCGCTTTGGAGAGCAACCAATCCACCAGGTCATCCAGGCCGCCACTGCGCAGGCGGGCATTGACCGAGTCGAGGTCGAGGGGCACATCCACCGCCATGATGCGGTCCACCGCATTGGGGTAGCGCATCGCAAAGAGCAACCCAACCAACGCGCCCAGGCCATGCCCCACCAGGGCAACCTTGCCCATGCCCATCTCCTGCAAGAAGTGATCAAGCAAAGCCGTCTGCTGTTCCAGGGCGTAACGTGCCGTTTCGTGTGCCGTATCTCCAAAGCCCCACATATCCAGCGCATAAGCGCGGAAGGAGGTAGAGGCCGACTGCATGGCGGGCACCCAGTAGCGCCACGAGCCCAGCCAGCCGTGCAGGAAGATGATCGGGCGTCCACGCCCAATCACCTCGTAATGCACAATGCCTCCGTCCAACAAGATCGCGCTCATAATTCCTTAGTGATCACTTCCCATATTTTGCCAAAACAGTTTTGACTCGATCCGTTAGCTGGTCTGGAGCGAACGGTTTGAGCAGGTATTCTTCCGCCCCTGCGGAGATTCCCTGCTCGATTTCACTTTCCTGCCCCTTTGCCGATAAAAAGATTACGGGAATCTCTGCCAGGTCGGGTTCTGATTTGATGCGTTTACAGGCCTCGTAGCCGGTCATTTTGGGCATACGCACATCCAGCATGACCAGGTCTGGTTTTTCCTTTTTCGCCAGTTCATAGCCCTCCTCCCCATTACTGCCCGTAACGACTTCATGGCCGGCAAAACGCAACGTAAACGCGATCAATTCGCGGATGTCGGGTTCATCTTCTGCGATCACAATTTTTGCCATTTGAACTCCTCATCATTCCTCTACCGGCAGGGTGAAAGAAAACGTGCTGCCTTCCCCGGGGGTCCCTTTGCTCTGCATCCAGATTTTGCCGTGGTGCATTTCGACAAGTTGCTTAACAATGGACAACCCTAAACCCGTGCCGGGCGTTGCCAAAACCATGGGGTCTTCGCCACGGAAGAAACGCTCAAAGACTTGATCCTGACTATCAGGAGATACGCCGATTCCCGTATCCATCACATCTATCTGAACAGTTCCGTCTACACGGTGCAGTTGAACGGTGATATTCCCATCGGCGGGTGTGTAATTGTAGGCATTGCCAACCAGATTCCCCATGATCTGGCGAACGCGTTCGGGATCAGCCAGCACGCGAGGCAGATTCTTCTCTACTTTGACTTTGACATCCATCGGTTTGTTTTCTTCCTGCGAACGACGGACCACGTCAGCTACAATTTCATCAGCCACTTCGTGCATATCCACAGCCTGAAGCGAGAGCATCACACGTCCGGCTTCGATGCGAGAAATATCGAGCAGGTCGTTGACCAGGATATTCAAACGTTCGGTATTTCCCTTGACGATATCCAGGAAATGAGTCTGTTGCTCGCTCAAGGCACCCGCCGCTCCCATCAACAGGATGTCGACATAGCCGCGGATGGATGTCATCGGCGTACGCAGTTCGTGACTCACTGTCGCCACGAACTCCGACTTCAAACGGTCAACTTCCACTTCGTGCGTGATGTCGCGGAAGATGGAAACCGTCCCCAAGAATTCGTTCTGCCAGATCACCGGCGCAAGGTGAACCAGCACCACTTTTCCGTTTTCGAGGCCGATCTGCTCGGCAAAGGTCTCACCAGGACGCTGCTCCTCCGGGTTATCCGACCATTCATGCACAGTTTGAATCCAGGTTTGCGTGCTCTTGCCGAACAACCCAGCGAAATTACCCAGCGGGCGGTCAACGAGTTGCGCAGCCCGTAGTCCCAGGATGCGTTCCACTGAAACGTTGATGAAGGTGATCTTGTTGGCAGGGTCGGTGACGAGCACACCATCGGCCACAGCTTCGAGGATAGCCGTCTGGCGGCTGGCTTCCACTTGTTGGCTACGTAGCATCGAGCCCAGGCGCTCCGCCTGGTCGCGAATCAGTTCGTACAATTGAGCGTTATTGATCGAAATAGCAACCTGGCTACCTATTGCCTGCACCATCTCCAGGGTGTCGTCGGTGAAATAGCTGACTTTGCGATGAAAGACCATAATGGCGCCGATCACATCTTCACCGACGACCAACGGCGCGACGACTGCGCTGCGGTGCTGCTGGGAGCCTTGCGAAACCACCCAGCGCGAATCTTTGTACAGGTCCTCGACCAATACCGATTGACGATGCTTCACCACCCAACCCGCAAGGCCCTCACCGATCTTAAGTTTCAAGTTGGACGACAGCCGCATACTGATCTGCTCGGTCGAGTCGCTAACGTATCCGTAGCCGGCGCGGTAATGCAGCATATTGTCTTCGAGGTTGAGCAGCATGATCGTCCCCTGCTCTGCGCCAATAGCTTCGTTGAGCAATCCCAGCGTCCGGCTAAGTGCACGGTCCAGGTCGAGGCTGGCAGAAACTTCCGTCAAGATGCGCAAGAGCGTCTCTGTGTTGCGCTGTTCATGCTCCAGGGCTGCGGTACGTTCGACCACACGCTGTTCCATCGTCGCAGCCAGTTTTTGGGTTTCCGCAAACAAACGCGCATTCTGGATGGCAACCGTTGCCTGGTTGGCGAGCGTACTCAAAATCTGGATGTAATCCTCAGAATAAGCGTTGAACTGGTAGCTTTGCGCAGAAAGCGCGCCGATCACTTTTCCTGCCGAGAACATGGGCACAGCAATGATCGAATGCGGCGTTCCTTTTTCACCGATGGTCACACCGCCGCGTTGTTCAGCATCTTGCGCATCGAGGGTCAGGATGGGCTCACCCGTCTCGATCACCCTGCCGCTCAACCCGTGACCCAGCGGCAGGCGCACATCGGAGATGCGCTGTCCCATGTCGACGACATAGGTTGCCTCTACATCCTGCGCTTCCTCATCGAGCAGCGCAACAACAAAGGCATCCACCGGCATCAACCGGGAAACAGCATCGTGAACTGCTTTATAAATATTCTCCGGGTCGAGACTGGAACTGATGTCATAGGAGACCTGATTGAGGATCGCCAGGCGCTCGGCAGTTGCCAGCGTAGATTGATACAAATCGGCATTTTCCAACGCAATGGCGGCCTGGTTACCCAAGGTACGCGCCATTTCGATTTCCGTCGAGGTGAAGCGACGCGTCTCCATCGATTCAGACAGAATCACATAAAGGTGTTGACCGCTGGCAATTGGCAGCAACAATGCCGAGGTGGCATTGCCAATGAATTCCGAGAGCGGCGCCAGGTCAGACTCGGCAGAAATGTTATCGGTGGTGAATACGCTCATCGACTCACGCAGACGCTCGAAGATTGGAGAGGCCGGTAACGGACGGTACATTGCCGGGCGGTTGCTCTCGTCGGGCAAAATATTGATCAGCGAGGGCTTTCCGGCAGAGTCCACGAGCATAATCATGGCCCGTTCCGTGCCCAAAGCGCTGATCATCTGATTTACGGTCAGTTTGAGTACCTGATCGGCATTCAGCGACCCGCCCAGTTCGGACGAGAATTCATTGATCAAGGCCAGACGTTGAGAACGCTCATCCAGTTCAGCAGCGCGGCGCAGGCTTTCCTCAAACAGTCTGGCGTTATCGAGGGCAATGGCCGCCTGGCTGGCAAACGTGGCCGAGAGTTGTACCTGCTCGTTGCCATAAAAAGTCGGTTCGGTTTTTTCGACGGCGATTACGCCGATCACCTGGCCCTTGGTAATCAAGGGAATGCCCAGCCAGGAAAGATGGCTTGGTTCGACCAGGGAGGGAAAACGCGCATCAGAGCGCACGTCAGCGACGGCAATCGCCTGCCCGGAGCGTGTCATCTCGTTGAGCAGCACGCTATCAGCCACATTTACGCTCAAGCCGATACGCTGCTCATTATCGTCGAAGCCACGCGCCTCGGCAATAATCATCTGGTCTTCCTCACGCAGCCATAGGATGGCCGTATCGTACGGGATAATGGCCTTCATGCGCTCCAACAGCGAAGAGACCAGTTCTTTATACTGGAGGCTCGAACTGATGGTCGCAGCAACGTCGTTCAGGGCCTGCAACTGGCCGGCGCGTTCCTGGGTAGCCTGCACCAGGCGGACGTTTTCAAGCGAGAGCGCCACCTGCTGCGTCAATGAAAGTAACAAGGCCTCGTCGTCCTCACGAAATGCCGCGGGCGTGTTGAAATTGTCGAGGACGAGGACGCCGAGGTCCCGTTCGCTGGTACGGATGGGCATCAACAGACTCGAAACGGGCAGACGCCCACCGGTGGCTTTCCGGTATTTGAGCAGATTCTCAGCCGGAAGATTGTAGTCGATCGCGAAGTTGACCTCGTCGACGCGCAGTGACGTTTTTTCGGCAAAGACACGTCCGGGTAACCCTTCGCCAAGGTGGTATTCGATTTCCAGGATGCTGTCATCGTCCACGTAGTTGGAGGCCGCTTGCGGGACGAGCCGCTCCAACTGGGGGTCCAAAAGCAGCGCCACACCGGCGTGAGCCGGGCTGACCACGCGCAAAGCGCTGTCGAGCAGGGAGTGGACGATTTCTTTCGGATCGAGGCCGCTCAGGTGACGGCTGAAATCCAGCAACAGGTTCACTTCTTGCAGGCGTTGGCGAGTTTCGTTCAACAGGCTGACGTTTTGCAGCGTCACCGAAAGCTGCCGGCTGATCTGTAAATAGACCTGGCGGTCTTCCGCTGTCAGGGCTGGCATGGCCTCCGAATCGACGGTCAGTACCGCCGCGATGGGCTTTTCATTGATGACCACGGGGATGCACACAAACGACTTGGCGTGCAGGGCAATCAGGAAGGGGGTATCGTGCCAGAACTCGTCCTCGTCCACTTCGGTGGAGATCAACGTTTCTCCGGTCTGCAGGGCCACGCGCAAGGGATTGCGCTGCCCGAACGACGTTTCGGGATTGGCGCCCCGTGGCAAGTTACCCATAATGTGAATGATTCGCGGGCCGTCGGGCGTTTCCCTGGCGACAAGCGAGATTGACATGTCGAAGCTGACCAGCGCCTGTTGTCCAAGCGTAAAGAATGCCGAAGAAACGTCCAGTTGACGGCTGATTGCTTCGGTCAACTGCAAACCGGCGCGAATGTGTCGGGCGCGCTGGTTGAGATAACTGAGCAGAATCGTCTGCTCGAGGTCCTTATGCAACAACATGGGCAGGCTTTGCTGGCTGAAGCCAAGTAGATTCTCCTGGCGATGCACTTCCGTCGACAGCTTGCCAATTTCAGCGTTATAGTCCACGATCTGGCGACCGCTGATAATTGTCAAGGCAGCCTGCGTAGCAAAGACCTCAAGCGTCTCCATCGTCGGGCGGTCGGGACGCAAGCCGTCGCGCGGCGACTCGACACTGATCAGGCCCAGGGGGTTGTTTTGATAATCGTAAATCGGTATCAGCAAGAGGTCCTGTGGGTTCCACGCATTTGGGACTTCACTGGTCTGCTGAACCAGGGTTGCCATCTGAACGTCGGAGGGGATGACCGGCACCTGGTCGTGCGGAATCAGGAAAAGGTTCCCAATCTCGAATTCCGGCTTGAGCAACTGGGAAACGCTACTCCACGACTGTTGCTGTCCCTTCAAATTTCGAAGAGTCTCATCATCCAGGCCAACGGCAGCCACACGTTGTAACACGCCTGTGCTCACGTCGTTCAGGCTGATGACCACCACTTCGAAAGGCGTCGCTTCCTGGATACCGTGCGCAATCACCTCCAGGGTGTTCGCCAGCGGTTGGTCTATCAGTAGATTTTTATCGGTTTCGAAAATCTTGAGCAACGTATCTGCGCGACGGTGGAACAGTTCGGTGCGCTTCTGTTGCTCGCGGAAACGCATCAGGTTATCGACCGCAATGGCCGTCTGCACGGCAATAATGCGCACGGTGTCGACCATGACCGGGTCGAAATGGGCCGCTTCGGAGGAATGCAACTCGATCACGCCCACGCTTTCGCCCTGATAGCATATCGGACAGACCAACAGGGAGGCAACATCGCTATGCGGGGCGCTGGATGAGTCGACCTGCGGAACCACGACGGGATCACCGCACTCCAACTTATCGTACTGCACAGGACTCTGCCCACTGGGAGAATGTCCAAGGTGCATCATCACGCGATGCGTTTCCGCCAACTCTTCATCAGGCGCATACAGCAAAACACTGCCGCATTCCGCATGAGAGACCCGCAGACACTCACTGTAAACGAAGTTGAGCATCTCCCGCAGATTGGAGGTGGTATTGATCTCGCGGGTTATGCGGCTGACAACATCCATCTGGTCAGCACGGCGGCGCAGCGACTCTTCCGTATCGATGACATGGCGGGAGGCCTCGATCGCAACGGCAAGTTGCCCGGCAGCGGTCGACGCGATCTGCAAGTCATAATTGTTGAACAGGTCGGGCTGGTGCGCTCCGATCAATAACTCGCCGATGCCTTCCCCGCCCACGATCAACGGCACCACCAAAGCCGACTCCAGTTTCAAGCGACGGACAATCGCGCGATAAAGCATGAGGACGCGACGATCCTTCGAAAGATTTCCAGACATGAACGGACGCTGGCTGGCGGCTACCGTCAAACGGTAGGCGGCCGGTTTAACGTATAACTTCGAGAAAGCCTCCTGCAATTCCTCAGGGACGCCATACGCCGAAGGGATATGCGCCCGCATGATGCCTTCGCTCTCATCCACCAGGAAGATGGCGCTGGAATCGGCCTGCAACAGCTGAGTTAGCTCCTGGATGGAATATCGCAAAATCTCGTCCAGGGTCGCAGAGGAACTCACCAGGTTGGCAATACGCCGCATCGCTTCAGAACGCTGGCTGCGCTGGCGCGCCTGCTGCACGAGCAAGGCATTATCGATCATGGCAGCGACCTGGTTCGCCACGATGTTAAGCAGTTGCAACTCGTCTTGCGTCAGCGCCGTCGTTTCACGTTTATGGTTGGAAAGTTGGAGATAGCCAACGAAGCGCCCCGAGGAAACGAGCGGTATCAGGGCAGTATCATGAATGCTGGCTGCCTGTGAAACATCCCGTAACCCCAATTCAGCCCAGATGGAATCTTGGGCGGCATCTTTCGTGCTGATAATTTCCTGCTTGAGCAGGCGCTCCTCCCCCGGAGAATTGGGGGCAATGGTGGTCTTGTAGATCTGGACGACACTGTCGGGGAGCCCGAAGAACGGCATTTGCCCTTCGAGGCTGTGACGCTGCTCGTCGTACATCAAAAAGCCGAGGATCTGAACGTCGAACAACGGCGAAAGGCCATCCACCAGACGGGTGAACAAATCTTTGAGATCGTGCAAGGTCCCAACCGTTTGAGCAAGGCTGGCCAACCCAAAGAGTTGAGAGTTCCAACGCTGTTGGACCTCATACAGGCGTGCGTTGCGAATGGCAATGGCAGCCTGCCCGGTGATCAAACGCACGATATTCAAATCTTCGTCGGAAAGGCCGTTGATGGGCGTCACACCGATTTCAAGCGTGCCAACCAGGTCGCCGCCAGCGGCCAGAGGAACGCCAATATAGGAACCCATCGGCGGGATACGCCCGGTATCCGGATCAAAACGAATGTGCGGGCTGTTCCGCGTATCCGGAACATACTTGTCTTCGCGGTCGGCCAGCAGATAAGTCTCGTAATTGCCAAATTGGGAGACCTGTTCCTGCTGAAGCATGCGGGTGGTTCCTGGTGGGCCCGCCATGCGGTAGGGGATCAGTTTGCTGTTGGTGCCGTCCCACACTTTGACTTCGAGAAAATCACAGGCGACCAATCGCTCGACATTGGTCAGAATCGACTCAAGGGTCGTCTCGAGGCTCAAGCTGGAGGCAATCTCCTGACCAAATTCGGAGACCGTTCGCAAAGCGGTAACCGGCAAACTCTCTTGTTGGCCCGTTTCCACGGTACTCAGCGAGAGTTCGGTCTGGCGCATGGTCAACACCATCATCGGTGTATTCCCAGGCATCTGGTAGGAGTAAGCGTCAACCAGCCTACCATTAAGCGAAAAACGCGCCTGTCCTTCAGTCGCGCAGAGTTCTAAAAATTTCTCACTGGGGCGAACGCGTCTCCCCAAACGCTCAAGATTAGGAATTTCACCTTCGATCAACCCAAACCAGTCTTGTGCCAGGCGGTTTAGATAACGGATACGTCCCCCCGGTTCGATTGCCATGAGTGCATTTTGATGAGGCTGGACCTGCGTAAAAGATGGCTGAATGGTCTCTTGAACAACCGGCTGCAATCGTGGCACGACCATACGCAGGAGCAGGTAGACGAATAACACTGCTACCAATCCTGCTACCAGGATGCCGATGCCGATGCTCAGCGTTTGTCCAAACATACCAACAAGTACCCTTAACCCTTACCCGTTCCCCCTGCATCGAGACGACGCGCTTCCGCGGCAAGTTCAGTAATTTCACGAATATCGGCGAATGATTGTTGTGAAGGCGACACCACACCAATCGCCAGAGTCATTAACGGGAATTGTTCCGTTTTTCCTTCCTCATTGGGCGCTGTAATATAACCTTGTTGTCGATCGATGAAGTTGTAATGCGTTTTGACCTCTTCGGCAAAACGTTCCTTGAGTTTCTGACCAATGCCCACGACCGCTCCCTCTGTGGTGATAACGACGAAATTATCTCCTCCCGCATGCCCGACAAAGTCGCTGGAAGTACCCATATCGTCCAACACTTCACCGATCATCATGCCTGTAAAGCGTAACACGTCGTCCCCTGCTACGAAACCATACACGTCTTTGAACGGATCAAAATAATTAACACGGATGTCCATAAATGCCCATCCACTTTCGCGGATGATCTTGCGTAACTGCTCTTCGATCAAACGCCCCGCTGGGAGCCCGGAACGCGGGTCGGTGAGGCTCTCCCGCTCCGAGCGACGGATCGCGCCCTGGACACGCAATTTCAGTTCCTCGATGTCGAACGGCTTGGTGATATAGTCATCGGCGCCTAACTCCAGGCCCTGCAAGCGGTCGCTGCGTTCGTCCTTCTGCGTGAGAAAAATAACCGGAATATGGCTGGTACGTGTGTTCACACGCAGCGTACGGCACACTTCGTAACCATCGACATCGGGGAGCATGATGTCCAACACAATCAGGTGCGGAAGTACCTGACGGGTCTTGTCGAGCGCATCCGAACCACGCATGGCAACATCAACCTCGTAGCCAAGGCCGTTGAAATAGATTTTCAACATGTTCGAGATGTCTACATCATCTTCCACAATGAGCAGACGGGCTTTTCCCATAACGAGCCTCCCATCATGATTGGCGTCGAGACTTGCGAGCATTTCGACGCACGACTTCAATTTGTTCGGATGTAACCTCACGTTCGAAGGAACGGAAACCGCTCAATCGAAAGCCGTGCTTGGCGGCCATCGTTGCAATTTCCTCCACTCGATCACGAGTGATATTCTTTCCAAGTGTATAATCTTCCAGGCGTCCTTCCAAGGCCAGCGTCATCGTTTCAGCCATACACGCGTAGGCCTTGCCCGGAGGAAACCCAAAGTTAAAGTGGAAATCAACGGGGCCAGGCACATCAACCATACCACCGTCAATTACTAATATATCATTACGCGCAGCCGCCACCATTGCAGATACGTCGCGGGGGCGGGCCACATCACACACCACGCTCCCGGCTTGCAAGAACGTGGGGTCGATCACATCGTGGATCGCACTGGTAACTGTCAGGATCAATTGTGCCTCACAGAGCGCCTGCATATTTGTGCTGACGTGAAGTCTCGCTTTCGCATGTTCCTGCAAGCGTTCCTGCAACGCAAACAATCTTTCACTGTGACGTCCTATTAAGTATAACTCAGCTACGTGATCTGCGAGAAGTTCTGCGCAGACTCTTCCAATAGCGCCAGTTGCCCCAACCACAGCCGCAGTTGCAGCGTGCAGCGGAATTTCCATGATCTCAGCCGCTTTGCAGATGGACTCGACTGCAATGGCGACCGTGTAGGAATCGCCTGTCGTGACTGGCAGGTCCAACCCTTTGGCAATCGTGACACCCGCATCACCCACGACCGAGGTGAATGCGCCCAATCCGAGGATGTCTGCTCCCAATTTTTCGGCCAGATGCCCGGTCTGAATGATCTTCCGATAAACCACCTTCTCCGGCAACTCCAACATTCGCTTCGGCGTAAATGGACAGGCGACAAACCATCCTTTGATTTCTTTTCCGTTTGCGGCGGAGGTGATCCCTTCGATTTTAGAAACATAGACCGGCGGGAAAAAAGTCGAAAAGAAGTTGATTTGTCCTTCGCTGAGATATTTTCCTAAGAGTGGGTATTTTCTACTGACATCACGTTTTGGGTCGATGGGGTGAATAATGAAGGCGAAGGTGTCCATGCTCACCAGGATTCAAGCTCCGTTTCACCTCGGCGGGGATAGAGTCGCTTGTGCAGGTGGGCGTTCTTCATTCGATGATGATCACTCTCCTCATACTTGACATCTCGGTCAACAACTCGCCGTTCTCTGGAAGCTGCCAGGACGACATCCGACTCGATAGTACGGGCCGGGTAGACGATCATACCAGCCCCAAGCCGGCAATTGTGTCCCACAGCGCCACCCAAAACCGGACGATTCGACGGGCGAAGCTGGTCATTCCCATCCAGGGCACGGATCGGCGCAGGGATTAAATTATAATCGGTAAAGGTGGAGCCTGCTCCGATAAAGGTATTTCGACCGACTACACACATTTGTAAACAAGTGTTTTGCGCAACCATGGAATTATCCATGATCGTGGTCATGAACAAAGCAGCACGAAAGGGCAGGAACGTCCCATCGCCAACCACCGAAAGCATCAGTTGACAATCTTGTGAAATATTGACGTTGTTCCCGATAATGCAGTTCTCGATTACGGCCCCCGCGCCAACGGTCACGTTGTCACCGATGGTGGTCGGGCCGTGGATGACGGCTTGCGGATCGATCACACAGTTCTTGCCAACTTTGACAAGTTCAGAACATTCTAGAATCTGACGGCCTTCGTAAATCGCAGTACTCAAAATTTTCAGTTTGTACCCCAGGTCCTCGTTCAGTTGGGTTTCAAAACGATTGCCGCGCTTGAACAAGCCGAAGACAACGTCGGCGATGAAAATATGCACCCAACAGTCGATTGCCATCATGGTGCGCAATGGCACTTGAAAGACGAGGTCGCCGCGTTCCCCTGCCATATAGGATGGCACGTGATAGTAACCAACCTCGCGAGATTGCAAATCGATAGGCAGCGGGTCCACATCGGCCTGTGGGCCGTTCGGGTAATACCACAGATCGGCCAGGTATAAATTCCCTGCCGGGGTATAGGAGGTCGACAAGGGCAGAGCATGCTCCCGAAAGGCCGGGTCGTCAGAAGCGAAGGCGGCCCGGCACGGGCGGCCTCTTTGCTTGGCCTGCCGCAAAAACTCCTGGATGTAGAATTCGTCGAAGAAAAGATTGTCGCGATAGACGAGCATCGGCTCGTTCGATTGGGGCAAACGCGCGTTGGTCGGAATCTCCAATTCGCGCGTGACGTACGGCGCCAGCGCGTTACGCTGGTGTAACCAGAGAGGAATATTCTGGATACGCAGGTCGCGCGCCTTTTCGTTAAAAGGTGGGATCGGTCGAGGGGCTTGTAGGATAATTTTTAGCATACGCTAGCCAATAGGAACCTTCTGAAACCTAATTGTACAAGATTCTGCTCCACAAGCAATACATTCGGTCTCTTCCACCTGGAAGAGTTTTCCATTGCTCAACCAATAAAGCATCTCTTCCAAAAGGCCAACAGCCACCTGACAGGCAGGCAAGGCAGCGTATCGTTCCCAACAGAAGGGGCAATTTTCGATGCGCCAGATCAATGTGTCAGTCTCTTGCAAGACATAAGACTTGAAATTGGAGCCGCTTTGGTGTTCGTAGCACGCGGATGTTTCCAGCGGGCCGTAGTTCTCGAAGATCGCAGCCAGGCTTTCAGTAGCCTGCACAATTTTCTTTGTGAATGGCAACATACGAAACGCGAGACTCGTCAGGCCAAACTCATCTCCGAACTCACGCAGGGTTGGCAAAAACTCGGCCCGCCCAATGCGCCGGGCCAGGCCGGCGGCAGCCAGGGGACCGTACAACGCCTCGAGCGCTTCATGCAAGGCGCTGACCACATCGAAAGTCCAAGGAATCTGCCCTGACAAAGAAAAGCTGGAGCGCCCCTGCGTGGCCTTCTCCAGCACCTGTTCAACCCCGTCCCTGCCCAGGACTTCCTCCATCGCTGCCAGAAGAGTCCTGCCAAAACGGCCCGATGACATCTGGTACGTCGCGATTGACGGGTTCATTCTTTCGGTCTCTCCTCCGTACCATCAAGAAATACCTTGAGTGTTTCCATAAAATCCTGAGGAGCATCCAACATGACAAAGTGTTGGGCTTGTGACCAACGGACGATCTCAGATTTTTCGACGCCGTCCTTAAGGGGTTGCCACTGCCGCGGGTTGACGATATTGTCGCGGCCCCCGAAGATTCCCATCACGGGCACCTTGATCTGAGGCAGCAACGGACGCAGGTCCGTCTGACGCAACGAGGCGATGCTCAACAGGAACGATTCGAGGGTCGTGCTGCTCAAGTCACGATCCATCATCTCAGGGAAACGAGGATCAGCGCAAATGAAGGGAGAAGCGATCTTCATCCCCATGCGAAAGGCCCACATCATATTGAAGAGCATAAAAGCAATGAAACGATAACCCGCCAGCTTGAGCGGAAACGCCAGTGACGAACCGACGATTGGAGAGCCGATAATGACAACTTTGCTAACCCGCTCTGGATATTGGATAGCCACTTCCAGACTGACCGTTCCGCCCATGCTGTGTCCGACGAGTGGCGCCTGACTGATTCCCAGGCGATCCATAAACTGGCCTACCAAACTGACGAAATCTTGAACTGCATACGTATCGCGTTTCTTGCCTGATTCGCCAAATCCCCAAAAATCTAATGCATAGGTGCGGTAATAGCGACCCAGGTAAGCCATGGTCTCTTGCCACAGGCCCCAAGAACCGAGCCAACCATGTAACAAAAGAACCGGTCGCCCGCGCCCATAGACTTCATAGTGTACGATGCCTTGATCAGTAGTAATTGACGACACGGGAGGTTTCGCAAGGAGAAATTATTTGTCTCCGCCTTCCATCTCGGCCAGAATGCTGTAAAGCAATTCCAGCAAGACATTCTTGACCGTATTTTTGTCGGGCGCGACACAAGGTAAAAGCTTCACTTTAGGATCGAGGCGCAAGGCATGACGCATATCATCGACTTCCCAAGCTTCTTCGCGGTCTTGCTTATTGGCAGCCACAACATACGGTGTCGGAGCATAAGCACGGAATGTTTCCAGGATAGAACGCGCCTCTCGAAAAGTCTCAGGACGCGTGCTATCCACCAAGACAATGAAACCAAGCATCCCTTCCGAAAGGATTTCCCACATAAAGTCAAAACGCTTCTGACCAGGGGTGCCAAACAGATAGAGGACAAGGTCTTCATCGACGGTGATGCGCCCAAAATCCATTGCCACGGTCGTCGCCTGCTTGACGGTGCGTTCCGTAGCCCCGGTTACGTTGCGTTCGGTTGAAACAACGTCAATTTCGCTGACCGACCGGATAAATTCGGTCTTGCCTGCATTGAATGGGCCAGTCACCACCATTTTTACGGTCTGCATAATAACATACCCTCATCGAAAAATTATATCGAGCGAATGCGCGTGATCAGGCGATTGACCAAGGACTTTTGCTCTTCTCTATCCTGAACCGGAAGCGTCGGGCGCAACTTCTCCGATGGCGCGGGTGCGCCCTCCGGGCGGATAATTTCAACCAGACCGGCCTGCAGCAGGCCGTAGACGATGCGACGGAGTTCCAGGTCGTTCATCTTGGCTGCAGAGCCAATCTGTTTAAGCGTATTTTTTGGATTAATAAATGAAACCACCCGCCACTCTTCCACACTGAGATTCATGTTTTGCATGGAGGTACCGGGGTGTTCGGTAAACTTGAGGGCCATATCCAGGCTTGGAATTTCGTCCTGGAGTTGCTCCAGTTCACGCAACTGACGGGCGCCCTCGATAATCAGGTTTTCCAAATCCAGCCGAACGTTGATACGGTCGTCCGGCGGCATCATATCGTTCTCGAAACGGAAAAAGCCTTCGACCCAGGTAAACAAACGACGGACGACATCCGTAAAGTGCACTTGCAAGGCGCTCAGAATATCATCCTGCGTCATGTAATTTGCGTTGATAAGCAGCAGTCCAAGTTCCTTGTCGCTGACGTGTGCCGCACGAGTTTGGATAGCACGATATTGTCCACTCGACAAGCGGTGCGATTTATGCAAAATCATCGCCAGACGGCTATCTTCTTGCCCGACCTGCGCAAAAGCCAGCTTCCCATCGCGGAAGGCGACTTTTGCAGTTTCGTTCGGCCCTTCGATGATCAATGTGCCAGTCTTGTGAGCCAGATTGATAAGATTTAATAATTGTGTCACTGTGAAATCGCGTAGATTTCCACGTAATGCCATGAGGGCCTCAAAATACCATAAGGAGGTAAAGGATAGAACGATTATACATGCAAGGTGGGCATGCGTCAATTAAGCTTCCGCACCAATGACTGACAAGTCTGAAAAGTCATGCACGATACGGCAAAAAACGAGCCCTCTGAAAGCTATCAGCGCCGATTGGCAGCTCTTCAAAAGCAAATATACAAATCTGTAGGCAACCGCCCTACGATTTTAACAACGGACTTTGTAGATATGGGATGTAGAATGAGTTTTAACCATGGCTGAATCCTTCGGACAAAAAAGCCAAAAAACGCCCCTGCAATAAACTGGCGATCCGTAATAATCATCATGTTTGAGAATGAGTTGTGTTCTTCAATGACTGAATGCGCAGGAATGTTCTTTGGGGATCCGTGTGATGAAGTAGATTTGCAGGAACATGGGTAAACTCCTCCCCACAGCGACTTTCGGAGGATGATCGTTGGATTGTAGCGTAGAATAATGTTAATACAAATTGAAAAGCCTCAACCACCGAAGAAGAGACCTGCTACCTCTTTCGATGCAAACAGCGAACTG
Organism: Anaerolineales bacterium; assembly: GCA_046704785.1. Lineage (GTDB taxonomy): Bacteria > Chloroflexota > Anaerolineae > Anaerolineales > Villigracilaceae > JBJKRF01. The sequence continues at coordinate 15,113 of JBJKRF010000155.1, read as the reverse complement.
TATCGCGAGTTAACTGAGAACACAGACGATTTGATTTGTGTTTTGAGCCTAGATTTGCGCCTGACGTACGCAAATCCTGCCTTTAACCACAGACTCGGTTACACCTTCGACGAATTGCACCGGGCAGACATCACGACCATCTTTTCAGCGAAGTCTTTAGAGAGTGCGCGGCACGGGTACGAACGCATTCGAAAAGCAATCCATACACAGGCGGACAAACAAATCCACGGCACATTCGAACTCGAACTCAAGCCAAAATTGGGCGGCATGTTCTGGCTGGATGTCTCGTACCGTGTTTTGCACGACAAAAGAAACCGTCCAAGTGGTTTCCTGCTCATCGGACGTGATATTACCTCTCGCAAACGGATGGAACACGCGCTGCGCGAGGGCGAGGAACGCTTCCGCGGTATGTTCGACCAAGCTGCGGTTGGCATTGCCGAGATTACCATCGATGGCTATCCCCTGCTCGTCAACCCAAAATTTTGCGAGATTCTGCAATATACCCAGCAAGAGATTCCGCGCACCAACCTGTTCGCTATTACCTATGCCGACGATCTTCCCGAAAAGCTCCAGCGGGTCAAACTTCTCTTGGAAGGAACAATCGAGACCTTTTCCATTGAGGAGCGCTACATCAAGAAAGATGGAAATACAACCTGGGTACGGCTCACCAGCCGGTTGATCCGGGATGAGGGTAGCGGGATACCCAAATATTTCCTGGCCGTTTTCGAAGACATCAATGAGCAAAAGGAAAATGAACAAGCGCTGGAAACCTTGTATAAAAGCGGCCTGTTTCTCAACCAATTGATGGACTCGAACGCCATCGCCGGGCGGGTGATCGGCATTCTATCGGAGCGCATCAATTGGAGCGACGCGGGTGTCTGGCTGTGCAAAGAAGACAGTGAAGAATTGGAACTGGCTGCCTACAACCGCCCGGGGTTGACCGAAAAACAGACTCTGGCCGAAAAAGAAAAAATCCGGGCCCTGATTCAGACCACTGCAGACGGATTGGCCGGCTGGGTGATTCGCAACGGAGAAAGCATCCACAGCAGGGACCCCAAAGCGAATCCAAACTACATTCCGATCCTCGAAAACGTTGCCACCGCCCTGTACGTCCCTCTCAAATCTGCCGAACGAGTCCTCGGCTGCATCTACCTGGATCATACTGATCTGAACGCGTTCAGCCCGTCAGATGAACAGTTGGTGAAGATCATTGCAGCCCAGGCAACGACGGCCATCGAAAATGCGCGTCTTTATCAAGACATTCTAAAAGCTTCCCAGCACCGCAGCATCCTTTACCTGGCGAGTCAGAAAATCAGTCTGGCTGGAATCGACCTGGAGAAAATCTATCTCGCCATTCACGAAGCGGCAACACAATTAATGAGCCTGGACATCTTCACCGTTACGCTCTACGACGAGTATAGAAAAAAGTTCAACGACGTCTATATCTTCAAACAAGGCAAACGGGCTGATGCATCCTCCGCTAAGTCGGAGCACAAACTTTCCGAATACGTCCTACGCCTGGGAAGCAGCCTGCTCATCCGCGACTATCAGGCTGACGAACATCCCGAAATTGGAGACATCGTGCCGGGCAACGGCACTACCCAACCACGTTCGATCCTGGCGGTGCCCATCAAATCTTCCGAAAAGGTCATCGGAGTCGCTTCCATCCAGAGTTACCAGCCCGACAAATTCAGCCTGGATGACCAAAATCTGATGGGAACCCTGGCAACATATGCAGGAAGCGCAATCGACAACGCCCGGCTATTTGTACAAACGCAACAACGCGCCCAGGAACTCGAGGCGCTGGTCGAGATGACGAAGGCGATGACCAGCACGATCGAGATGCAACCCTTGCTGGAAAACATCCTGTCCATCGCCCGTGAGACGATTCCTGGTGCCGAAAAGGGTACCATCATTCTCAGCAATGAGGACGGCTCAACCCTACACATACGCGCTGCCAGCGGCTATCAAGACCCGCAAGCCGAGAACCTCCAATTAAACGGCAAGGATGGCTACGCCGCCCAGGTCATTCACAGCGGACGTCCCGCGCTTATCAAAGATGTTCACCTGGAAGCGGCGATGAAGAGTCCGCCCATCGACGAAATTGCCAGGGTTCGAAGCGCAGTAGCGGCCCCCCTGATCGTCAAAGGGAAAACCATCGGCGCGATTTGCCTCGACAACCTGTCTCGGAAGGCCGCTTTCACCGAACAGGATCTGCATCTATTGGCGCCCTTCGCCGCCTCGGCGGCCATCGCCATAGAGAACGCCCGTTTGTTCGAGCAGACGAAGCAGCACGCCCAGGAATTGCTGGCCGTTTCCAAGGTTTCGTCTGCCCTGCGCGGTGTGTTCGGATATAAAGAAATTATCACGACGACCCTGGACCAAATTCTGGAAGTCCTCGCGTCACAAAATGCTTCCCTGGTCATTTACGACAAAAAACTCCACAAGAATATCATCGAGGAGGCCAGAGGCGATTGGAGTCATACAAACGGCCTGATTCTGGAGGAGGGTGAAGGCATTATCGGCCTGGTTACGACGACGCGCAAGCCATATAACTCCGAGACAACCAAAACCAGGCGCAAACCCGTCCAGGCGAAGATCGGAAACAAAGACCAGGCTGCCATTGGCATTCCGCTCATCGCGCAGGATGAAATCATCGGTTCCATCTGGGTGGGGCGTGATCCCCTTGGCAAGAAAAAACGGCCGTTTTCCAGCGAAGAAATCAGCTTGCTCACATCGATTGCCGACATCACGGCCAACGCTCTGCACCGGGTTGCTCTTTTCCAACAGACAGCGCAGCAAGCCGATCAAATGGAAACGATCAGCCGCCTCGGATTCGGTCTGGCCGAAGCTGCCGACCTGCCAGAAATGTATCGAGAGTTTACGGCCACCGTCGACAAGTTATTTGCCAACCTGGATGAGATTACGGTCTATATTGCCGGCAGCCAGGATAACTTCCTTGCCTGCGTTTGCAACTATCGAGCAGGCAACTTCGAAGGGGTCGATGGCATTCCAAAGATTTCACTCACCAAACCAGGCAAACGGAATATCGGCCTGCAAGCGTTCGAAACCAGGCATCCCGTGATCGTAAACTTGCCCAAGCGAGTGAAACGGAACCACGGTTCCTCCAACGCACAAACGAAAGGCTCCGTGTTGTGGGCGCCGCTGGTGGTCAACAGTGATGTCATCGGAGTCATTCGAGTCAAAGGGAAACAACAAAGACGATTTGTAGAGAACGATGCGCAAATTTTGACCGTAGCTGCAAACACAGCCGCAGTCGAAATCCAAAACGCGCAACTTTTGGAAGATGCCCGCCAGCGGGCCCAACAACTGGTGCACATCAACGAGTTGGGCCGCACCCTGGCCGAAACACTGGAAGTCGGGCAAGTCTATGAACGGTTAGCAGCGATTGCCCTGGATTTACTGCCGGCCAGCGCCACCCTCATTATCTCGCGCTACGATGCCAGGAACCAGATGATCTCTGCCGTTTACTCCATCCAGGATGGAAAGACCTTCGATGTCTCAGGGCTCCCGCGCATCCCCTTGTTGCCGCCCGGAAAGGGCGCCCAGAGTGAAGCCATCCATACCGCCAGACCATTTTTGATCAAAGACTTGATGGCCTATTACCGCGAAAAACATATCAAGTATCACCTCACCGGCGAAAGCGGCCCGTTAACCAAATCAGCGATCTACGTGCCCATGGTGGCCCATGGAACCGTGATTGGCGTACTGCAATTGCAAAGTTACCAGAAAGACGCCTACAGCCAGCCGGATGCCGAATTATTAGGATTGGTTGCCAACACGGCTGCCGTAGCCATCGAGAACGCGGGGCTCTACGAACAGACACGCCAGCACTCCGAGCAACTTGCACGGCTCAACGAATTCGGTCGTGAACTCGCCAAAACACTCAGCCCAGAGGCCGTCTACCAGACCGCTTACCTGTATGCCAACCAGTTCCTCGATTGCCCGGGATTCGAGATCGACCTCATTGACGAGGCGCACAAAAGAATCTGGCCGGTATTCATCCTGTCGAACGGTAAAACCGTCGACGCCGCACGCATCCCGCCGGTACGCTATGATGTGGAAGGAGATGCCCGGGCCCAGGCAATCGCCACGGCGCAGCCCGTTGTCATCAACAACCCGGCTGGGATCAAACAGACGTCCGATTCCGCCGACGAGCTGCACACTCCCCCCATGCAGTCTGCGCTCTACTATGCCCCCATGGTGGTCGAAGGAAAAACGATCGGCCTGATCGAATTCCACAGCTTTTCTTCGGAGGCTTACGACGAGGAAAAACTGGCAATGGCGAATACCATTGCCAACCAAGTGGGCCTCTCCATACAGAACGCTCGCCTGTTCAACCAGATCGAGCGCCAGATCGAGCAGCTTTCTTCCCTGCGCAACATCGACGCGGCCATCAACTCAAATACAGACCTGGAAAGCACGCTGAAAATTATCTTGGGGCACGTCAAATCACAGCTCCACGTTGACGCCGCCGCCATCCTGTTGCTCGACGAGAAAGACATCACCATCAAATATAAAAGTGGCATTGGCTTTCGTACCAATGAGATCAAACAAGACCAGGTGCACATCGGCATTGGCATTGCCGGGCAGGCCGTGCTGGAACACAAAACGGTGGTCAGCGATAACGTGCACATTAACCCGAATTTTGCGCGCAAGAAACTGGTGGCCCTGGAAGGATTCTGCGGTTACGCATCGACGCCATTGGTCAGCAAAGGCAAACTCAAAGGCATCCTGGAAGTGTTCCACCGCTCCTCGTTGAAAGCAGATGTCGAATGGACCGCCTTCTTCGAGACCATGGCAAACGAAGCCACCATTGCCATCGATAACGCTTACCTGCTCACCGAGTTGCAACGCTCCAACCAGGAATTGACGATGGCTTATGAAGCCACCATCGAAGGCTGGGCGCAAGCTTTGGAACTGCGCGACGCCGAAACAGAGGGCCACAGCCGGCGGGTCGTCAAGATGACGCTCGACCTCGCCGTACGCATGGGAATCCAGGGGCGCGACCTCGTTCACATACGGCACGGGGGACTGCTGCACGACATCGGCAAGATGGGCGTTCCCGACCAGATTCTCCACAAACCGGGCCCACTGACCGAGGAGGAATGGAGCATCATGCGCCAGCACCCCACACTTGCCTACCAGTTACTTTCGCAGGTGCCTTACCTGACGCCGGCGCTCGAAATTCCCTATTGTCACCATGAAAAATGGGATGGGAGCGGTTACCCGCGTGGGCTCAAAGGCGAACAGATTCCCTTCTCGGCGCGCATTTTCGCCATCGTCGATGTGTACGACGCCCTAACCAATGACCGGCCCTATCGGAAGGCCATGAAGAAAGACGAGGTTCTGACATATCTCCGCGCGCAATCAGGAAAACACTTCGACCCCAGCATCGTCGAACCGTTCATTGAGATGGTAACGGAACCCTCGGAGTAAAACAAGTGAGAAAAACATTCAAACCAAAGGCGTCTCAGCTTTTCATGCGACGCCTTTTTGGATTCACTCCCTCGCAAATTTCAGCGCCCGCTTCGACGGGCCAAAGCGCATACAAGATACTATGGCAGTAGATGCACGTATGCACGCCACAGAGCCGGGCATATACATAAATCTGTTTCACCATCCTGATTCTCAGAGGCACAATTTGGTCCCATTCGCTTAAAATAGATTCTATGGAATCAGCGATCCAAATTCCAATCAGCAAGACCAAAATCACCATTCCGGCCCGCCGCCCCGAAACAATCACTCGCCCCCGTTTGCTGGAATTCCTGCACGAGGCCCTGGATAAAAAACTGACTCTGCTCTCGGCGCCCGCCGGCTACGGGAAGACTTCCCTGCTAATTCACCTGGCAGGTGAAAGTGAAATCCCGCTTTGTTGGCTTTCCCTGGACGCCCTGGACCAGGAGCCGCAGCGCTTCATCGCTTATTTGATCGCCTCTATCGCACAACGCTTCCCTCAGTTTGGCAATGAATCCTTCGCCGCGTTGGGCAACTTCCGCTCGATGCAAGAGGATGGCGAACGCATCGTCGTCACGGTCACCAATGAGATTCACGACAAGATCGGCGAGTATTTCGCCATCGTCCTGGATGATTATCATCTCGTCGACCCGATCGAAGACATCCAGCAATTCATCGACCGCTTCTTACAGCTTTCTGGAGAAAACTGCCGCCTGGTATTGGCCGCCCGAACCCTGCCCGCGCTGCCGAATTTTCACCTGATGGTCGCGCGGGATGAAGTGATCGGCCTGAGCTTTCAAGAACTCGCCTTCCTGCCCGAAGAAATTCAGGAATACTACGCCCGCAGCACCAACCTGCAAATTCCAATGCAGATGGCGCAGGAACTTGCGCAAGAGACGGAAGGTTGGATCACCGGCATCAACCTGATCAAATCTGGCGCCCTGCGCGAGAAATCTGCCACACTCAAATCGATACGGAACAACGAACTGGAACTGTTCGACTATTTTGGGCACGAGATTCTCGACAAGCAATCTCCCGAATTACGCACGTTTCTGCTCCTGACATCGGTGCCGAACGAATTCAACGTTAGCCTGTGCACCTCGGTACTCGCCCCGCTGCTTCCCGATGAACAGATCAACTGGAACCAGGCCTTTTTCTCCGTCCAAAGCAGCAACCTGTTCGCTTTTCCGGTCGGGGCCGAGGGGGCCTGGATGCGCTACCATCACATCTTCCGTGACTTCCTGCAAGTACGGCTGCGAGAAGAACGGCCCGCCCTGTTCCCCAAAATCCTATACCGGCTGGCAGAAACCTACCAGGACGATCAGGAATGGGAACGCGCCCACCAGATTTATCAAAAACTCATGGACGACGAAAGCGACGCGACGTTGATCGAAAGCGCCGGCTCCAAGCTGATCAGCGCCGGACGGGTCTCCACGCTCGCCAACTGGATCGACAAACTCCCCGTCGCCTTGATCCAGCGGCACCCGGCCTTGCTCTCCCTCCAGGGAGCCTGCGCCTTCATCCTGGGCGATATGCAAATGGGCGTTACCCTGCTCAGCGAAGCTGAGTCGGCTTTTCGCCAAAAGAAGGAACTCGATGGCCTGGCGCAGGCTCTCGTTCGGCGGGCTGTCGTCTACCGCGATACCGGCGACTACGCCCACTCCCTGGCAGACGCCGAAGAGGCCATCTCCCTGACACAATCCCACAGCGGAATCGCCGGCAAGAGAATTCTGGGAGACGCGCAACGCGCCAAAGGCCTTGCCTACTATCGCCTGGGGAAACTTCGAGAGGCAACGCACTGGCTGGAAGAAGCCCTGCGCACTTTTTCAAAAATCGACGACCCTGCCGGCGTGGCGATCATCCAAATGGAATTGGGAATCACATATCGTACGCTTGGGAACACCCGTACCGCAATCGATCTTTATGATAAAGCCCTGGCTTTTTGGGAACAGACGGAAAACCTGGGCTGGCAATCGACCCTGCTTAACAATATGGGGGTTCTATATCACCTTGGCGGAGAGTACGAAAAAGCCTACACCACGCTCGAGCGTTCGCTTGTGGCGGCAAAACGCAGCGGATATATTCGTGTGCAGGCGCTCGCGCTCAGCAGCCTGGGCGATACACTGCTGGATATTCAGGATTACACCCAGGCGCGGGAATGTTTCGAGCAGGCCGCCGTCATCGCCTCACAAATCGAAGATTCATTTCTGACCTTCTACGCCATCGTTGGTCAGACACGCACTGCCCGCCTGCTCGACGAACTCACCACGGCAAGCGAGCTAATCCATATCCTGGCGGTCGACGCCTCGTCCAGTTACGTCGAGGGCTTATTCCACTTCGAAAACGGTTGCTGCCTGTTGGCCTCCGGGCAGGCAACCGATGCAATCTCGGAATTGAAACGAGCCATCGGAGCGTTCGCGCAAAACGAGCGCCTGCTGGAGAACTGTATTAGCCAACTCTGGCTGGCATCTGCCTATGCAGCTTTGGAGGATTACCCCGCGAGCGACGAGCACCTGACCGAAATGGTACGCATCAGCAAAGGCATCAAAGAATTGACGCCGCTATGTGTCCAAATCGTCCAGGCCCACAAATGGATCCAGCCGGCCATCGACCACAGCCAGGTCAAAGCCTTGCTGCGGCCTCTCCTACGTCATGCGGCCGCATTCCAAGAGCACCTTCCCCAACTGCGGCATGCGCTACGCCAGGTCACCCAAAATGTGAGCATCTCAGCCGCCCAACTCGACATCCATACGCTCGGCTCCACCCGAGTCAGCTATAACGGGAAAGTACTCGTCCTGTCTGACTGGCAAACACGAGAAACTCGTGACCTCTTCTTTTTCTTCGTACGCGCCACACCCATGACCAAAGAGGAAATTGCAGCAGTTTTCTGGCCCGATATTTCCCCCTCACGGCTCAAACTGCGTTTTAAAACCAACATGTATCGGCTTCGCCATGCAGTCGGGCAAAATACGATCTTGTTCGACAACGAACGTTACCGCTTCAACTCTTCCATCGATTACGAGTGTGACCTGGAAACGTTCGAAACTTTAATCCAGAAGGCTGAAACCGCTGACACACAACAGGAAACCATCGAACTCCTGCAATCAGCGGTCACACTGGTCGAAGGCCCCTATCTCGCAGACATCGATGCCGACTGGGTCCTACCAGAACGAACCCGTATCGATACGCTCTATCAGTCTGCGCTGCTGCGCCTGAGCGAACTATACTTGCTGGTCAATCAAACCAATAGAGCGCTGGAAACCAGCCAGGCTGCGCTGCAATCAGACCCTCTTTTGGAAGAGGCATATCGTATCCGCATGCGTGCTTACTTCGCCCGAAGGAACAAAACAGCCGTAGTACGCGAATATCAGAGATGCAAAGAGGCCTTGAACGAAGAGTTGGGCATAGAGCCTTCAAGGGAAACGAAAAAACTCTATGAACGCCTCACCCGATAGAATTCTTTGGGAAACCTTGTAGCAAGGCAGAACCTGCGGGGGGTTGGGGCGGACAAAATCCGCACACCGCTTTACATCGACTTTCCACCATGATAAATCCCAGAGAGCCAACAAGTTGGTTCATCAGAAAACGCTGCGGCGCAAGCTCCCCAAGGGGCATTTTTCGGCCAATACCGAGAAATGCTCCTTTTTTTTCCCGTCTCGGTGAAAATTTTCGGATGCTATAGAAAAAGGGAATACAGACATCGGCCACAGCGATTCTGGCGGGCTCGAACGTTTGAGGCCACCTTTGTATCCTGCGGATCGGTATTGTGATGACAAATATTCATCCTTTACCATCCAACGAGGTGACCCATGTCCAGCAAGTATGCCCGGTTCGTTATTTTTGCTTCGAAAATCCAGAAACAACATATCCAGCTCTTCTTTGTCTTGTTGACATTGGTCATGCTGGTCATTGGTGCAGGCGCTCCCGAAGATGTCGGCACGATTGGTCACTAGTGATTCTTCTAACTGGAATTATTGCCGGGTTGCTGGTCGGACAAATCCGTGTCTGGCAACAGAAAGCCGCATGGAAGGTTCCTGCTTTTCGCCTTCCCTGGCTGGTACCTGTTGCTTTTTTGCCCCAACTCGTGGCTTTTTCTCTGCCCCAGACGCGCTCACTGTTCAGCGACCCGGTAGCCTCCTGTTGTCTGATTGTTTCTCAGGTTCTGTTATTTGCTTTCTGCGTTGTTAACCTAAAGCACTGGGGCATAAAAATCATTGCCATCGGGCTTGCACTCAACCTGATCGTCATCATCGCCAACAAAGGTTTTATGCCAATCAGCACAGAAACGTTGTCATCGCTGCTATCACCGAGAACAGTCGAAAGCCTCACGATCGGAAAGCACCTGGGGCCTGGAAGTAAAGATGTTCTGTTATCTTCGAGCCAAATCATTCTGCCCTGGTTGGCCGATCGTTTTGTGTCGCCAGCCTGGTTGTCTTACCGATTCGCTTTCAGCCTCGGAGACGTACTTATTGCTATCGGTGGATTTGTATTGTTAGGAATGCAGCCAATGTCTGCTTAATTACTGTCTACTCAATAGGGAGAAAACAATTCATGTTGACCAACTCAGCGATAAACCAGGCCCTCGTGATCACATCGACTTCAGATCACCGGGAACTTAATCGACTCCTCACAGCGGCAGTCATCAACAAAAGTTTCTGTCATTTACTCTTAAACAACCCCACCAAAGCCGCCCATGATGGTTTCGCAGATGAAGCCTTTGTCCTCTCTGAGCAAGAAATGGCATTGCTACGATCCATTCGGGCGAGTTCGTTAGCGGAATTTGCCCGGCAACTTGGCGAAAAACTCCGTGCTTCAACACTCAATACCCCGCCGGTACAAGCCATTCAAGAGAGGTAGTCCAAAAATATTCGTGCAAGAAACATACCAACCAGGGGCCTGTTCGACAGGCCCATTGGACATTAACGGCGATGTGGATTCGATCATCCAATGATGATTTTTAATTTACATGTTCTAACGACAATATCCAATAAACCATGACCAGAGAGAAATTGATCGAAAACAACAAACTCATGCCCGGTGCCGGTGTTTACAAGGTACCGAAAAAAGGCAATTTGCGCGAGATTACCGCCCAAATCGTACGGATTTGCGTCGAGAGTTTTGGCGTACAGCTTGCATGGGTCGGTATCCTCTCGCGGAATAATTTCCTTTCGGTGCTCTCGCGCTGGCCCGTGACTTCCAACCCATTCGATGTAGAGATCGAAATTCCCGACGAGTACCTGATCCGTCTCTCGACGACCAGGAATCCTGTAGTTCGACAGGTCAAGGTCGAAAATCGTTCCTACCGGGTCGGGTTGTTCCCACTGATTATTGCGGACAATGTGATCGGTGTGCTCGCGATGGCGAATATCCAGCAAGGATTCTTTACCCGCGAACGTTTGCAGTCGCTACAGGCCTATAGCGCCCTGGCGGCAGTAAGTCTCCAAAACGCCCACTTCTATCAAAGCGAGCAGGAAAAGGTCGAACAAATTCGGGTATTGGGTGCCATCGATCAGGAGATTCTCGCCTCCAGCGACCTGACAGAGACGGCCAACCTGGTATTGTCGCTGGCAGCCGGCCAGTTGGGCGCCGACGCCGCCGGTATCCTGACCGTTCGCCCGGGAACGGACAACCTCGACTTCGTTGGCGGGTACGGCTTCCAGTTCGATGACCATCAAAAAGCCAGCCTTTCCATCAAGGAGAACCTGGTTTGCCTGTCCACGTCAAGCAAAAATATCCTAAAGGTGGATGAACTTGAAAACAAGGAGCAATGCCATCGCACACACTGGTTTCGTAAGGAAGGCTTCAAAACTTACATTGGCGTACCCTTGATCGCACGCGGCGAACTACGCGGCCTGTTGGAAATCTATCATCGCAGCCCACTGGCCGTTGACCAGGCCTGGTTCGACTTTTTGGAGATTCTTGCGAACCATATTGCCGTAGCAATAGACAAATCGTTGTTACTCGAGAATCTCCACCAAGCCAACGCGCATCTCTCCGATGACTATAACGCCACCATCGACGCATTTTCCTACACCCTGGAGTTGCGTGACCGCGAGACGGAAGGCCATACGCGCCGCGTCTCAGAGATGACCTTACGCCTGGCGCAAAGTATGGGAATCCCCAAAGAGCAGTTGGACAGCGTCCGCAAGGGGGCCTTGCTGCACGACATCGGCAAACTGGGCATCCCGGATGCCATTTTATTGAAACCAGGCCCGCTGACCAAACAGGAATGGGAAGTAATGCGCCAACATCCGCTTTATGCCCAGCAAATCCTGGCGCGCATCGATCACCTGCAACCCGCGCTGGATATTCCACTGTATCACCACGAACGTTGGGATGGAAGCGGTTACCCCTACGGGCTCAAAGCGCAAGCGATTCCCTTGCTGGCGCGTATTTTCGCTGTCATCGACGTATACGATGCCCTGACCAGTAACCGGCCTTATCGCAAGGCCATGAGTCGGGACAAGGCGTTTCAATATATCCGTGAACAAACCGGACAACATTTCGACCCGGCAGTTGTCGAAGCTTTCTTCAGGATGTTTCCTTAGCCCATTGCCATCCTCCGGGGGAAGGGATAGACCGACCAGAATCGGTCTATCCCTTTTTTATTCCAGGCAGACGGGTACTCCGCCTCCTCCGGTTTGAGACAGCACCACAATCGATGCAATCCATCGTGGTTTATAATCGACGCTATGATTTTGGTCACCGGTGGAACGGGATTTTTGGGCCGCGCCTTGGTCCGCCAACTCGTCACAGACGGACACCAGGTACGCATCCTGATCCGTCCTTCGCCGCGCACCCCCAACCTGCCACACGGCGTCCCTGTGGAAGTATCGGTGGTCAGTTTGGGCGACGTGCGCGGCCTGCAAGCCGCTTTGCGCGGCGTGGACATCGTCTATCACCTAGCCGGCGCAGAACACCAGGGCGCGCACGCCAACCTGCTCGAAACCGATGCGCACGGGACGGCCAACCTCGTCCAGGCGGCGACACACAGCCGGGTGCAACGCATCTTCTACGTCAGCCACCTGGGCGCCGACCGCTCCTCGTACTACCCCCTGATGAAGATCAAAGGCATCGCGGAGGAGCATATCCGCAAGAGCGGCATTCCACATACCATCTTCCGTTCATCGCTGCTCTACGGCCCGGAAGACCATTTCACTACGGCCTTTGCCCGCGTCACTACGTTGACGCCTTTTGTGTTCATGCCGCGCGAAGGCGAGGTGTTGGTCCAACCGTTGTGGGTGGAAGACCTGGTAACCTGCCTGATCTGGTCGCTCGACAACCCCGATACGCTCGACCAGACCTTCGAGGTGGGTGGGGCCGAGTATTTTTCGTTCCGCCAGGCGGCAGAGATTCTGCTGGGAGTCATCCGGCGGAATCGCCTGTTCATTCCGCTCAGCCTGCCTTACCTGCGTATCTTGACGATTGCCTCCGAGAGTTTTATCCCGAGGTTCCCTTTTTCCACCTTTTGGGTCGATTATTTCTCCTATAACCGCACCTGCCCGGTAGACACCGTTTCGCGCATTTTCGGATTCCTTCCGGCGCGCTTCACCTATCGTCTTGACTATCTGCGGAACGTGAACTGGACACGTTCGGCCCTGCGCAATTTCTTTACCCGCCAAACCACCTGATTTCCTCATGCCTGATCCCACGATCCGCATTCTCGAAACGCCCGAAGAAATGACCGAGGTGGAAGCGTTACAACGCCTGGTATGGCCAGGCAATGATACCGAGGTCGTGCCGGCGCACCTGTTGTTGACGGCTGCGCACAATGGTGGCCTTGTGCTGGGAGCATACATTGAAGAGCGCCTGGCCGGAGTCCTGTTCGGGTTTCCCGGCCTGTACGAACTTCCCGACGGCCCGCAACCCAAACACTGCTCACATCTACTGGGTGTCCACCCCAATTTGCGTGACGGCGGCATCGGCTTCGCCCTCAAACGCGCGCAGTGGCAGTTGGTGCGCAAACAAAGCCTGGGCCTGATCACCTGGACCTACGACCCGCTGCTCAGCCGCAACGCCTATCTCAACCTGACACGCCTGGGCGCCGTCTGCAACACCTATCGCCGCAACGAATACGGCGAAATGCGGGACGATCTCAACGCAGGCTTGCCCTCAGACCGCTTCCAGGTCGATTGGTGGGTGAACACGAAACGGGTGGAACGCCGCCTGGGCCATCGCCCGCGCGGGGCGCTGGACCTGGGTCATTACGAGGCGGCCAACATCCAGGCCTTGTACCGCGTCGGCACATCTCCCGACGGCTGGCCCCAGCCCCCGCAGCAGTTTTCCACGCCCGAAGAATCCCTCGCCCTGGTCGAAATTCCGACAGACTTCCTGGCGCTAAAAGCTGCCGACCTGCATCTGGCGCGCGACTGGCGCGCGCTGACCCGCGAGGTCTTCGAGGCTTGTTTTCGGGCAGGCTATCTGGCAACGGATTTTATCTTCGAGCGTTCCGCGCCTGCGCGCGGGCTGTACGTGTTGACCTACGGCGAAAGCACGCTCGATATGCCGACCGTGCGAAAAAAGTAACCTCGCCTTTTTGGGAGCAGAGAAGCGAGCGCCCAACGCGATTTGCTGTTGCGCGCAATCTCGAAAATCAGTAGAATGGAAGAAAATATCCCCAATAAACAGAGAACCTGAGCAATTTCCCTATTTATCGGCAGGATACGAAGGCAGTCATCCACAAGGAGAGGTTATGTCTGAGATCGAACGTGCCGCGTTGGAGCACATCCACAGTGTGGTAGAAGCAGCGCTCAATGCATCGCCGCAAACGTCATCACCGGCACCGACGCCAACCAGCGCCTCGACCTTGCTCTCCGTCCCCTACGTTTCACAAATCGGCCCTGGGGCAAACACATACACATACGATAGCGGTGCCGCCGTTGGAGCGATGTTCGTGCGCGCATATACATCTCAAACGCCGAGCGTGGACGAGTTTTTCCAGAGTTCCCGCCAGAGCGCAGAGAAACCCCTCACCTTGCAACAAATCAGCGCTACCTTGAGCCAATATGGCGTCGCCGTCGACGGTCGCGCCGGGATGAAGCTCTCCGATTTGTTGATGGCGCTGGCCTCGTTTCGTCCAGTCATTCTGCTGGTGAAGCAACTCACCCTGCACGATGCCGGCCTGACGCCCGAAACGCTGGATGGCCCGCACTACCTGGTAGCCGTTGGCGCCGACGCCGAAAATATCTACGTACACGATCCCTTGCGAAAAGACACATCCGGGCAGGGGCAACCCATTCCGTTCACGACGCTGCTCGAAGCCTGGACCTTGATTGCGCACGACCTCAACGTGCCCGGTCTCGAACGCTCCGGACTGTTAGCGCATCATCCGCTCAAACGGATCGTGACGCCTACCACGCTGCTCAACGTGCGTGGCGATTCCGCGCCAGACGCGCCGGTGGTGGGACAGGTCAACACCGGCGACCTGTTCGAAATCTGCACCATCAAGAATGGCTTCGGCCAAATTAGCGAAGGAAAGTGGATCAACATGCAATACGTCAAAGACCTGTAAAATACGGTTCATTGGGAAATTCTGCGAGGTGATGTGGATGTGGGGGTGTTTGGCGCGCCAACCGCGGGCTAAAACCCCCCAATTTCTACCATATGAACGGTACCAGAAAAAAATAAAAAAAAAG
>JBJKRF010000154.1:0-5810 GCA_046704785.1 Anaerolineales bacterium | reverse complement strand
TTTGCCGCCAGCTTCCTCCAGACCCCACCTCGCGGTGATGCCCTTGCTCTTGGCTAATGGTTGGTGCAATCAACCTCCATAAGGGTCTTTCACCCTCTAGTCAACGCCCATGCTGGGCGCACAATGCAGGGTATGCAACTCAAGTTGCATACCCTGCATTGATCTGCGTGACGGCGAGAATTTTCAAGGGCCAGAGATTGCTCAACAGAAACGGGGGCTTTTGTTATACTTCAAAGATGTTCCAAATTTCTTCCACACTCTCCATACCGGAAAGCGAAATCGAGCTTGACTACATCCGCGCATCGGGCCCTGGCGGGCAGAACGTCAACAAGGTCTCCACGGCGGTGCAGTTGCGCTTCGACGTACAAGCCTCGGCATCCCTGTCAGCGGAGGTCAAAGAGCGTCTGGTCAAGCTGGCAGGTTCGCGGGTAAGTGAAGAGGGCATCCTCGTGATCGAAGCAAAGCGCTACCGAAGCCAGGAACAAAATCGGGGCGAGGCGCTTCAACGTCTACGCGCCTTGCTCGAAAAAGCGACGAAGCCCCCAAAATCCCGCAAAGCGACACGGCCAAGCCTCCACGCCAAAGCTGCACGCGTTGACGAAAAGAAGCGGCGCGGCGCGCTCAAAAGGATGCGTGGGAATCCCCCCGGCCAGTGGGAGGATTCATAGGAATACATCCGGACACAAAACACCGATAACGGGCCCAAACTTGAGGAAAATTGCACAAAACATGCCTGCTTGACAAACATATCGATTAATCCTATACTCAGATTGCTAACACGTGTTACTTGAGTTCTCCGGATCTTAGCAAAGCTGGGGGTGTACGCGGCAATGCCGCATACACCCCTGTATAATCACTTCTCCCAGAGATCCTTACTTGACCTATAAAAAGGACAAGATGCCAAGCAAACGTGCCACAAGCTTCGACGTTGCCAAGATCGCTGGTGTGTCCAGGACAACCGTTTCCTTCGTCCTGAATAATGTACCAGGGGTGAGCATTAGTGATAACACAAGGCAACGCGTTCTCCAGGCTGCAAAAAAACTGAATTACCATGTTGATGCCACAGGCAGAAAACTCGTCAGTGGAAAATCGTACACACTTGGTCTTGTTTTACGGCAAAACCCTAATCAGGTCTTCGCAGATGCTCTTCTTCCTCAGGTTATTTTGGGCGTCGAACACGCTGCTACGCGGCAAAACTTCCATGTATTGCTCAAACCGATCGATCCGTCTGACCCTCTAGGATATAAACACTTGATTCAAGAAAATCATGTCGATGGCATCATTCTCTCCGGCCCGCGCCTGGACGATTCGGAAATCGCCAATTTATACAACGAGGGAACACCTATCATGATTATGGGGCAATTTCCGGAGAGCGGCATCCCGTGTATCGACATCGACGCCATCAAAGGCGCGAAAAAAGCCATACAACACTTGATCGAGTCCGGACATCAGCGCATTGGCTTTATTACGAACGCCCCCCTGGCTTACACCTCGGCCCAACAGCGTTGCGCAGGCTACGCCGAGGCGCTCCAACAGGCCGGGTTCCCCTACGAGAAAGATTTAATTACCGAAGGAAATTACACACCCACCAGTGGCTTTCACGCCGCGCAGAAACTACTGGCGCTCAAAGAACGCCCCACCGCGATATTCGTCGCCAGCGATGTGGTTGCCCTGGGCGCCATATTGGCTATTAAACAAGCCGGGCTCCGTATCCCTGATGACGTTGCCATCGTCGGCTTTGACGACATTCCGTTAGCTGCCTTCTTTGATCCCCCATTGACATCCATCCGACTACCCGCTTACGGCCTCGGCTGGGCCGCCAGCGAACGCCTGATTCGCCTCATCTACAACGGAGAACTGGATCATAATGCTATTCTGCTGGAACCCGAGCTGATCGTACGCGCCTCAAGCTGCCGATAGAGCACTTGCTTGGAGACGTCTGCTTTCGCGATTTACTAACACGTGTTACTTATTCTTGATGAGTTCATGGCCCTTCAGGAATTTCCGTGGCACAAGAAAGAAGACGGGGGTGTCTTTCGGATGTTGTCCGAAGGGCACCCCCGCATGCACCAAACGCCACGATTCTTGTAAGGCTAAATCTAAAACAGAGGAGGCGAGTTTCCAAAACCAATCTATGTGTCAAAATACCCACAACCAATTTCTTTCAACTCTTTAAAAGAAGGAGGATAAGATGAATTCCAAGCTCGTAAAAGTGGTTGCATTGATCGCAGTCATCGGGATGGTCATCACGGCTTGTGGCCCGGCGGCCGCTGCACCAACCGCGGTGTCCTCCAATGGCATCGACTGCAAAGGCGCAAAATCGGGTGATACACTAACCCTCGTTTACCAGTGGTCCGGCTCTGAGGAAGAGAGCTTCAACTCGATCATCAAGCCGTTCGTCGACGCCTGCGGAATCAAGATCAACGCCCAATCCACCCGTGACGCATCCGTCCTCGACACAATGGTCAAAAGCACCCCGCCTGATGTGTTGTTCTGGCCGGATCTTTCCCCGCTTAAGCTCTATGCCGATAAACTCCAGCCCTTGGATACTGTCAGCGCCGATAAGAGCAACTATGCTTCGTTCTGGATCGACATGGGCACTACCAACGGCAAATGGCTGGCCATCCCGGTCAAAGCGGACGTCAAGTCGATCATCTGGTACAGCCCGACTCAGTTCAAGGCTCTCGGTTACACCGTCCCGACGACTTTCGACGACCTAAAGACCCTGGTCGACAAAATGGCCGCAGATGGCAACGTTCCGTGGAGTATGGGCTTCAATAACGGCGGCGCGGCAGACGGGTGGACCGGCTCGGACTTCATCCAGGACATCCTACTCGCCACCCAAGGCCCAGACTACGTCAATGGGATCATTTCGGGGAAGACATCCTACGATGATCCGGGCGTTGCAGCCGCCTACCAGATCTACCAGAAATGGGCCTCCGACCCGAAGTACACGGTCGGCGGAGCGGATGGCACCGTCAACACGAAATTCCTGGACGCCATTTACAAGGTCTACTCCAACCCGCCTGAGGCCATGATGGTCAAACAGTCCGGGTTCGCAGGCGGATCCATCGCCCAGCAGTTCCCGAATCTGAAATATGGCACCGACTATGACTTCTTCGAATTTCCAGGTGTCAAAGGCCTACAAGGGGGCGCCGACTTCATGATGGCTTTCAGCACAAAACCGGCCGCCCAGGCGCTGGTAGCTTATCTGACCAGTGCTACAGGCGCCCAGAATTGGGCCAAAGCCAACTTTAGCCTGTCGCCCAACAAAAATGCCAACGGGAACTACACCGATCCGCAGGAAATCAAATTAGGCGATATGCTGGCGAAGACAACCGGCTTCACCTTCGACATCGGTGATGCGCTCGGCGCACCCTTCAACGATGCCGAGTGGAAGGGAATCGTCAGCGTCGTTCAAGGCGCCGACATCCCGTCCACGCTGAGCACGATCGCTGCGGCACAAAAACAGTCGATAAAATGATCGACGCACGGTAACTCAAACGCTGGGGCATGCTTGAACATGTCCCAGCGTGTTCCTTTTCCAAGGACAAGGAGGAGATATGGTCCCAAAGATCATGAAACAGGGCCGCTGGGCACCGTGGCTATATCTGGCTCCGGCGTTGATCCTCATGACCGTGTTTATTATTTATCCGACGATTGGCACGATCCGCCTGAGCCTGCTGAACGCCACCAGTTCCGGTTCAGCAGCCACAACCTGCACATCAGGTCAACCTTGCTGGGGGGTCTTTGAGAACTATCGCTACGCACTCACCGACCCGGCAATGCTCATCGCCCTCCGCAACAATGCTCTCTGGCTGTTACTAATGGTTCCCGGAACGATCATCGGCGGGCTGGTCTTTGCATTATTTTCAGACCGGGTCAAGTACGAGGCGCTCGCCAAGTCGATCCTTTTTATGCCCATGGCAATCTCCTTCATCGGTGCAGGCATCATCTGGCGTTTTGTCTATGATATTCAGGCCGGTGGAGGCCCACAAATCGGACTGCTCAACGCGATCATTACCGGATTGGGAGGTCAGCCGGTTACCTGGCTGAGCAACCCAGTGATCAACAACTTCTCCCTGATGGTCGTTGGCGTGTGGCTGTGGGCCGGATTCTGCATGACCATCCTGTCAGCAGCAATCAAAGGTGTCTCTTCCGAGATGCTGGAAGCGGCGCGCGTCGACGGGGCAAATGAGTGGCAGGTCTTCTGGAATATCATGCTACCCACCATTATGCCAACTATCGTCGTCGTAGCGACGACAATGGCCATCATCATCCTGAAGATCTTCGACATTGTTTTTGTCATGACAGACGGAAACTTCGGCACCGAAGTGATCGCCAACCGCATGTTCAACCTGATCGTGACAAACGCCGGGCAGTCGACGGCAATCGCTGTTGTTCTGATCGTCTTGACAATTCCGATCATGATCTTTAACATTCAACGATTCCGGAAAGAGGAGGCGGCAAGATGAACCCCCTCGGTCGCCTCAACAAATTCTTCGGAAAATTGCCCCTGCATCTGGCAGTGATTATCATGTGTGTGCTCTGGATCATCCCTACGCTGGGCCTGTTCATTACATCTTTCCGCACACGAGAAGCCGTGCGTACCACCGGCTGGTGGACGGCGTTTTTGCCACAGACAAACCAGGTGGGCCTGCCAGAGTACACAAAATACTGCGCATCCTGCCACGGGGCGGATGGAAAGAAGATTCCGTCCGCAAACCTGACGGACCCCACGCTGGTCAACAACTATCCGAGCGCAGCCAGCTTGTTGGGCATGTTGCGCACCCCCGTCAACGGCCAACCCCATCTGGTCAACCCTCAGCTTCCGTCGAATGCCAAAGATGCGCTTGCTACGCTCACGCCCATCGTGACTTACCTGCAAACGCTCTCTGGACAGAGTCAGTCAACGAACCAATTTACATTAAGCAACTATGTCGATGCCATCGTCGGGTATAAGGGCACCAAAAACTACCTGTCTGACTGCCAGAACCGCGACCCCGGCACACTGGCCGTTTTCAACTGTAACTTAAGCGATGTGACCAACCCGGCAGGCATGGGCGCTGCGTTCATCAACACAGTGTTTGTCGCAGTACCGGCGACCTTGTTCGTCATCGTCCTCGCAGCCCTGGCTGCCTACGCTTTCGCCTGGTTGGACTTCAAAGGCCGCCAATGGATGTTCGCATTGCTCGTGGGTTTACAGATCGTTCCACTCCAGATGTCGCTCGTGCCCATCGCTCAACTTTACACGCAACTCCACATACAAAGTACCTTCTTGGGAATCTGGCTCTTCCATACCGGTTTTGGATTGCCTTACGCCATCTACCTGATGCGCAACTTCATCGGCTCACTGCCGCGGGAAGTATTCGAGTCTGCCTACCTGGACGGCGCAAACCACTGGACGGCTTTTCGACGGCTGGCCTTGCCGCTGGCCATGCCGGCCATTGCCTCGTTGGGAATCTTCCAGTTCATCTGGGTCTGGAATGATTTTCTGGTTGCCAAGATATTCCTTTCCACCCACCCCGTCCTCACCGTACAGATCACGAATCTCATCGACCCACGTGGGCAGAACTGGCATATTCTGACAGGTGCCGCCTTCCTCTCGTTCCTCGTTCCAATGATCGTATTCTTTGCGTTCCAACAATATTTCGTGCGCGGCCTGTTGGCCGGCTCCGTGAAAGGATAATACAGGTACTTCAGGAGTCACCGTAACAAACGACAGTTGTGGGGGGGGGTTTTTGGCCCCCCCCCCCAAAAACCCCCCCCCCGCGTAAAAAAAAACCCAAACAAAACCAAACCACCCAGCC
>JBJKRF010000153.1:0-15602 GCA_046704785.1 Anaerolineales bacterium | reverse complement strand
TGATGGTGGATGTCACCGGGCTGCAGGCTGTGGCCGCAGAGGCCATCTGGGCCGGAACTAACGCGATCATCATGAATAAGATGACCGCTATCGAGAAGAAACGAAG
Organism: Anaerolineales bacterium; assembly: GCA_046704785.1. Lineage (GTDB taxonomy): Bacteria > Chloroflexota > Anaerolineae > Anaerolineales > Villigracilaceae > JBJKRF01. The sequence goes on along the minus strand of JBJKRF010000153.1, from coordinate 15,496 downwards.
TCGTTTCATTACAACCTTCCTCCTTGTCTAATTTTGTAATGGGCAGGATTGTTAGAGATGTGCCACGATGTTCAAATCATAGATATAAACAACACCTCCTTTTAAAACAGTCTTTCATACGCTGGCTCCCCCACTCCAGTAAATTTCAATATAACGATTATTACTTCAGGCACCCAGCTATACAAATGAATGTATAGTGTGGCAGCGCCTTTTTCATTTGAACAGATACGATGTATCAGATTGTTAAGGTACGAACTAGCTCTTGCAACGAAGAATATTTGCTTGAAATTTGTACTGATAAAAAGCCGGGGTGCTTTTCGAACAAGACCCGAAAAGCACCCCTTTAGCTAGAACAACTCTTACTGCAACAATTCTTTCGATACCGAATAAAAAAACACTCCGGACGCAGGGTTGCAGTTGGCAACCAAACAGTCTGCGCGGAGTGTCACTGGGATTGGATCACGGAGCGGAGAATTCCAGAAAGACCTGGAAATATTTATAGAAGGGTACGATGAGATGTTAATAAGAGTTGTCCTTTTATAAAAGGCTTTCGCACAGGAGAAATGTTTTTCTCTTATCCTCTGGGATTACCCTTTTGGAGAGCGAAAGCTGCTTGGAAAAGCAGTCGGTGAGGAAAAGCCTATCAAAACCTCACCCAAATGGGTACTTCTTATTTATCTATATAGAGCGGGAAGGTGCAAGAAAAAATACATCGATTCCGGACAAATTTTCATGCTGATTTCCAGGGCACCAATTAAACGAATAGGCCGGGCTGGTAACCTCTCGTGTAAAATAATCTTATGACTCTCAATAAGCTCTACGGCGGTATCGAAGCAGGCGGCACCAAGTTCGTCTGCGTCATAGGCGCTGGCCCTGAACATACGCTCAACAAGATGCGTTTTTCAACCAGTACACCAGGAGAAACCCTCGACAAAGCTGTCGCCTTCTTTAAACCTTACGCTGCTGCCGGACGGTTGCAGGCCATCGGACTGGCCTCTTTTGGTCCGCTCGACCTGGACCCGGATTCCCCCACCTTTGGTTTCATCACATCCACCCCCAAACCGAACTGGCGAAATACGAATATTCTTGGCTTCCTGAAGAATGAACTCGGTGTCCCCGTCACAATCGACACCGACGTCAACGCTGCGGCGCTGGCCGAGTTTACCTGGGGCGCAAGCCGTGGCATCGATCCATCCCTCTACCTGACGATTGGCACCGGCATCGGTGGCGGCTATCTAATCGGCGGGAAAGCCCTCAAGGGCCTGGGGAACCTGGAGATGGGCCATATCCATCTGCCGCACGACCTCGACCAAGACCCTTTCCCTGGCAATTGTCCCTTTCACGGCGATTGCTTCGAGGGGCTGGCTTCCGGCCCGGCGGTGCGAAAACGCTTCGGCGTCCCTGCCGAGTCTCTGGCCGAGGACGATCCCTTTTGGGAGATCGAAGCTGGCTACATCGCTTTTGCCCTGGCCGCTTATGTGCTCACCCTTTCTCCGCGCCGCATCGTCCTCGGCGGTGGCCTGATGCAGCGCACAGGCCTGTTCCCGCTGATCCGCCAACAGGTTCAGGAGACGCTCAACGGCTACGTTCAACATCCCAACCTATCGGCAAAGATAGATGATTATATCGTGCCGCCGGCGCTGGGCGATCGCTCCGGGAGCCTGGGTGCGCTTGCGCTGGCACAGGTTACCTGTCCTTAAAAATGGATTACGACGAATTCATTTTTACGCCCCGCTACACGTTGCCCACACGCCTGGTCATCATCGGCCTGCCCATTTTGTTCGCGCTCCTATTCGGCGTAGAGATATTCAGCCTACAGGCAAAGTGGGGTTGGCTGCTGACCTTCATGGTTGGGCTTGCCGCGGCAGTTGCTCCCTTTTTCGTCGTCCGACGCATCCACTTCCGCGACAGATTGGTGGTCAAACGCTACCTGGTGCCGGACGCATACATCGAGCACAAAGATATTATCGCAGTTACCAACCGTACGATCCAGACCACCACTACGCGCATTCACCTGGGCAAACTGCTCAACCCCGACGAATTCCATACGATCTTCCAACGCTGGAAAGCCGTCAAACTATTGAACGAGGCCGGAAACCGGGCGCATCCCCGCACCATGCTGCTCCCTTCGCGCGGATTGGGCAGTTACGTCTTCATTTGGGCGTTGCTCTTCAGCCTGATAGTGCTCTTCATGCTGCCCGAAGGCCTCAACATGGATATACGCTGGCTGGTGGGCGGCGCCTTCACCGTGTTCTACTTCGGAATGCTTTTCTTTCTACGCCGCCTCTGACGTCCCTGCCCGTTTAAAGCATCGCCGGACAATTATCAACTCTCCTGTCTCCTTCAAACGAGAATCCATTGACGACTTTCAGACAACGTTTTGTTGCCATCTTGCAAGCCGCCTTCGTCACCTTTTTGTGGTCGACCTCCTGGGTGCTGATCAAGTTCGGGCTGCGGGATAGCCTGCCTCCCGTTACCTTTGCCGGACTGCGCTATACCCTGGCGTTTGCCTGCCTGCTGCCACTGGTGGCTTTCAACCGGCGCGAGCGGGCTGTTCTTCGCTCCTTCTCCCGCGCAGACTGGCTGCAATTGACCCTGCTCGGCCTGCTCTTTTATACGCTGGCGCAAGGCGCACAATTCGTCAGCCTGGCCTACCTGCCCGCCGTGATGGTCAACCTGCTGCTCAACCTGACGCCGGTTGCGGTGGGATTCATGAGCATCCTGTGGTTCGACGAGCGCCCGACGGCGTTACAGTGGGCAGGCGTGCTACTGTGCCTGTTCGGGACGGGCGTCTACTTTTTTCCGGTAGACATCCCCGCCGCACAAGGGATCGGCATCCTGGCGGCTGCGGTCGGCGTGTTGGCTAACACGGGAGCCACGCTGCTGGGACGCAACGTCAACCGTCAGGCGCATTTCACAGCGCTCACGGTCACTTTCGTAAGCATGGGCATCGGTTCGCTGCTGATGCTGGTCATCGGCTTGCTCACGCAAGGCATCGGAACTCTCTCGCCGGGCGATTGGGCGATCATCGTCTGGTTGGCGGTCGTCAACACGGCCTTTACGTTCACGCTCTGGAATCATACGCAACGCACGCTGACAGCCGTCGAAACGAGCGTGATCAACAGCCTAATGATGCCCCAAATCGCGATCCTGGCCGTGGTTTTCCTGGGCGAGACGCTCTCAGGGCAGGAACTCTTCGGCCTGACGCTGGTCGGCGTCGGGGTGTTGGTCGTCCAGTTAAAGAAACGGGAAAAGATTCAAATCGAGTCCACCCAGGAAGAAGAGAGTATAATTTAGTCAGAATTTCCGTATTTCCGATTTTCTGGAGCACAGCGATGACCACTCTTCAAATTCGCAACAAAGGAACGATCACCCTGCCCGCCGCGCTGCGGCGGAAGTATGGGCTGGACGAAGGCGAAATACTGACGCTTATCGATCTTGGTGAGGGAACTTTCCTGCTCAGGCCTTATCATTCGCGTGTAGATGACCTCTCCGACAAGATCCGCACACGGTTGGAGGCCAAAGGCGAAACACTCGAGTCGATGCTGCAAACACTCCACGAAGTGCAAACCGATTATGCCAATAAGCAAGAAAAACATTAAAATTTTCGTAGACACCAGCGTAATTATCGCCGCCATCATGTCGCATCATGGTGGCACGCGTATGTTATTCCGCCTTGGCGAGGCCAGTACGATTCAAATAATAGCCGGCAAAAGTGTGTTGCAAGAAGCGGACGAAGTTTTACATCGAAAAGCATCTGACTTGTTGCCGACCTTGGCTGAAATGCTTGCTGCGGCGCACTTGCAGATCGGCGATCAGCCTTCTACCCAACAACGCAGTAGAGCCAACCAACTTGTGGACTATTTACCAGACGCATTGGTCTTCGCAGAGGCACTACAATCGGAGGCACATTGGTTTGCCACCCACGATCGCAAACATTTTTTAAACAATCCACATCTGGCAAACCTGCCTTTTCTTATTGGCGCGCCCGGCGATATTCTGATATACATCAGGGAAAAGCTTTCCAATGAATGAGCTATCGACTCCTATACCGCGGCCGGAGATTCCCGCCCCGTTTACCTTTAGCCAATCCTCCCTGCAGGATTACACCGACTGTGCGCGGCGCTTCCAGTTGCGCTATCTGGAGCAGCTCCAGTGGCCCGCTGCCGAGTCGGAACCGGTGGTGGAAAACGAACGTCGCCAGCAGGAAGGACAACTCTTCCATCGGCTGGTACAGCAACATCTGCTTGGCCTGCCGGTCGAAAAACTGACGCGGCTGGCCGCCTCGCCCAATCTCTCCCGGTGGTGGCAAAATTACCTGAACCACGCGCCAAACCTGAGTGGTTACACACTGCACGTCGAGACGGCGCTATACGCCCCACTGCCGCCGCACCGTGTAACCGCAAAATACGACCTGCTCGCCATCAAGCCGGGAGAACAGGCCCTGATCGTCGACTGGAAGACCTACCATAAGCACCCGCGCGATGAATGGATGGCTGCCCGTTGGCAAACCCGCATCTACCGGGCACTGCTCGTTCAGGCTGGGGCACATCTCAACAACGGACAGTCCATCCGCCCGGAACAGATCGAAATGATTTACTGGTATCCTGATTTCCCCGACGAACCCGCCCACTTCAAATATACGTCTGCACAGTTCCAACAGGATTGGCAGGCGCTCGGTAAAATCGTAGCCGAAATCGACGCGGCTCCTGCCTTCCCACTGACCGACGATTCTCAGAAATGCACCTATTGCACCTATCGCTCGTACTGCGAGCGCGGCGCGCAAGCCGGGCAGGCCGAGACCACCGATGTCGAAACCGAACTCTCCAACCTCGATGTCAATCTCGAACAGGTGCAGGAGATCGAATTTTGACCTCCCACAATGCGCAATCCGTGACACAATCTCATGCGCTGGATCGAACCTGAACTTCCCCCCTTATCGCGCACACGCTACGGACTCCATCCGCTCGTCGAGCAGACTCTTGCCCGGCGGGGACTGACCACACCCCAGGCCGTCCATGCTTTTTTGGAGCCCGATTCGTACGCCCCGACGCCGGCCTCTGCGCTCCCCGGCATGCAGGCCGCCGTCGGGCGCATCTGCGCCGCCATCCGCGCCGGAGAGTCGCTCTGCGTCTGGGGCGATTTCGATGTCGACGGGCAGACCTCCACCGCGCTGCTGGTCGAGGCCCTTCGAGCCCTGGGGGCCAAGGTCGGCTACCATATTCCTGTGCGCGCCCGTGAGAGTCACGGCGTGCATCTGGAGGCGCTCAAAGAGATCATCGAGGCGGGCGCAGGCCTGGTCGTCACTTGCGACACGGGAGTCAGCGCCGGCGAGGCTGTAGACTACGCTCGTTCACATGGCGTGGACATGGTCATCAGCGACCACCACGACCTGCCGCCCGAACTTCCTCAAGCGGTTGCCATCGTCAATCCCAAAATGCTCCCGGAAGACCATCCGCTGGGGACGCTATCGGGCGTAGGTGTGGCCTACAAACTGGTCGAGGCGCTCAAGGAAGCGCTGCCAGCCAACGACTTCGACACGACCTCGCTGCTCGACCTGGTAGCTCTCGGCCTGATCGCCGACCTGGCCATCCTGCGCGGCGATGCGCGGTACCTGGTGCAAAAAGGGTTGCTTGTGCTGCGCAAGACGCAACGCCTGGGATTGCAAATCATGATGGAACTGGCCGAACTCAAGCCGGAGACCCTGAACGAATCCCACATCGGCTTTAGTCTGGGCCCGCGCCTGAACGCCCTGGGCCGCCTGGGCGACGCAAACCCTGCCGTCGAACTATTGACCACCTCCGACGCGGGACGCGCACGCCCGCTGGCAACACAGCTCGAGAATTACAACGCCGAGCGCCAGTTGCTGTGCAACCAGGTCACGCAGGCCGCCGAAGCCCAACTGAAAGCCGACCCGGCCCTGCTCACGCAACCTTTGCTGATTCTGGCGCAAGCCTCCTGGCCGGGCGGCATTATCGGTATCGTTGCCAGCCGCCTGGTGGAACGTTACCACAAAGCAGCCATTCTCTTCTCCACACCGCAGGGTGAACCGGCCCGCGGTTCGGCGCGCTCGGTGGAAGGTTTGCACATCACCGCAGCCATTGCCGCCCAAAAAGACTTGCTGCTCAGCTTCGGCGGGCATCCCATGGCTGCCGGACTCGCCCTGCCGCAAGAGAACCTGCCCGAATTCCGCAGGCGCATAGCCCGCACGGTCGAACGCATGTTGGGCGAAATCGCGCACACAGAGGCCGCGCTCGAAGTCGACGGCTGGCTTCCTTTGTCGGAGGCAAATCTGGAGTTGGCCGAGCAACTGGAAGCCTTGGCGCCCTACGGCCCCGGCAACGAAAAACTGATCCTGGCTGCGCACGACCTGACGCTACAAGCCGCAACCCCTATCGGGCGCAACCGCGAGCATGTGCGCCTGAGCGTAGCCGGCGCAACCGGAGAGACTTCTCAGGTATTATGGTGGAACGGCGGCGGCGAGGAAATGCCAGAGGGACGCTTCGACCTGGCTTTCACCCTGCGGGCCAGTGATTACCGGGGCGTGCGCCAGGCAGAATTGGAATTCGTCGGGTTTCGGCCCGTGGCAGAAAAAGCGACCGAGATCCGCAAAGGGAATATGGAAGTGGTCGATCTGCGCACAGTCGACGACCCGCGCGAACAGTTGCTCCCCTTTCAGGGGCAGGCTTCGACCGTCATCTGGGCCGAGGCTGAACACAAGCGCTCCGTCGGTGGCCTGGGACGCCACGAACTCACGCCTGCCGAAACATTGGTCATCTGGACCTGCCCACCTGCTCCACACGTGATGCAGGCCGCCCTGGAGACCGTCAGGCCGGGGCGGGTGGTGCTGTTTGCGGTCGAGCTACCCGGCGGCGAGGAACCCCAGGCATTTCTCGAACGCCTGGCCGGACTGGCTAAATTTGTAATCAGCCAACGCGCAGGCCAGACCACCCTGGTCGACCTGGCGGCTGCCAGCGCACAAGGGGAAACGGCAGTGAAGCTGGGGTTGGAATGGTTGTCGAAACGGGGGAAACTCAGGGTGCAGCCTGAAGCAGGCAGTCTCTTGCTCAGCGCCGGAAAAGCCGAGGGCGACGAATCTGCTTCGGCGCAGTTGTTATCTCAAATCCAGGATAGCCTAAAAGAGACCGCAGCCTATCGCCGGCATTTCCGCCAGGCAGACCCGACAAGTCTGTTGTGAACGCGACCAAAGGCGTCAGTGTGTAAGGATTTGTGAGAGAAACAGCTTGGTGCGTTCTCCCTGTGGGTTGTCGAAAATCTGGTTGGGGGTGCCACTCTCGACGACCTGGCCTTGGTCGAAGAAGTACATGCGGTCGGCGACCGCTTTGGCAAAACCCATTTCGTGCGTTACGACTAACATGGTCATGCCGGAACGCGCTAACTCGACCATCACATCGAGCACTTCTTTGATCATCTCCGGGTCGAGCGCCGAAGTCGGTTCGTCGAAAAGCATGATCTTGGGTTGCATCGCCAGCGCTCGCGCAATCGCCACGCGCTGCTGCTGCCCGCCCGAAAGCTGACCAGGAAATTTATTGGCCTGTTCGGTGATGCCTACCCGGCTCAGCAACTGCATGGCCGTCTCTTTCGCCTGCTCTTTAGGCATTTTGCGCACTTCGATGGGCGCCAGGGCTACGTTATCCAGAACCGATAAATGCGGGAACAGGTTGAATTGCTGGAAGACCATGCCGGTTTCCATGCGAATACGCTCGATGTTGACCATATCGCTGGTCAATTCGATGCCATCGACAAGGATCTGGCCCTGCTCGTGTTTTTCGAGACGGTTGATGGTGCGAATGAAAGTAGATTTCCCCGACCCCGACGGCCCAAAAATGACGACAACCTCCCCTTTCTGCACTTCCATATTGATGTCTTTCAGAGCATGGAACTGACCATACCATTTATGCACGTTCTTGGCAACAATAATAGGTCGTGGCGTCTCGTCCCGCATGGCATCTCCTTCGTGGTTATATTATACAATGCGCGCGATGACAAATTGCGTTTCCTTGCTCACCACACCGTCCCGGCGTCCTTTGGAAAAAAACGCAGTATATCACGCCAGGGTATCGTCGGATGGCAACTTTCAACCCTTTACTTCCGATTCGGCGCAAATCGGCGCAAAGCGTGCCTGCGTCAGGTTTGCCAGGTCTTCGCTGGAAAGCCGGATGTTCAAACCGCGCTGGCCGCCTGAAATGTGGATTTCACCGAACTTTTGGGCCGACGTATCGATCACAACCTGGAAACCCTTATTAATCAGGGCCAACGGAGAGATGCCACCCGCCTGGAGGCCGGTCAGCCTTTCAGCTTCTCTCTCGGTAGGTAGCGTGACCTTTTTCTCCGCGAGAGCAGACGCCAGCAATCTGAGATCCACCTGCCCCGAGCCGGGCACCACCGCCAGGATGAGCTTGCCCGGCCTGGCGCGTAACACGACAATCGTCTTGAAAACCTGTTCTGGCGAGACACCGAGCAAAACCGCCGTTTCGAGCGCGCCCAGCTTCTCGGCGGGAGTCTCATAAGCGCTATATCGAATTTTCCTGGCATCCAGAAAACGGGTCACATTGTTGACAACTGTCATGTTCGCTCGGCAGGGGGATTCGTGCCCTATCAAAAAGAGACCGGAGGGTTGAGCCCTCCGGTCTCCACTCACCGACTATTTTTGCTTCGGCCAGATGGCAAGTTCCAGGGTCATCCGTTCGAAGTAACTATTTTCAGGCAGGGCACCTTGCCCATATTGCAAATCTGAGATCGTCGCCATCATTTGCAAGGTCTGGGTTTCGAGAACGATCTGCTGGTGCGGCTCGACCTGTATCAGTTCGCCTTTGGCTTCCAATTTTTGATGGAAACCGGGATCGTTGAAGGCGTGTGGGCTCATCAGCACCTTGGTGATCGTCTGGATGTCATTCTTATCGAACATCCAAACCTCGAAGGCGGCAACCTTCTTCGGGTCGCCCACCCCAATCGTCTCCGAAATTCCAACCCCGCATTCGCCAAGGAACTCACCCGATGGAGAATCGATGCTAAAGGAATCGTCGAACAGGTCGTCGCCAAGCACGTAGGTGGTCACATACTGCGCTACCGGCGATTCTTCACCCTTTGCAGCATAATCGGTCTTTTCCGTCGAACGGTTGAGTTCGGCGGCATGCTGCGCCGGGGTCATAGCGCCGCCACTTCGTGAAGAGCGGAATAAATAGAAGACTGCCAAAGCCACGAGCACGATTGCCAGGAGCCCGCCCGCAATGATCGCACCCGTAATAATCGGGTTTCCTCCTCCGGCAGCTCTGCCGCCGGGTGCGGGAGTCCCGCTCGCCGTGCTCCCACCCGGCTGGTAGACACCCGCCTGTGTCAGCACCTGTTCGAAGATGGCGATCACCTGCGGATCAATCGTCTCAGGGTTATTCTTGATACTCTGGAAGATCTGATACGAGTTCGGCTGGAGGTCGTTATAGCGTTGGACGGCAAGGCCTTGCTCGCCATTAACACGAAACGAGTCAATCGCCATGCGCAGATATTGTTCCTGCAAATCTGGGCGGGTATTGTTCATCGGTTGGTCGGTCCATTGCACGGGGTCAATGCCCCAGGCATATCCCAAACCGATGATAATGCCAACAATCAACGCCAAGATGCCGATAACAGCCGGTCGTTTGAGCATATCTGTGGCGGAATTCATCTAGTAGTGCTCCTTTCGGCAGGCGAACATTTTATCTATTATACAATTCCTTCGGCACTTCGCCAACAACTTAATGCATTACTTCGAGAATCTATGAAGAAGCCCAGGCCAGGCTTCCTTACTCGCCCGCCACCGTTTCTGGCAGGACATTATCCAGCAGGAAGGTCTCTTCGCAATCCAGGCACTGCGCTTCGCGCTTGTTGGCAATCACAAGCAATCCCTTGCAGTTGGGGCATGGCGTAGCAATGGGCCGCTTCCACGAAGTGAAATCACAGTTCGGGTAGTTGGCGCAACCGTAGAAAACGCGTCCCTTACGGGTCTTGCGCTCCACAATCTCACCGTGGTCTTTGGGGCACTCCACGCCGATCTTTTCCAGCCAGGGCTCGGTATGGCGGCACTCCGGGAAACCGCTGCAGGAAATGAACTTTCCATAGCGCCCGTAACGGATGACGAGATCGCGCCCACAATCGGGGCAGGCGCGTCCAATCGGTTCGGGCCCGGTCTTGGTGACCGGCATCTCGGCCTGCGCCTTCTGCACCTTGACCGAAAACGGACGGTAGAACGAGTCCATGACCTTGACCCATTCGGCTTCGCCGTCGGCGATCTTATCGAGGTCGGCCTCCATGCCAGCCGTAAAATTCAAGTCCACGATTTCCGGGAAGTATTGAACCATCAGGTCATTGACCAGAATGCCGGTCTCCGTCGGCTCGAGGCGCTTGTCCACCCGGACGACGTAACCGCGATCCTGGATGGTGGACAGAATCGGCGCATAGGTGGATGGACGTCCAATTCCGTAGCTTTCCAACGCCTGGACGAGGGAGGCTTCCGAAAAGCGCGGCGGCGGCTGGGTAAAATGCTGCTCAGGAATCAGGTGAACCAATTCCTGCTTCTGGCCTTCTGCCAAGGTCGACGGGATGCGCGCAGCCAGTTCTTCGTCGACGTCCTCGCTCTTCGCGTCTTCGTCCTTCGACTCTTCGTAAACGACCAGGAAACCGGGAAACTTCACCGACGAACCGGCCGCACGCAAAAGATAAGCGTGTTCCGCCTGGCCGGTCACTTCGACGGTCAGCGTATCGTACACCGCTGATTCCATTTGCGAAGCCACAAAACGCTGCCAGATGAGTTGGTAGAGCTTGAACTGCGCCGATTCGAGGAAAGGCTTGACCTTCTCCGGCTCGCGCAGCACCGAGGTGGGCCGGATGGCCTCGTGCGCCTCTTGAGCGCCGACTGCCCGGGTCTTATATTCCGGGGGCTGCGGCGGCAAAAAGTCATTGCCGTATTTTCCTGCTACATACTGACGCACCTCCGTGCGGGCCAGTTCGGAGACGTTGGTCGAGTCGGTGCGCATGTACGTGATCAGGCCGGTGTTGCCGCCTTCGCCCACATCGACGCCTTCATATAGGCTCTGCGCCAGCGCCATCGTTCGTTTGGCCGTAAAGCCCAGGCGGCGGGAAGCCTCCTGCTGCATGGTGGAGGTAATAAAAGGCGCCGAGGGCTTACGCCGACGTTCCCCGCGTTTGATCTTGCTAACAGTGTACGCCGCCTTCTCCATGTCGTCGAGCACCGGTTTCACATCGGCTTCCGATTTCAGTTCGAAATCCTTCTCGTCGATTTTGGAAAGCTTGGCGATGAAATGCGACTTGGCTTTGCCGCCCTGCGCCTTCAACTCGGCGGCAACCGTCCAATATTCCTGCGGCACGAAAGCGTCGATTTCGCCCTCACGCTCCACGATCAGGCGCAACGCCACCGACTGGACGCGCCCTGCCGACAAGCGACCACGTACCTTCTCCCACAAGATAGGACTGATACTGTAGCCAACGAGTCGATCCAGCACGCGACGCGCCTGTTGCGCATTGACCAGATTCATGTCGATCGGGCGCGGGTGGCTGAAGGCGTCGTTGATGGCCGGTTCGGTGATCTCGTGGAAGGTCACGCGGCGGGCGCGCTTCGGATCGATCTCGGCGGCTTCCAATAGATGCCACGAAATCGACTCACCCTCACGGTCAGGGTCGGTCGCCAGGTAGATTTCCTCGTGCGTTTTGGCAAGCTGCTTGAGTTCCTTGACAACCGGCTTTTTCTCGTTTGGCACGCGATATTTCGGCTCGAAATCGTGATCGACATCCACCGAAAGTTGCGAGCGCAGCAGGTCGCGGACGTGGCCGACCGAGGCTTTGACGGTATACCCCTTCCCCAGAAAGCGACTGACGGTGCGCGCCTTGGCCGGCGATTCGACGATCACCAACTTCCCAGAGCGGTGTTCCTCGCGCTTGGGCGGAGTCAACCCCGCGTGGGCCTCCGTCTTGCCGGTGCGGAACAGGGACGTTCCACAAACCGGGCATTTTCCACGCGTGACGGGCGCACTGGCCTTGTTGAAAGTAGCCTGCGGATCGACCATCTCTCGTTTCGTTTTACACTTCATGCAATAAGCTTCCATGGCATATCCTCTACAAATAACGCTCCTGATGATGCTTTTTCAAGTGGGCTACGACGTCACGCACCTTTTGCGATTGATCCGACTTACAGATCAGCAGAACGTCTTCTGTATCGACGACAATGAGATCATCGATGCCGATGGTCACCACCAAGCGTCCTTCATGATTCTCGTAAGCGCCATACACCAACGAATTATAGGTATCCAGCCCGAGGTGTTGGCTGTTGAAATCGATATTGCCGTTCATATCGGGCAACATCACCTCGAAAATCGAGTCCCACGACCCGACATCGTTCCAGCCCAGGCCGCTGGCCGGTAAAACCGCCACCTGACCAGCGTGTTCCATCACGCCGTAATCGATGGTTTCTGTCTTCAGCGTCGGCCAACAGTCTTTCATAACCGACTCCTGCTGCGCTGTTCCCAACGTTGTAGAAATCTGCTTCAGCACGTCGGAGAGTTCTGGCATCTGGTGTTCCAATTCGGCCAGGATGCGGCTCGTCTTCCAAACGAACATCCCGGAATTCCAGGAATGGTCGCCGGAACGGATCATTTGGTGCGCTGCGGCCTCGTCCGGCTTTTCCTTGAACCGTCGCACCGTGTAGACTGGATAACCGTAACTCCCTGCCAGCGCCTCGCCCTGCTGAATATAACCGTAGGCCGTCGACGGGTAGGTCGGTGCGATTCCCAATGTCACTAGATAATCCTGCGCCGCCACGTCTACGGCGGTCTTGAGCAGGTAATGAAACAAATCCACATTGCGGATGAAATGGTCTGCCGTCAGAATCACCATCTCCGATTCTGGATCGCGATTTTTTAACACGGCTGCAGCCAGGCCGACAGCGGAGGCCGTCCCGCGCGGCGCAGGTTCGAGCAGATAATTTTCCAGCGGGATGGCCGGCACCTGCACTTGCATCTCACGCGCCTGTTCTTCGACCGTCACCACCAGGATGCGCTCCGGCGGCAACAACCCATCCAGGCGTTTCACCGTATCCTGGAAAAGCGTTTGCTCGTCGAGCAGTGGCAAGAGCTGCTTGGGACGATCCCTGCGAGAGACGGGCCAGAGTCGCGTTCCACCGCCACCTGCCATAATCACTGCGTAAGTATGGTCCATAGCCTATTCTTCTTCCGAAGATTCCGTTTGATAGAGCGCCTGCTCCTCATGAACGGCCACATAATTCATCCCGCCCACCTGGCGCACCAAGCCCTTCAACTCCATCATCGTCAAAGTGGATGAAACCTTTTCGATGGGCAATCCCGTTTGTTCCCGAATATCGTCCACGTGCAACGGCGTATGGCTCAAAACGTCCAGCAGGGCCGATTCTGTGGCATCCGTTGGAATCGTCCGACGCACGTCGCGCCGTTCCATGTTGCGGGTCAAATCGAGCGTTTCGAGTACATCCTGCGGCGAGAGCAGAGGTTTGGCGCCATTGGCGATCAGTCGATTCGCGCCTTTGCTCTGTAGCACGTGAATATTGCCCGGCACGGCAAAAACATCACGCGCCTGTTCTACTGCAAATTCTGCCGTAATTAATGCGCCGCTGGTATCCCCTGCTTCTACTACTACCACCGCCAGCGATAACCCGCTGATGATACGGTTGCGCGGCGGGAAATTGGCGCTTTCCGGCGGGGTGCCGGGCGCGTAATCGCTAATCAAGGCGCCCTGGAGCACAATTTTCTCGGCCATCTGACGATGCTCTGCCGGGTAAATGCGGTCGAGCCCCGAACCAAGCACCGCCAGCGTACGCCCCCCGGCTTTGAGCGCCGCGCTATGCGCGACAGCGTCCACGCCGCGCGCCAAGCCGCTGACGACTGTCACGCCATTCTGCGCCAGGGCGGTTGCCAGTTCTTCAGTCACCTGACGGCCATAAGACGTTACAGCGCGCGTGCCAACGATAGCAACCGCCCATTGGTCTTCGGCGCTCAGTTCGCCGCGCACATAGAGCACCGGCGGCGGCTGGTCGATCTCTTTCAGGTGCGATGGATAATCTGCGTCATTCCAGGTCAGTATCTTGATTCCGGCGGCAGCGGCCTGCCCAATATACTGCTCCAGGTCGACGGCAGCGCGCACCTGTGCAACTCGTTCGGCGAGTTTTGCGCTCAGTCCGGCAGCAGTCAGTTCAAAAAGGGGGGCTTTCCAGGCAGTTTCGGCGTCGCCAAAATAGTCTAGCAGAGCTTTCAATCGTACAGCTCCGATGCCTTTGACGAGATTGAATCCGACCCAGAAACGCCTGTCATCACTCATCATCAACGTTCACGCCTGCAAAGAAACTATCTCTCTCCTTCATCGATCAGCCCCGGCAAGAGATGGACGTGCAATATCTTCTGCTCCAGGTCGACGCCCAGCAAGACTTGCTTAAGCGCCGGGAGCAAAATCTCGCGCCCGTCGGGGCCTGCCACCACATAGACATCATTGGCGCCCGTCTGGAGAATCTCGCGCACCGTCCCCAATTCATGGCCAGATTCGTCCAACACCTGCAACCCCAAAATCTGGTGATGGTAATATTCGCCTTCCGGGAGGGATGGACGGTCGTCCGCCGGAACGTACGCCACTTGGTTACGGTAGCGTCCCGCCTGTTCGAGGTCGGTAACCCCCGCCAGACCGAGCAACAGGCCGTTGGCGTGGGGGCGACGCCGGGTAATCTTGAGGGTTTGCTTCTCGTCTCCGACGTACAACTGCGTGCCGGGACGAATACGTTCGGGAAAGTCGGTGTAAATTTCCAACAACAGGTCACCCTGTACGCCGTGCGGACGGCGAAAGATTCCGACCGCCAAATAGACAGGCTCGCCAGAAGAGGGCGAGCCTGGTTGTCCGGCGTGTGCAAGCGTTTTTCGGGAGGGCATTAAGGCTCCACAACGTCTAGGGTAACCTGATGGCCTTCCCGTTCTGCAGCAACCCGTAAAAGCACGCGGACGGCGTTGGCAACGCGGCCACTCTTGCCGATGACGCGTCCCATGTCATCCTTGGCAACTTTCAGTTCCAGGCGCATACGGTTTCCCTGGCGGATTTCGGCAACCTGAACCTGCTCCGGGTGTTCGACGAGTGCTTTGGCAATGTATTCGGTGAGGGCTTTCATTGGCTCCTCTAAAAGTAGAACCTGACGGGCAAAAGAACACACCCGTCAGGCAGTGTGAACAATTTACTTGCTGGTTTTGACAGACACGTTGCGTTGGGCTTCGGCGGCCTTGGCCTCCTCGACCAGTTTCTCGATCTCTTCGCCCTGTTTGAAACGGGCAAAACGGTCGAGCGTTCCTGCGCTTTTGAACAATTGCGCAACCGATTCGGTAGGCTGCGCGCCTTTGCTCATCCAATCGTAGACGCGCGCCTCGTCGACGGTCAACGTGGACGGCTCGGTACGGGGATTATAAAAGCCGATGATCTCGAT
>JBJKRF010000152.1:0-3216 GCA_046704785.1 Anaerolineales bacterium | reverse complement strand
CCTGAACGCCGCCGGGCGCTTGGAGTCGGCCCTGGCGTCTTTCGAATTGTTGACGACCATGGACTTTATGCGCGCCGGCCAGCTTGCCCAACAGCTCGACGTGCAGAATCGCGAGCGCCAACGCCTGACGCGCGAGATCCAGGCCCAGGCCGAGCAGATCGCCCTGGCCGAAAACGCCGAGGCGCACCTGCTCTTCGCTGTCCATCCGGATTTCAACTCCGGGGTGGTGGGATTGGCGGCAGCGCGCCTGGTGGAGAGCTATTACCGCCCGGCGGTGGTCGGGCAGCAAAATGGCGAGTTCACGCGCTGTTCGTGCCGCTCGATCCCGGAATTCCACATCACAGACGCGCTCGACCAGTGCGCGGACCTGCTGGTGCAGCATGGCGGGCACGCCGCCGCCGCCGGGTTCACCGTCTTGAACCAGCATTTGCCCGAACTGAAAAGACGCTTGGCCTCCATCGCAGAGCAGCGGCTCGCCGGGCAGGATTTGCGTCCCACGCTGGTGGCAGACATGGACGTGCCGCTTTCCGAGATGAATCCGGAGGTGCTGCAGTACCTGGATTATCTGCAACCGACCGGTTACGGCAACTCCGATGCGGTCTTCGTCTCACGGGATGTGCGCGTGAAGGCCTCGCGTACCGTGGGGGCGCAGGGCAAACATCTCAAAATGACGCTGACAGACGGGCGTACCACGTACGATGCGATCGGTTTCCGCCTGGGACACTTGCAGTCCACGCTGCCGCCCAGCGTCGATGCGATGTACACCTTCGAGACGAATGAGTTCAACGGGCGCACGACCTTGCAGTTGAATCTCAAGGATGTGCGTCCCGCCGGTTTGACGGATTGAGGCTGCGGGATGATTCTGTTTCAGGGGCGGAATTTTCCCTTTACGGCCCCCAGCGCGGCTGGAAGTCACAATAGTCGTTATTGGTCAGGCGGCGCAGGTCGCTGCCATCGATGCGGATGATGTAGATTTCGCAGCCGTTGTCTTCGCCGTAATGGTCGAAGTAGGCCGTGAAGGCCACCCATCTGCCGTCGGGCGAGAAGCTGGGGCCCTGGCTGTCGCCGCCGCTGGGAGAAAGTTGGTGCAGGTTGGAACCGTCGGCGTTCATGATGTAGAGTTCGCGGTGCCAGGGGCCGCCGGCGTAGGTGACGATGTGCTGGCCGTCGGGCGACCAGTCGGAGCGCCCGCGGATCTTGGGCAGGTTGGTGATCTTGGTCAGCCCGCTGCCGTCGAGATGGATGGTGTACAGTTGGTTGGAGCCGTCTTTATCGGAGGCAAACAGGATTTTGGCGCCGTCGGGTGACCAGGTGGGGTCCCAGCCGGAGCCGTTGGGTGGGCCGAAGACTGCGTGCGGATGGCTGCCGTCGCGCTGCATGACCCAGATGGACGTGGCGCTGGTATCCGGCGTAGAGTAGGTGAAGACGATCTGGCGGCCATCGGGCGAAATTTCGGGCGCGGTCAGGATGCCCAGATGGTCGGTCAGGCGTGTAAGGCTGCCATCCAGGCTGATCTCGTAAATCTCGTAGTCGTTGTCCTGGCGATAGGCGGAGTAGACTACGCTTTTTCCATCGGGCGCCGGGGCCGGGTAGAAGTGGGGAATGTTGTTCTCCGTCGTCAAGCGTCGCCAGCCGCTGCCGTCGGCGTTCATGATGCAAATCTGTTCCTGTGCGATGCTCTTGTAGACCTGGCAGGTGAAGGCGATCTTGCCGCTGGGTTCTGAGCCTGCGGGCGGAAAGGTAGCCGTGGGGGCTGCGGTGGCCTGCGTGAGGGTGGATGTGAGGGTAGGCGTGACGTTCTCGTCTGCCAGCAGGGTAGCCATCAGGTCGAGCGTAGGGGGGGCGGATGCGGGACGCTCAGTCCAAGCCAGCGTGGCGGCCAGGAGGATTAAAAAAGCAAGGCTGCAAACACACAGGATTGCAGCCAGCCAGAGGAGCGTGGGGGAGACGCGCTTTTGCATATCAGCCCACACATTAATCCACGAACCGATACTTGAACAGCGCCCAGACGGCCTCGAAGGCGTCGCGCACGCCGATCTTCTTGCCTTCGTCGTACTCGCGCGGGTTGAAGACGATCGGGACTTCGAAGATGCGCGCACGGCGCTTCAGAATTTTGGCCGTGAACTCTGGTTCGAAGTCGAAGCGGTTGGCGCGCAGGTGCATGTCGGCCACAACCTGCCGCCGGAAGACTTTGTAGCCGGTTTCCATGTCTGTCAGGATGTTGTTGTACAGTACATTGGTCATCAGGGTCAGAATCTTGTTGGCGACCATGTTCCAGAACAGGATCGGACGGCGCGAAGCGCCCAGAAAGCGGGAGCCGTAGACCACGTCGGCCAGACCTTCCTGGATGGGCTGCAACAGGTGCGGGTACTCGCGCGGGTCGTATTCCAGGTCGGCATCCTGGATGAGCAGCACATCGCCTTTGGCGGTGAGAAGCCCGGTGCGGACGGCGGCGCCTTTGCCTTGATTCTTCTCGTGCAGGATGATGCGGAGGCTGTCCTGTCCGTCCAGTTCGGCGAGGATGTCACGGGTGCCGTCTTTGGAGCCGTCGTCGACGATGACGATCTCGCTGGCCAGGTTCATGGCCTGCACACGCTGGATGATCTCGCGGATGGTGTCTTTTTCGTTATAGACGGGAATGATCACACTGAGCTTTATGTCCATAGCGGGGCGATTATACTGCGGATTTTTGAGGGGCGCTACACTGGTGTGGATTCCAAAAATTCTCTACCGGACAAAATTCGGATAAGCATGAGAGAAGTCAGTAAAGGAGACAGGGATAGCCAGATTGAAATCGAGGAGATGTTCAAGGACACGTAAGCCGAGTTGGAACAGGCTCAAATCGCAGCGTTCGGTGCGGTGAACGACTTTGTGGAGTTCGTTGCGAAGAGACCAAAGCCCAAGTCCGACAATCCAAAGATAGGCCAGACAAGCAGCAACCATTAGTTTTCCGAGTCGGCTTGGGTTAGAAAGATGACTTTTGTGCAGATTGAAGCCACGGCTTTTTTGGTCGGAGAAAAAGGTCTCGATTTTGAAACGGTTACGATACCAGGAACAAGCTTCTTCTTTCAAGTCCAGATTGGAAATGAGGGCACGGTTCAAAAGAGTTCAAAAAGAGATCAGAGCACCTTTACAAATTATGCAATAGACTGTGGTCGGGTACAAACGAAGTAGCCCCGACAGAGCGGGTAGGATGGTAGCTTGGCGGTAAAAATG
>JBJKRF010000151.1:0-4152 GCA_046704785.1 Anaerolineales bacterium | reverse complement strand
AACCACGACGGCCAGAACGGTGCACGAAGGAGGAAATTTCAAGGTTTTGCCCGCTTTTTCCTTCGTGCTCGTCGTGTCCTTGGTGGTTAAAAGAATGGTTTCCCGTTAAAAACGGTTGAGCCAAAATAAGGTAAGCGTCCTTCTACATCGACCAGGGCTCGGACGGGGCGTCAAACTCCTCTGACCAGCGATATTGCAGCTTGACGATCTCGTTTTGGATGTCCGCCGGCAGCGGTTGGATTTCCCCTTTGGCAGCGTTCAGGAATTCGTTTAGATTCTCCAGGTGAATCGTGGCACCCACCGTCGCGCGCACCTGCGGAAAGCTGTGCGCAAAGCGAACGCAGAACTCGGACCAACGTCGCACGCCTGAGCGTTCGAAGAGGGGCGCTACTTCGACGGCGCGTTTTTGCAGGTAGTCCTGCCAGGCGGCGCCGGGAACGTCGCGCAGACGATAGATGTCTCCGCCCGCGACCGTGCGCATGGCGATCATGGCTTCGTTGCGTTCGACGAGCAAATCCCACAACTCGTTGGATGGGAAGCGTTGCAGGGGGTTGAGATAAAAAATGTAACCATCCACGATCCCTTGGGTGTACCCGCCGCGCAGCGCCTTGAGCGCCGTGTCCGAGCTCCAGGGAAAGACCTCCAACACGAAGCGTTTTACCAGGCCTTCCTGCTTGAGCCGTTTGAAATCCGCATAACATGAGCCGCCGTTCGCAAAACTGTCGGCCAGTTCATCTCTCAAACAGAGCTGGCCGATGTCCAGGCTTTCCAAGCCGAGCGGATCGATGTTTTGATGGATGATGCTGTGCAACTCGTCCAGGTTGCTCCAGCCAATCTTGACGATCAGCTTAGGGACGCGTGTGCGCTCCTGGTCGAATGCGGTGCGCAGGACTTTGAGCGCGTCGCCATACGTGTGGCTGGTGTGAAACCAGACGCCGCTGTCCATGGCGGCGCGCGCCATTTTCACGCGCTCATCGAAGGGGATTTTGTCGTCGCCGAGACGTGTGGTTCCGTAAATGTAAGGGGAAAGGTCGTTGAGTAAATTTGAATTATTGGCGGGTTGAGACATGATTGAGTCCTTTGGCGATTTGAGAAGATAGGGGCGCTCTATATTTTCCGCGCCGGCGTGGATTATATAGCATCGATGTATATCGGTTTCGGCGTGATTGCCCCCGGTCGTGCAGGCGCGTTTATGCGACGACCGCCTGGACGATCCGCTCGCCTTCCGATACCACCAGGCTTCGCCCTGCGGGCTGGAGATATTTTTTCTGGTAATCTGCGTTGCCCACGTCGGCGATCAGATTGAGCTGGAAGGCTTTCAGGAATGTCGCAACTTCAGACGGCTCCAGCCCGAAAATCCAGGGAGCGTTTTTCGCAACGGCGTCCATCATCTTGTCTGCGTCGGCCACGTCCGAACGCCGTTCGATGATGCTTTTCAAGACGTACGTGAACACGAGCATACTCCCCGGGGCCGACTTGCCGACAAATGACAGCGTCTGCCGGACGGCTTCTTCCGTGATGTACTGTGTTACGCCTTCCCAGACGAATACCGCCAGGCTGGAGGCATCGAACGCCGTATCGGCGAAAACCGCCTCCAGGGGCTGGGCATCGAAGTCGATGGGGAGAAAGGTTACGTGGTCGGGCAGGTGGCCAAGATATTTTTGCAGCTTTTTCTTCTTATCGTTCTGCACCGAAGGCAAGTCCACTTCGAAGACTTTCGTGTGTTCTATCGCCGGCAAGCGGTATGGCCGCGTGTCGAGTCCGGCGCCCAGGATGACCACTTGTTTGACCCCCTGCGATAAGGCAGCCTGGACGGCATCGTCGATATAACGGGTACGGCAAACCTGGGTGCCATAAATCCCCGCTGCAACGGCATCCGTTTGTTTTACCGTGAAATTCCGCATGCTGGCAAATTGCATCAATAGGCGGATGGGCGCACCAACCAACGCTTGGACTACCGGGTCGTCGAAAAGCCGGGTCTGGTCCGGCTGGTATTGTTCGATTAAACGGCAGGTTGCTGCGCCCAGCGCCGTTCGGCCAACCGTCTGTTTTGCCATCTTGAACTCCCTTGCGCTTGAGATTCGTAGAATCTATTTTAGCCCAAAATTCCGGGTGGGGTGGTTTGGGCTGTTTTCATTTTCCTATCAGTGCGAACATGTGTGTATGCGGAGAAAAATATCGATTCAAGCCTTTTCCCTCATGTTCTGCGAAGCGCACGAGCGACTCCCACATTCTCAACCTGTGCCGCAAACTGGAACCGAAGACGCCGCAGCGTTATATCATCACCGTGCCCTGGATTGGCTACAAATTTGTGCCCTGATCGATCACCGCTCGCCGCATGTGCTGCACATGCAAAAGGCCTTGTTGCAGATGAACATCCAGCTCTCGCAGGCGGTGAGTGATGTAACTGGAGTGACGGGGCAGGCGATCATCCGGGCGATCTTGTCGGGGGTGCGCGACCCGCAGATGCTGGCATCGTTGCGGGAGCCGGGCTGCAAGAAGAGCGAAGAAGAGATTGCCAAAGCGTTGACCGGCACCTGGCGGGAGGAGCATCTGTTCGTGCTGAAGCAGGCGGTGGCGCTGTATGACTTCTATGCTCAGCAGATCAGCGAGTGCGATGAAGAGATCGAACGGAAATATTCGGAGACGCGGGCGGACTGGGAGAGTGGGGAACTTCCGCCGCTTCCAGCACGTAAGCGCAACTCGCACAGCAAGAACCGCCTCGACTTCTCGGATGGAAAAGCCAACCTTGCCAAATATGCCGATACGCACATCCGACGACATGTTAAGGTGCGAAGCGCAAAAAGCCCCTACGATGGCGACTGGCCCTACTGGATCAATCGCCTGGGAAAAGACCCTTCCAAATCCAACCGGGTAATTGCGTTGCTAAAGAACCAACTTGGCCGTTGTTTGTACTGCGGACTGCACTTTATGGCAGACGACCACCTCGAAACCCATCACCGCAACGGCAATCATAACGACAACGCCATCATCAATCTGGTGCTACTGCATGGTCACTGCCATGATGAAGTCCACCGAACAAAGAGTACTCATGACAAAGAGCCTGTTATTTGAAGAGCTCCGCTGTGCGTGAAGGGAAACCCTGCCCCGACGTTCTTACGGGGTTCACGTCCGGTTCGGTACTGGCGGCAGGGTCAGTGACATCGTCCCCGAAGTGGAACGGAGTGGGATGACCCCGCCTACCATACCTGGCTGGCTTTGCGCCTTATGCGGCCGTCGACATCGGGCGTGGCCTGACTTCACGCTCTAGACGGTCTCCCAACAGATCTTGTGCAATATCTAAATCATATTCTGCCTGGAGGCCGAGCCAAAACTGGGGAGAGACGCCGAAATAGCGCGCCAAACGTAAGGCCGTATCGGCTGTAACGCTGCGAGTACCGAGCACGATTTCATTGATACGGCGTGGATCGACTCCAATTTCAAGTGCTAGTCGATGTTGGCTCAAGTTCAACGGTTTGATAAACTCTTCAAGCAATACTTCCCCTGGGTGGACGGGATGTAGTTTTTCAGTCATAGTTGTTTCCTGCTCTTTAGTGGTAATCGACGATCTCGACATTATAGGCATCACTTCCTTGCCATTCAAAACAAATGCGCCATTGGTCATTGATTCGAATGCTCCACTGGCCTGACCTATTGCCGCCGAGCTTTTCCAACCGATTTGCTGGTGGAACACGCAAATCGTTAATAGAAAGAGCGTTATTGATCATGCGTAATTTACGCAGGGCGACTTGTTGAATATCAGGTGGCAGTTTGCGAGAGCGCTGGCGCTTATAGATTCTCTGTGTCTGGTCGTCTTTGAATGTTCTTATCACATCTTGATTATATGGTGCGGCGCGCCATGTGTCAACCACCCAGCCGCAATTGTATAAGGAGCCAGCCAACGGTGTGCGTAAGCGGCAGGTTGCCGAGAACCAGGCGTCGAGACGGAGCCGGAATTTCGAGCGTGCGAAGCGTCCGCTGCACCCAATCAAGACGGGGAGCCGTCATGTATCTCGAAAGAAACCGTTTGGGAGTGTTGCCTGGATAAAGTATACTGCCGAACTGACAGGTCGAGAGGCCGTACAACGCATTGGAGACACCCGCTTGCGTGGCAGTCCCGTGGTGCACCGTGGTCGCCGGTCAAATTGATGT
>JBJKRF010000150.1:0-9158 GCA_046704785.1 Anaerolineales bacterium | reverse complement strand
GAGTTACAACGCTTCAACACAACCAGTCGCCCGGCTGCATTGGTTGCCTGCTATCTGGCGGCCTGACCCTTACCAGAACTGGACTTTCACCAGTGAGCAGACGATGATTTATCAGGACACACCACGCTTTGTTAGGTGCGGTTGAACTTGAAGACTCGCTTGCTAAAAAAAGACTCAACCGCCAACATGAAAGGCTCTTGCTTTAACTTAATCGTTACTTGCACAAGACAGAGCGTCTTGTGCGCCATCATCTGATATTGTAATAGCGGCGTCTGTTTTACTGGCGTCAGGATATGATGAAAATTCTTTAGCAAATCCATCAACTGACAATATCATGCCAGGGCTATTGAGTTCACCAGAAATAGCCCATAATCCAGGTCCTGTGCCATTCTCCATTCCCGTACCATAAATTTTTACGGCAACAAACCAAACCTTTTCAAAATCATTAGACTTCACAGCCCAACCAGATTTTATATCGTTGCCTTGTGCTATATCTTTAATTCCAGCGCGAATCGCTTCTAATTGTTCGTTACTTGCTGGAACACAACGAGACGACTGCATCTCTGTGGCTATTGGCACTGGCGAACTAACTTGAAGAGGCTCAGGCTGATTTGTTGCAGGAATCGCAGATGGACTAGGCGCAGATTGTTTAGAAGGAGATGCTATTGCGGCGATAACTATACAAAGGCAAAATACTGCAATCACTCCGCCAACAATAGCAAATATCATTTTTTTGCTTGACGATTTCTTTTTCCCGTTTTCCATGCTTTGCTCCTTGAATCGTTTTGGTTTTCTATGAAAAGCACCTAACGGTTAGTGTGAGCGGCTGAAAAACAGGGGAAAAAACTGGCCTGACAGGGCACCTGCCCCAAAAATGCGCCCTTCGGCCAGATCTACACACTCTCTGGCACACAGACTCGAAGTTGCCCGAGTTTGTGAAAGCCTCCCCAGTCGCCCAACGCTATCTGGAGTTGCTCGGACCGCTGTGCTGGCATCGCCTGCCGGAGCGCAACCTGATGCGGAACTGGGGACACCCGACCATCCCGTATGCTAGTTTCATAGCCGCCTATCTGATCAAATTGAACGAGGGTCAAAAATCGCTCAACGACCTGCGCGTTTATTTGAGCGAGCATCCGGCTTTGACCTGGCTGCTGGGATTCCCAGGGGCGGTTTCATACCCTGCCCGCTTGGAGTTCGAGCCGAGTGCCTGTCTGCCCACCGCCCGCCACCTGACGCACATGTTACGGGAAATCCCCAACTCCGTGCTACAAGTGTTGCTGGCGGATAGCGTACATCTCATCCGAGACACCCTGGCCTTCCAAGGGATCGACACCGGCGATTGCATTTCGCTCGACACCAGGCATGTGATCGGCTGGGTCAAGGAAAACAATCCCAAGGCATATGTCAGCCAGCGCTACGACAAAACCCGACAGCCCGCGGGCGACCCGGACTGCAGGTTGGGATGCAAGCGTCGTCACAACCGCCGCACGCAGAACGAAGCGCCGCCCACCCCAAACACGAACCCACTCCCGTTCCAAAACCGTTCCGTGGGAGAATTCTATTGGGGCTACGGCTCCGGGGTGGTGGCAGTCAAAGTTCCCGACTGGGGCGAATTTGTACTGGCAGAAATGACCCAACCCTTCGACCACGCCGACCTCACCTATTTCTTCCCACTGATGGAGCAAGCCGAGCAGCGCTTGGGGTTTCGCCCGCGCTGGGGCGCTTTCGACGCCGCATTCGATGCCTGGTACGTTTATGCTCATTTCTACCGCCCGGACGACCCAACCGCCTTCGCCGCCGTGCCCTTCTCCGATTCAGCGCGGATGGTTTGCCGTTATGCGCCGCAGACCTACCCATGCCGCTCAAGTTGACCTTTACCGACCGCACCCGCGCCATCATCGAACACCAGCGCGGCAAGTATGCCTGCCCCCTGCTCTTCCCACATCCCACCGGACAAACCTGCCCCCTCAATCACCGCAACTGGTCGAAGGGTGGCTGTACGGCCGACCTGCCCACCAGTATCGGCGCCCGCTTGCGCTACACCCTGGATCGGGAGAGCCAAGCCTATCAGGAAGTCTATCGCCAACGTACCGCCACCGAACGCATCAACAGTCAGGCCGTGGATTTGGGCATCGAGCGCCCGCATCTGCGTAACGGCGCAGCCATTGCCAACCAGAACACCCTGATCTACCTGCTCATCAACCTGCGCCTGTTGCGCCGCATCCTGCGCCACCTGGTCGGAGACGAGTAAGCCCTCAGCCAACGGCCTGGCTATCTCGCTGAATTCTTACCCAACGGTTGGTCGCTCAACGAAAGCGTAATCAGTCCTTTGACTGGTTACGCTTTTTTTCACTCCCGCGTAATCAGTGGCGTAATCACTCCTGTCGTATCCAACCCTCCTCAATCGGGGCATGGGGGCTGTGACTATGGCCCGGCTATTGCCGAGGTCTGGGACGGTGCTCAATTGTTTCAATCCCCTCAATCGGGGCATGGGGGCTGTGACGGCCATAAATGTAAAGATTTATGATCTCAACGGTAATTCGTTTCAATCCCCTCAATCGGGGCATGGGGGCTGTGACGCGGTCCCGCAACCGCACCGTCCCCCGCCTTCGTGCAGGCGTTTCAATCCCCTCAATCGGGGCATGGGGGCTGTGACCGACACAGCTCGTTGTGCCAGTTGTCCCCACCTTTACCGTTTCAATCCCCTCAATCGGGGCATGGGGGCTGTGACAGCCTCAATTTTTCCGCTCGAAATCGCCACTTTGCTCATTGTAGCATACTTTTCCGCCCGCTTGTACCAACGTTGCGAACCCCGGATTTACCAACGCCAGAACTCATCCAAACCTCTCAAGAACCTTCTATTCATGAATCCACGCTGCGCTTCCCAACTCATTGGAACTCGTATTTTCACGCTCTTTCACATTTTGCGAACGGGTTTCACCTGCATGCGAAAATCGGCACAATGTTTTCCATTTGTCAGGCTGCTTCAAACAGCATACAATCCTTCCCATGACCGCGATCTGGATGCTATTCACGCTGCTTTCTGCCTTCCGAAACAAGACTCCACCGTCGCACATCTCCGGTTTCTTTCGCCAATTGGGCTTGCCGCTCCAACCCCGCCTGCCTTTCTGGCTCGCTTTGTGCCAACAAGCTGCCTTCCTAAATCCACAGGGCCATCCAACCGGCTTCTTTCATCAGTGGCTTTGCTGGCCGCCCGAAGACCAAACCCGTCATCTTTTACAAGCCTGGCAGGCGGCCTCGCATGGCCGAAAAAACCGGATGTGGCGGGCCAGGCTGCTGCGCCGCCTACAATACGGGCAGGTCCTGCAAACCACCGACTCTATCTTACTCCCCGGCTTGCAGGCGCTGGGAATTTGCTGCGATAACCATCTGAGCCTATGGGGAAAAGTCGTTCTCAGTCTCCACCCCGCGCCTACCCTCCTCTGGGAAACGCCCTGGTACATCGAAGCAGACAGGCTTTTCATTCCTTCCCCTGTCAACTGGTCGCGCTTATGGAAACTCGAAACGTTTCTCACTCCCATTGCGCCGTTCAGCTATTCCCTGGATGATAAAGCACTACGCCAGGCCGCTCAACGCGGAAAACCGGAAGAACTGATCGAGGTCATCGAACAGGGAACCGCTGCGTCTCTCCCCGGAAATCTGCGCGCTCGCATCCTCGGGCAGCCGGTTCTGCGCCTGTCCAGCGGTCTCTTGCTGGAGTTCTCCTCTCCGGCGGAACTCCGCCAGCTACGTCGCTCCCCGGCTTTGCGCCCTTATTTTGAGCGTATGCTCTCTCCGCGCCACGTCAGCGTGGACCCAAGCCAGGCGCCCCGTTTGCTGGCGATGCTGGCGCGACGGGGCGTCTACGCCTTCGAGGGAGAACAGGTTGGGGATGGTGAAAACCACCTGCGGGGAAAGCGCACTCACTTCTCCCAGGTTGAGCTGTTGCAACCCCTGGGAGCGCCCGTCTCCCTGCGCGACTTCATCGTACAGGCTATCCAATTGCAGCAGGCTTTCGACATGCTCTATCATGCCCCAAGCGGCGAACGGCCCGAAGTGCGCCGTATCACGCCCCTGGCCCTGGAGCAGCGCGGCGGCCACACGTACGTTTCGGCCTATTGCCACACCCGCAAAGGCAACCGCCTCTTCCGCCTCGACCGCATGGAAGTGCCCGGAACATTCTGAGCTTTCTTACGCGTCACAGGTTGGCCAGAATGTCCTCGATTTGGGTTTTTATGAATAGCCTCCCTCAGGTCGAGCAAACTGCGATCTGGTGCGAGTTCCACCAAAAAATCAATATCGCTTTCCCGGTCGTCCGTTCCGCGCGCTACCGAACCAAACACGCGCAACCGTTGCACCCCGTAGCGGGCAGCGGCTTGTAGAATCTGAACACGTTTTGCGCGCAAAAGCGCCTGTTTCCTGGTCATGAGGCGTATCCTGCGTTAATTCTATCATGCTCAATGCAAAATGAAGGGACGGTCGGCTATCACATTGGCGCCGCCCAGCAGGGCAATGCGCTTGACATCGTCCGCACTGATGAAATACAGGCGTACGCTGTCATCTTTCCCCACCAGTTTCTTCAGTCTACGCTGCATCTGGGTGATCTGTGCAGGCGTCAACAAGCATTCGAAGACGCTGTATTGCACGCGCCTGCCAAAGCCTTCCATGGCTTTCATCACTTTGCGGCGGCGGCTATCGGAGCTGATATCGTAACTGACAACGAGGAATTGTTGGGTCGGCATAAGACTTACTCGGCTACCGTCTGCTCTCTTCCAGGTAGAAAACAGAGCTTAACGGATGGTAAAAGGAGTATATTGGCGGGTTTCCCCCAGAACCAAGCGTGCCATCTGTTGGGCCTGCAACCGAAATATCGAACGGTAGGAGGCTTGTGTTCCGTCAGGCGTGGTAAAGCTGTCTTGCGTCACTCTTGCCTCGTAAAGCTGGATGAGCTTTTCGCGCCCACTCTTGGAAAGGTACACCGCCCGCGTGCTGTTACGAGGTTCTTGGTCCGTGGGGCGCTCTTCTTCCTCCTCGCTCAAATCTACCGTTTCGAAGTCCTGCAAACTTACATAAGGACGGTTAATGGCTTCCAACACAATGGAATCAGCCACGACCGGTCGAAATTCCTCGATCAGATCCAGCGCCATCGAGGGACGACCGTAGTCGATCACATGAAAGAAACCGAGATAGGGGTCCAAACCGATCAACTCGCAGGCAGTTGTCATATCGCGCAATAACATGGAATAGGCAAAGGAAAGCAATGCATTAACGGGGTCTGGTGGCGGGTAATAGGCGCGACGCTCAAATCCCCAGGATTGCCCATCTATGGGTGGTTTAAGCAGACGGCGGAACAGGCCGAAATATTCCTTTGCGCCATTCCCCTCGAATCCGCGCAGTTCGTCCAGCGTGCGAGCACCTTCGGCACGGTAGGCCATCTCGTCCATCATTGCCAAGGCATTCCTGCCCCAGGGAGCGCGTTCGGCGTGACGTTGGACCAGGACACGTTGGTTCGAGACCTTGCCGGTCACAATAGAGCTGGCAACATGCAAGGTAAACGCCTCGTCTGCAGCAGATAGGGCTTGTAGCTGGCGCAGACGACTGTGTTTGTGTTCCTGCCCAATAACACGCGATATAAAACGCCCACCTCCAGAAAGATAGACCACATCCACGCCGCGTCGGGTCAGCGCGTGCATGGCCGAGGTCGTCAGGCTCACGCCGCGTCCCATCAATACCACCTGATCGATTTTAATAAGCGGTACGGCATCCAAAATCTCATCGCCTTTCCTGATAATCAAGCGATCACTTTCTTTGTGGACCTGCGTACCGGGTTCGGTGATGTAAAGAGTAGACATCGTTCGACCTTTCCTTTGCCAGAAGAGCGCAGATTGTCAGGGGATTACGATCCCCAACCATTCCAGCCGTTCTTCCGGCGACAGAATGCGCGTCTTCTGTGAATTGATCTTGAGCCGGATACGTCCCAACGCTCGTAGGGCGTCATTATAGGAACGCTCAGCGTGATCACGCTCGGCAGAAGTAATGATCCAGTCGTCGGCAAAACGTGCCAAATGGTAGTTACCTTTCACCAATTGCTGGTCGAAGGGGTGCAGGTAGATATTCGCAAGCAAAGGTGAGAGCGGACTACCTTGTAAGACCCCAATTGGCGCAGGGCCTGCACGCCGGTTGAGCAACCAGGCCGCCAATGCACTAATCGCCGCAACCCCGGCCAGACCACCGGCCACAAGCGAACCGTTTTTAAGTAACCGACGCCCGGCGGGCGTCCCTACCAATCCTCTCAGCGCCCCGGCTACTTTTTGCGCAGCCCGCTCAGCATGAGGGCGAACCAACCCGGAGTTGAGCACCACGCTGCTCAGGAGTGTCCGGCGCACCAGCAATCCAGCGTAGCGCTTTGGAGTCAGGTTGTTTTCGTAGGAGCGCACGCCCCCAAGATCTGCATCGGCGCCATAATCTTCTGGATATATATCTGGTTCTCCCGCTACAGTTTCCAGCACCCAACCCACGCCATCCTGCACAAATTTCTTTCTCTTATGGGCATCGATCGCTGCCTGGGGATCAATATCAACCGGGAGCCCACTCTGCATCAGACCAGAGTCAAGCCAATTTTGCAGCAGCTTCAATACACGTCTGTCGCGCACTTTAGCATGAATGCGGGCCATCAGAATATCGTGATCCATGCTATCAAAACAAGCAGCGATGTCGCCGTCCACCGTCCAACGCTCCCCATGTTGCCGGAACTCATGAACATAAGTAACCGCTTGATCAATGGAAGTTCCAGGACGAAAGCCAAAACTACACGGCAAGAATTCCGGCTCCCAAAGCGGCTCCAGCACCTGTTGGGCAGCTCGTTGAGCTACCCGCTCGCGCACAGTCAGCACTGCAATTTCCCGTTTTCCACCACCTCGTTTAGGTAACTTGAATCGCGCAGGCGGCATCGGGTAATAGCGTCCACTCAACAACATATCTCGTAGAGTTGCCAATTGTGGCTGGAGTTCGCGTTCGAACTCTTCCATCGTTATACCGTCTGGTCCGGCAGCGCGGCGACGTCGATATCTGGGAATGTTCCCGCGCACAGCGCGCCAAGCCGCCAGTAAGTTTTCTGGCACAGCGATTTGCTCCATCAGCTTATCGGTCATCCGGCACCTCCATTTCGCATGTTTAACGGCTGAAAATTTGCGTCAGTCGCCCTCATCTGCCAATCCTTTTGTACCAAGCACAACATGGCCAGTATCCATAAAGTAGACCCAACGGCAAGCATGGCCAAAGGTCAGATCGATCAGGCGCCCTTCCGCACGAGCTTTGCGCACCGCGCGGCGAATAGGCGCCGAATCCCAACGTCCTGTGGCAACAATCCGCTTTTTGGGAAGCCTCCCGCCGGGTTCAATCAGCTCGATCTCATCCATACTGCTCTTCCTGTCCATCGGCAGTTTCATTGGCCAGGGCATCTGCCAATCGATTCTGTTCTCGTGGGATATGTTGGAATCTCACGCTCTCGAATTGCACTACCAGCGCCCGCAACTTTGCTTGGGCCCGTTTCAGTGCAGGTGCTTGTGCCGAAGCAATTCCGGTCATCTGGTGCACCATGACCTGGCTGTCACTGAAAAGGGTTATGTCAGTAACTCCGGTTTGAACCAGGCGTTCGAGTGCCAAGATAGCAGCCTCATATTCGGCCTCATTGCAAGTCATCCGCCCCGCGCGGCGCGTCCAGATGGCGTGAATCCTACCTGCAGCATCGCGCACCACAGCAGCTAATCCGCTCTGCCCTTGTTCAGGACGGATTGCGCCATCCGTATGCACCTGCACGCAGCGTGGCAAGCCTTGAAAGAGAGATCGAAACATCATGAGGTAATCCCCGCTTTCCCATCGAAGAGGGAGAAACGCTCACGCGCTCCTGGCTCCATTTTCTCGAAAACGCTCTGCGCTCGCTTATACAAATTGTCCAGTGCCAAGAATGGGATACCATATCTCAAGCGGATGCAGCATGCCAGGTATGGATCGCCCGTCGAAAACACCTGCCAACGAGAAAGCGGCGAGTGCAAGAATGGTAGGAATGGCGTATTCCTTGCGCTCTGGCATAGAAAAATTTGAGTTTGAACTGTATGCCCCCCTTCCTTCATCCCTACACTATCAAAGTCAGGACGCAAAAGCGGAACGGCGCTTTGAGATAAGGAGGCCCAAAGGGAACTCAGTTCCGAATCGTTCCGTTGAGCCAGTATCTCATCCAATGTGAGATGCCAGACGAATTGGTAGAGACCTCGGCCAAACGACATAATCGCGGCTTCGATTTTTCGAGCATCCAATGCTTTCCAATCGTCAAGCAGGCCTTCCTGCTCAAGCAGAAGTAGACGCATCTCATCAGCAGGTTTATGTCCCTGCACAAAAGCCCATTCGTACACGTTGCGGTTCACTGCCGGTTGACGAAAAAGAGTTTCAACTCGCCCTGGATATCCAATGCGTTTTTCCAACCGTAAACAAGCGCCCTGCATGGCTGCCTGCAATATTTGCACTCTCTCCGAGGCCTGATCTATAGCCTTCAATAGCTCATGGCAAATATTGTGTATCTGCTGCCTTATTTCCTTTCCAACCAGGATCGCATATTTCACTTCTACGGTGTGGATAGCTTGCTGACGTAATATCGTTAAGCGCGCTAACTCACGACGCTGATAAAGTGTGGCAAAAGCAAGGTATGCCAACCGGTTCGCCGGAGAAGGTAGCAAGCGGAACCAACTCGGCGGATGTGGCAGTACATCCACTGCGCTATCCAGCAACTCCAGGGCAGTCTCCACTTTCTGCTGAAGAAATTGCTCCGACCAGTTTGCCCCGTCTAGAAGTGGATAATCTTTCACCCAGCCTTGTAAACGATCCCGTAATAATTCGATCACCTGAGATGCTGCCGCCAACCCACCCGGATAAAGCCGTATCTGTTGGGGCATGCCGTCCAATGCGTCGGCTTGTACACCGTTCAGCCTCACCGACAATCGTCGCGCATTATTGCACAGATGTTCGACCGCCAGTGGGTATCTACTCACACCCTATCGGATAGGGTAAGAGATTTGGTAAGATAGGGTCACGATGACCCGAAACGACTTGGCTCAGATGAGCCACGATGAATTGATTGATCTGGTTCTGGCGCAAGCGCAGCA
>JBJKRF010000149.1:0-5140 GCA_046704785.1 Anaerolineales bacterium | reverse complement strand
CTACGAGAAAATGCTATATGACAATGCCCAGCTTGCTTTGGCCTATCTGCATGCTTATCTGGTGACGGATGAAACGAGGTTCCGCCAGGTCTGTGAAGAGACCTTGGACTTTATCCTGCGTGAAATGACACATCCGTCTGGCGGTTTTTATAGCAGCCTGGACGCCGATTCGGAAGGATCGGAAGGGAAATTTTACGTTTGGACCTACGCTGAAATTCAAGCTGCACTGGGCGACAGTTTCGAATTTTTCAAGCTGGCTTATGGATTGAGCCTCAACGGGAATTGGGAAGGGAAAACCATCCTTCAGCGGACGCTCGATGACAAGACTCTGGCCTCCCGCTTCGGCATGACCGTTGAAGAAGCAGCCTCCCAACTGTCAGCTTGTCACAGCCGCTTGCTCGAAATCCGAGATCGGCGCATCCGCCCCGGCACCGACGATAAAATCCTGGTATCTTGGAATGCGCTCGCCCTGACGGCTTTTGCCGAAGCCGGGCGTTCTCTGGGACGTCAAGACTATCTCGACGCGGCAACCCGCAACGCTCATTTTTTGCTCGATCACCTTTATGTGGATGACCGTCTGCTGCGCTCCTGGCGCGCAGACGTGGCCGCCTGCAATGCTTATTTGGAAGACTATGCCGTGTTCACCCTGGCGCTGCTGACGCTCTATGAGTCGGTGCCCGATCCAGCGTGGTATGCGCGCGCATTGAAACTGGCGGATGAAATGACTGCCCATTATGCCGACTCGCAAGGTGGCTTTTTCGATACGCGCGACGACCATGATGCTTTGCTATTACGTCCCAAAGACCTTCAGGATAATGCCACGCCTTCGGGGAATGCGCTGGCTGCCCAGGCCTTGTTGCGGCTGGCCGCCTACGGCGACCGTCTCGAATGGCGGAAGAACGCCGAAGATATGCTGGTTGCCATCCTGGATTTGGCAGTGCGTTATCCTACAGCTTTTGCGAAGTGGCTGTGTGCTGCCGACTTTGCGCTTGGCCCGACGTATGAGATCGCTGTCGTCGGCAGGTGGTCGGATCCCCAAACTCAGGCGCTGACAAAAATTCTTTGGGAGAAGTACCGTCCCCGCCAGGTGACTGCGATTTCGGATTTTCCTCCGGCGGATGGCTCGCCTACACTGCTCAAAGAACGCTCATTGCTCGACGACCAGCCAACGGCGTATGTCTGCCAGGGTTTTGCCTGCCGGCAACCGGTGAATACGCCTGCAGCGTTGGCGGCGCAACTGGCAGACTCAATAAACCAAGCTTGATTTTTGAAGTTGGGGAGACGTGCTTAAGTTTCTCGAAGAAAGGACAGCATTTCTCGGTTGAATTCTTCGGCGTGATCCACGCTGACGGCGTGCCGGGCGCCTGCAATGATGACGTGACGCGCGCCGGGAATGCCGTCCGCGAGGATCGTCTGAATATGCGGCGAGACCGTGCCGTCGTTACTGCCGGTGATAACTAACGTGGGCGCTTTGATCTGTTTTAAGCGCCGGCGCGAGTCGAACAATCCAATGGAACGCATGGCGGCGCGATAGGCGCGCGGGTCGGCCTGCTCAATTTGTTCGAGGAATATTTGCCGCAGCGGTTCCTGGTTGGGCTCAGGGAAGAGCCGCTCGCCGACGAAATGCGCCTGGCCTTGAGCTCCCAGGCCCCACACCAAAATTACACGCCGCAGGAAATACCCCCAGCCGGTCCAATGCGCGGGACGTAGCGCCGCAAAGGTGCTGGCCAGTACCAGTTTGCGAATCCGTTCCGGCTCGTCGAAGGCAAGTTGCTGCGCGATCACACCGCCCATCGAAAGCCCAACGATATGAACGGGGCCGGTTTGCAGCTCGTCGAGCAGGGCAGACAACTCGCCTGCTGCACGCTTGAAGTTCCACCCGTGGCCGTCGTAGTGTGACTCGCCAAAGCCGGAGACATCCGGCGCTATAGGGCGGAAGCCGGTCTCGGTTAAAGGGGGAATTTGCAAGGCCCAGGACGATCCATTGGCGCCTAAGCCATGGAGCAGGAGGACGGCAGGTGCGCCGGTAGGGTTGGGGTCAATGAAGTGGAGTCGTCCCATGTCGACAAAAAATCCTCCGCAGGGGAGGATTTCGACTTATTTTGGTTCGATGTTTCCACTTTGATCGGTGGGTTGTTCCCCATTTTTCTTGTCGGCATCCTTTTCGTCGCCCTGCAATCCATCTTTGAAGGCACGCAAGCCGCTGCCGAGTTCCCCCAACACTTTGCCGAAGCGACCAGGGCCAAACAGAATGACCACGATCACCAAGATGACCAATAGTTCGGGAAGTCCAATATCCATTTTTGCCTCTTTATAAAATCCGGGAGAGCCCGGAAAAAATTTTGACTCAATTTTTGCTTGTTATTCGTATCCTTTGATATGCCGGAACGTATACTACCCGGCAGGAGAATTAATACCACAATCCAAATGAAATGTATATAGTGGCTTTGCGCCCCCGGCGCTGTTCAGGCTTTACAAGCCGTCGTGATAGAAGAAACTATCCAGCAGCCGCATCAGGCGCAGAAGCCAGGAGCGGACTCGTCCCAGCAGGTGGTAGCGTGACTGGTCGACTTTGTGCTCGGTTTCGAGTGGCCCGGACCATTCGGCGGCCAGTGCGCCCCAGGTCAATCCCGCGCCGAAGCCAACGAAGACGATCCGGTCGCCCGGATTGATACGTTTCTGTTGGATGGCCTCGACGGTCGCAATGGGGATGGATGCTGTGGATGTGTTGCCGTACCTGTCGAGGTTGACCATGAATTTTTCTATGGGCAGTTTCAAACTGCGGGCTGCTGCATCGATGATGCGTAGATTGGCTTGATGAGGAATAATCAGCGCCAGGTCTTCGACGTTCCATCCGGAAGACTCCAGCGCTTCGGTAGTGGCCTGCGCCATAACGCGCGTTGCGAAGCGGAAGACTTCCTTGCCGTCCATATGGATGAAGTGTAGCCCGGCATGGACGGTCAGGTCGCTGGCTGGATGTTTGCTGCCCCCACCGGGGATGGTCAACAGGTCACTGCCCGAACCGTCAGAGTGGAGCACAGAACCCATGACGCCGCCCGGTTTTTCGCTGGCCTGTAAGACGAATGCGCCGGAGCCATCGCCAAACAGGATGCAGGTATTGCGGTCCTTCCAGTCCACGAAGCGTGAGAGCGTCTCTGCGCCAACCACCAGAACATTCTTTGCCGAACCGCTGCGAATGGCCTGCGCGGCCATGTCTAGCGCATAGATGAAGCCGGTACAGGCGGCCAGCAGATCGAAGGCCCCTGCTTTGGTCGCTCCAATCTGATCCTGGATGATGCAGGCCGTGGCTGGAAAGATGTGTTCCGGGGAGGATGTGGAGCAAATGATCAGGTCCAACTCTGTAGGCGCCAGATTTGCCACCGTCAGGGCCTGGATGGAGGCCTCTGCGCCGAGAGAGGCCGCCGTCTGCTCATCTGCTGCAATGTGGCGCTCCCGGATGCCCGTGCGCTCCCGAATCCATTTGTCGTTGGTCTCGACCATTTTCGTGAGGTCGTCGTTGGTCAACACCTTTTCGGGAACGGCCATTCCCCATCCGGTAATGTGTGCGTAAGCCATAAAGACTCCTGAAAAAATTCCCACGCCAGGGACGGCACCAATGCCGCCCGAGGAATCGTCGCCGTCTTCTTCGGTTTGCGAACCCGCTTTTTATCCTTCGAAGCGGCTGAAGATAACCGTTGCGTTGTGACCACCAAACCCGAAGGAGTTCGACATGATGTGTTTGGGATGCGCCTTGCGAGCGGTATTAGGGACGTAATCCAGGTCACATTCCGGATCAGGGGTTTCATAGTTGATTGTAGGCGGCAGGACGTTGTCCTGAAACATTTTTACGCAGGCCACGGCTTCGATGGCACCGGAGGCCCCCAACAGGTGCCCTGTCATCGATTTTGTGGAAGAGACCGGAATGTTGTAAGCCTGTTCACCAAAAACCGTTTTGATCGCTTCGGTTTCAGATTTATCGTTCCAGTAGGTCGAGGTGCCGTGTGCATTGATGTAACTGATGTCTTCAGGGTTCAAACCCGCACTTTCGAGCGCCAGTTTCATGCACAAGGCTGCCCCGGCGCCATTCTCTGCCGGGTGCGACATGTGATAAGCATCGTCGCTGAGGCCGTAGCCGCTTACTTCGGCCAGGATTTCCGCGCCGCGTGCTTTGGCGTGTTCCAGCGACTCGAGCACCAAAATGGCGCCTCCCTCGCCCATGACAAAACCGTCGCGGTTTTTGTCGAATGGGCGCGAGGCCTGTTGCGGATTTTCGTTGTACGTGGACAGCGCCGTCATGACGTTAAGCCCGGCCATTGCCACGGCCACGATGGAGGCTTCGGCGCCCCCTGCCAGCATAATATCGGCGGCGCCGCGTCGAATCATCTCGGCAGACTCCCCGACGGTGTTGGTGCCGGTGGCGCAGGCGGTGGCAATGGCCTCGTTAGGGCCGCGAACGCCCAGGCGAATGGCGATTGATCCGGCGGCGTTGTCGGAGATCATCATGGGAACCAGGAAGGGACTGACCCGGTCTGGGCCTTTGGCGTGCAGGGTTTCGACCTGCTCGATAAGCGTCCCAATGCCGCCAATGCCGGAGCCGACGATGATCCCGATCCGGTCGCGGTTTTGGTCTGTGACCGTTAAACCGGCATGTTGCACAGCCTGATCGGCGGCGGCGGCGGCAAACTGACTAAAACGATCCATGCGGCGCGCGTCGCGCCCGCCCAGCAAGGCGGGGCCGTCGAAGCCTTTGACTTCGCATGCAAAGCGCGTCTTATGTGCAGAGGCGTCGAAATGAGTAATTGGCCCCGCACCAGATTTTCCGGCGACCAGCGCCTCCCAGGTTTCTTGAACTGTATTTCCAACCGGGCTGATACATCCCAAGCCCGTGATGACAACTCGTGTGCGCATCGAACTTTCCTCCTAAAAAAGTCAAGGGCAAGCTATCCAGCCTGCCCCACGGGTCTGCGAAATATAACACAGGGACAGGAAAAGGGATACGTGGCCTTCGTATTTCTGGCTCAACCGTTTTTAACGGGAAACCATTCTTTTAACCACCAAGGACACGACGAGCACGAAGGAAAAAGCGGGCAAAACCTTGAAATTTCCTCCTTCGTGCACCGTTCTGGCCGTCGTGGTTCAG
>JBJKRF010000148.1:0-63862 GCA_046704785.1 Anaerolineales bacterium | reverse complement strand
TTTGTGGGTTTTGGGGGGGTTGGGGGCGCCCGCCCCCCCCCCCAACACCCCACATTTACTCCCTTACCACGGGAAATCCCAAAGAACCCACAATCGAGCAGGCAGGATGGTTCGAATTTGCGGTATGATTGTGTCCATTGGAGGACCAATGAAGCGGTTTTTACTCTTCGCCTTGATGTGTGTTTTGCTGGCAGCCTGCGGATCGGTTTCTCCTCTTGGTCTTTTTGCCACCGAGACTCCGACTGCGACGCTGACCTTAACCCCAACCCTGACCCCAACACTGACACTGACGCCAACCGTCACCCTGACTTCTACCCCTACTGTCTCGCCAACGCCGAATTACCCGGCGGAGGGTTATGGTCCGCAGAATTTCCCCAAGGGCATCGATCCCCTGACAGGTTTGAAGGTGGACAACCCCGACCTGCTGAATCGCCGTCCGTTAGCGGTTAAGGTCGCCAACCTTCCGCGTGAGTATCGTCCGCAATGGGGACTTTCACTGGCCGACCACGTCTACGAATATTACACCGAAGAGGGCACCACGCGCTTCATTGCGCTCTACCTTGGGCAGGACGCTTCGATGGTAGGGCCCATCCGTTCGGCGCGCTTCTTCGACAATCACATTATGCAGATGTACAAGCCCGATTTCGCCTTCGGCTCTGCCGACTATCGTGTGCTCAACCTGCTCTATAACATGAATTACGCCGACCGCCTGGTCAGCTTCGTCTGCCCCCCGATGTGTCGTTACGAACCGAACGGCGTCAACTATCTGATGACGAACACTGCCAACCTGACGAAATACTTCGACCAGAAGAAGGTTCCCGGTGGAAACGGACCGCAGAACCTGGACGGCTGGCTCTTCCGTTACGGGTTGCCGCAACAAGGAGCGCCGGCGCAGCATGTTTACGTCCGTTATTCATCGGCCATCTACAACCGTTGGGATTATGATCCCACGACAGGGAAGTATTATCGTTATTCCGATACAACAGACGATCCCACCAATGGCAAGAATGAACAATATGCCCAACTGACCGACCGTCTGACCAATCAGCCCATTTCTGCCGATAACTTGCTTGTGCTCTATGTGCCGCATCAATACTATTCCCGCAAGCCGGAGATCGTCGATATTGTCATGGCCGGACCAGGAAAAGCCTATCTGTTCCGTGACGGCCAGGGCTTCGAGTTAAGTTGGCAGCGGCTGGCACAGAATATGCTTTATAATCTGGTTACACCTGATAACAAGATATTCCCCCTCAAGCCTGGAAATACCTGGATCGAGATCGTTGGTGCGACCACACAGCTTCAACGCAGCGATTCCGATTGGCGCTTTACGTTCCAGATTCCCTGAACTTGCGGGATTGATGAGAGGCGGCACTGCCGCCTTTCTTTTTGCCGGAAAGCGACTATAATGCGTGTGGGTTTTATCTTAACGATTCTTTGGAATTTCCGTAAAAAGGGTGATGTACGAGAGCAAAAATTCGAATTTAACGCGAAAACACTCTCATAAATGCAGCTTGTACGGTGATCCCTGAAGGATCATTATAACTTTGTAGGAGGTTGTACGCTATGAAGCGCATCGGTGTGTTGACCAGCGGTGGAGATGCGCCAGGACTGAACGCAGTCATTCGCGCAGTTGTTAAAACAGCTATTAATGACTATCAATGTGAAGTTCTGGGAGTCAAAGACGGCTATGATGGATTTCTCATTCCAGGTGGCGTCATCCCGCTCAATGATGACGATGTGAGCGGAATCCTGCCACGCGGGGGGACGATCTTGGGGACGGCCAATCGTGGCAATCCCTATGCACGCAAGGTTGTCAACGATGGGAAGGAAGAAATCGTCGACGTTTCGAACGACATTATTCAAGCGATCAAGGATCAAAAATTGGATTGTCTGGTCGTGATCGGGGGTGATGGCACGCTCAGCTTTGCGCACGATATGTTTTTGCGCGGTGTTCCGGTAATTGGTGTGCCCAAGACCATTGATAATGACATCAATGGTACCGAGGTTACTTTTGGTTTCGATACGGCGATGAATATTGCCACTGATGCCATCGACCGCCTGCATACCACGGCGGAAGCCCATCATCGCGTCATGGTGGTCGAATTGATGGGGCGAAATGCCGGGTTCATCACATTGCACGCCGGCGTGGCCGGTGGGGTGGATGTGATTCTGATTCCTGAAATCCCTTTTAAGTGGGATTCTATTGTGAACCAGATCGAACATCGTCGTGAACACGAACGCCTCTTCAGCATTGTGGCCGTATCTGAAGGCGCGAAACCACCCGAGGAGGACCAGGTCTTCACCCGCTCCGGCGACGAGATGTACGTCCCGCGGCTGGGCGGCGTCGGTCATAAGGTGGGAGAATATATCGAGCATGTGACCGGCATTGAGACGCGTGTGACCGTCCTTGGGCATGTCCAGCGCGGCGGCACTCCCTCGGCTTTCGATCGCTGGTTGGCCACGCGTTACGGCTCGGCTGCCGTCTACGTGGCGGCGGAGGGGCGTTTCGACCGCATGGTAGCTTTGCAGAGCAACAGCATCGTCGACATTCCGCTGACCGAGGCTTTTGCCGTGCCCAAGCGCGTGGATCCCAAAGGTAGCGAGGTGATAACTGCGCGTTCCGTTGGAATTTCATTCGGCGACGAATAAATTTGTTCCGTTTGCCGCCCTCCAGTTCGGAGGGCGGTGTTTTTTGTTCTGTGGTCGCTGGTCGGGTTCTTTGGAATTTCCCGTGGCAAGGGAGTCGATGAGGGAGGTAAAGCTTTTCAAAGTGCAAGTTCAGGCATTCCCCCGTATTAAACCTGAATGCCGCCCTTGCGGGCGGCATTCGTGGCGCGCTGTGGCTTCCTTATCGGAGACCGAGGAGGGATGCCACAGCGCTACGTTGGATACTATTACTGTCCATGTTAGACACCACCTCCTCTTCTTTAAGGATGGCGATATATAAAGCAGGTTGCCCTGCTAATGCAGGTAGTATTACATACTTATTTTTGGATGTCAATAGGAACGTCCCCCTTCTAAGAAACTTGTAAGATAAACGCAATGACTGCTTGCCATGCCCTCTCAGCGAGAGCGAAAGCCTGTGGAAGTGCCGAGGCATCTTTTTCTCGTGACCGTTCTTTTCACGTTTGTGCGAATTGGAAAATTGGGGCAATTCGGGGTAGACAACGCATATATCCTGTGCTAAAATATTGACACTTCATCCCGACCTGCCCCCCTCAGGCCGGGATGAAGTATTTTTATCGCTTTGTATCGATGCCATTGGAAGGGACAAATCTTTACATAGCGCGATAATCTGGCGCTGTGTGTCCACACTTTCCCACTCCTTATTCACAACAGAAAATTCCAAAAGCATCTTCTTTTTCCTCCTTTGTGGTTGGATTATGAATGAATTGTGGATGTTTTTCGAAAGATACTTTTTCCATTCGAAATTGAGGGTATGATAGACAATTGTCTTTAGGCTTTTCTGGGAGTCTGTGGTAAGAGTTGCCTGTGGGTGCGTTTTCTGGGCAAAACGAACGCATGCATAATTCTCCTTTTCACAGAACTCTCCAAAGAATAATTCCATTACCTGAGTACATCAATGGATCAAATTCCCAAAATATTGGTTTTCGTTCGCCCTTACTGGAAACGGGCGATTGCGGCCCTGGCCTTGCTGACCTCGCTGGTTTTTATGGACCTTTCCATTCCGCGCCTGATCGAGCGCATCATCGATCAGGGCATCCAGCAACAGAACCAACAAGTGGTGCTCCAGACTGCCTTGGTGATGCTTGGTATTTCGGCCACGAGTACCCTGGTGGCCGTCGGAAACAATATTCTGTCGGTACAAGTGGGCGAGAACGTTGCTCGCGATCTGCGAGACGCGCTGTTTCTTAAAATCCAGTCTTTTTCATTCGGAAACCTTGACCGCATGCAAACCGGCCAGTTGATGGTGCGTCTGAGCAGCGACACCGTTGCGATGAAGCGCTTGGTGCAGGTATCGCTGCGGATCGGCACGCGCGCTCCGTTGCTGATGGTTGGCAGCCTGATCTTGATGGTCAGTACCAGCCGCAGCCTGGCGCTGACGATGCTTCCGCTTCTGTTGGTGACTTCGATCATCATTGTCTTTTTCATCATCAAGATGGAGCCGCTCTTTCGGCTGGTTCAACAAAAGCTCGATAGGCTGAATACCGTCTTACAGGAAAATGTGGCTGGCGCACGCCTGGTGAAAGCCTTCGTACGTGCCGATTTCGAAGGGGAGCGCTTCGAGTCGTCCAATGAGGACTTTACCGAAAATTCGGTGCGGGTCATGGAATTCATGGCCAGTATGTCGCCGGCTTTGACTGTTTGCGTCAACATCGGTATGGTCATTGTCATTTGGGCGGGCGGCATCCAGGCGATCCAGGGCGATCTGACCGTCGGGCAGATTGTGGCTTTTACTAATTACCTGCTAACGACCATGACTCCCCTGATTATGATGACCATGCTCTCGAATACCTGGGCCAGTGGTCTGGCCTCGGCCAAGCGCGTCAACGATGTATTGGAGACCGTACCCGAAATCCTGGATCGTCCTGACGCGCTGGAACTGCCCGAAACGGCTCAGGGCCGGATCGTTTTCGAGAACGTCTCTTTCTACTACAATGGGAATAGCAGCGAAAAGGTCCTGGATGGGATCGACCTGGTCATCGAGCCGGGGCAGACGGTCGCCATCCTGGGCGCGACCGGTGCGGGAAAGTCGACACTGGTCAATCTGGTTCCGCGCTTTTATAACGCCTCCAGCGGGCGGATTCTGATCGACGGGCTGAATGTTACCGACA
Source organism: Anaerolineales bacterium (assembly GCA_046704785.1). Lineage (GTDB taxonomy): Bacteria > Chloroflexota > Anaerolineae > Anaerolineales > Villigracilaceae > JBJKRF01. The sequence continues at coordinate 59,066 of JBJKRF010000148.1, read as the reverse complement.
TTCAGCAGGACTCGTTGCTGGCGCATATCGCCATCGTTCCCCAGGAGACCGTGCTGTTCTCCGGGACGGTGCGCGACAATATCCGTTATGGCAATCCCCAGGCCAGCGACGAGGACGTGGTTGTTGCCGCCCAGGCCGCGCAGGCGCATGATTTCATCATGTCGTTTCCCCAGGGCTACGATGCGCATGTCGAGGAGCGCGGTGCCAACCTGTCGGGAGGGCAGAAACAGCGCATCGCTATCGCCCGGGCGCTGTTGGTCCATCCCCATATTCTGATCCTCGATGACAGCACCAGTTCCGTCGATGTGGAGACCGAAACAAAAATTCAGGAAGCCTTGGATGCGTTGGCGCACCGGCGCACCAGCTCTACGGCCTCGCAGCGGACGACCTTGATGGTGGCGCAGCGTATCAGCACTGTGTTGAAAGCCGACAAGATCGTCGTCATCGACAAGGGGCGTATTGCCGCCGAGGGAACCCATCGCACGTTGTTGGAATCTAGCCCGATTTATCGGGAGATTTATGACTCGCAATTGGGCAATGGTTTCCACCTGGAAGAGCCCTCGTCACAGAATGCGCAGGAGGCGCAGAAATGAGCATGCAATCCTCCTCTTCGAGTCACGATACCAGCAGAATCCGCGCTAGCATGCAGCGACGGCCATCGAGCATGTCCAGGATCGAAAAAGCTCGGAACCCGCGCAGCGCCCTGGTGCGCCTGTTGCCATATCTGGGGCCATTCAAGCTCATGCTGGCATTGGTGTTTGTCTTTGTGCTCATCTATACTGTGTTGGGGTTGATCGGCCCCTACTTGATGGGCGTGGCAATCGATAAATTTATTTCGACGAAAGAATTGGCGGGGCTATCGGGAATCGCGCTCTGGATGCTGGCGGTCTATCTCTTAAATAATCTCTTTCAGGCGGCTGCCGGCTGGCTGATGGCGGATGTCTCACAGCGTGCGCTGAAACAGTTGCGAAAAGACCTGTTCTCCCATTTGCAAACGCTGCCGCTGGCTTTCTTTGACCGTAATCCGGCCGGTGAATTGATGAGCCGCCTGACGAATGACATCGACGCCATCAACCAGGCGGTTTCGCAGAATGTGACCTCTTTGTTGGCCAGCGTACTTTCGTTGGTGGGAATCCTGATCGCCATGTTCATATTGAATTTCTGGCTGGCGCTGGCTTCTGTGCTGGTGGTGCCGATCATGTTCGCTTTTACCGAGTTTGTCGCCCGGTATACGCGTCGGGGATTCCGTGAATTACAGAAACATCTGGGCGAGATGAACGGTGTAATGGAAGAAGCTATCAGCGGCCAGAAAGTGGTCAAAGCGTTCCGTCGCAATGAGTCGGTCATCGATACCTTCCGGCGTAGCAATCAGGAAGTTTTCCGCACCAGTGTATATGCCAACAGTTATGCCTTGTTGTTGATGCCGTTGACCAACGTCTTGGGCAATTTCTTCGTCATCGTGCTGGCCGGGTTGGGAGGTTGGCTGGCGCTTCAAGGGTTGGCCAGCGTCGGCATCATCGCCACCTTCATCACCTATGGGCAGAATTTCATCCAACCGCTGCGCCAATTGGCAAATATGTACAACTCCATCCAGGCGGCGTTGGCCGGTGCAGAGCGCGTTTTCGAGATCATCGATGTGCCCTCTGAAGTGGACGACGCGCCGGATGCGCTTTCGCTCGAAACCATACACGGTCACGTACACTTCGAGCATGTCCGTTTTGGCTATCGTCCTGAAATACCCATTATCAAAGATATGAGCCTGGAGGCCAGAGCCGGAAAGACCATCGCCCTGGTCGGCCCAACCGGCGCAGGCAAGACGACTATCATCAACCTGCTTACCCGTTTTTACGAGATCGACGAGGGCAGCATCCGCATCGACGATGCGGACATCCGCGATATCCGCAAAGCCGACCTGCGCCGTGAGCTTGGATTGGTCTTACAGGACACCTTCCTGTTTTCCGATACGGTCATGGAAAACATCCGTTATGGGCGGTTGGACGCCAGCGACGAGGAAGTCATCCGGGCTGCCAAAATGGCCGACGCCGACCACTTCATCCGTCAATTGCCGCAGGGATACCAGACCAACCTGGCGGAGCGGGCCAGCAATCTCAGCCAGGGACAACGCCAACTGCTGGCGATTGCGCGTGCCATCCTGGCCGATCCCGGCATCCTGATCCTGGACGAAGCCACCAGCAGCGTCGATACGCGCACCGAGGTGCGCATCCAGAATGCGCTGCTGCGGCTGATGGAAGGGCGCACCAGTTTCGTCATTGCCCACCGTTTGAGCACCATCCGCGATGCCGACCAGGTGTTGGTCGTCAACGATGGCGAGATCGTCGAAAAAGGTACGCACCAGCAGTTGCTCGACCAGCGCGGCTTTTACCACCACCTATATGTCAGCCAGTTCAAAGGCGAGGCGATTTAGCCATTTCTCTTTTTTTGAAGTCGAACGCGGAGGCGAAAAGCCTCCACGTTTTTTGACTTTCAGCGTCAACAGGGGATTTGCCCGCTCGATTCATTCGCGCTTCCAAACCAGTTCGCCGCCGACAAAAGTCGCAATCGGACGGATATCGTCATCGAGCAGGACCAAGTCGGCATCGCAGCCGGATTCGAGCCGTCCTTTGTGCTGCGCGCCGATCGAATTAGCCGCGCTGCGCGTGGCCGGGATCAGCGCCTTCTCCAGCGGGTAGCCGAGCAATCGCACCAGGTTGCGGACGTCGCTGTCGAGCGAGGCGTGCGCCCCGGCCAGAGTCCCGTCGGGGAGCTGGCAGCGTCCGCCTTTGACCAGGATGGGTTTGTGTTCCCATTCGTATTCGCCCTCCGGGAGGCCTGCCAGTGGCGCGGAGTCTGAGATCAGCACCACCTTGTCCAGGCCCTTGACGCGCAGCAGAATCTCCATCGCCGCCGGATGGATGTGCACGCCGTCGGCGATCAACTCGGCGTAGACCTGGTCGAAGAACATCACGGCGCCTACCACGCCCGGCTCACGGTGCAGCAAGGGGCGCATGGCGTTGTAGGTGTGCGTGGCATGGTTGAGCCCCAATTCCACCGCTTTTTGCACCTGCTCGAAGGTCGCGTCTGAGTGGCCGATCACGGGTACTACCCCGGCACGGATCAGCGCCGGGATGGCCTCCAATGCCCCATCCTCTTCGGGTGCGAAGGTGATCATCTTGATGTGACCGCCGGCTGCCTGCTGATAGGCTTGGAAATCCGTCGTGGAGAGCGGATAGAGCCACTCAGCGGTCGCCATGCCGGGACGTTTGGGTGAGAGATGTGGCCCCTCGATGTGAATCCCCAGGCAGGCTGCGCCTTTGGGCGGCGCGGAGAGCACTTCGGCCATTTGTTCCAGCGCTGCGAGCACTTCCTGGCGGGGATAGGTGAGCGTGGTTGCCATAAAGGCGGTCACGCCATAGGCCGGCAGGCGCGGAATGACCTCCGCCAGGCCCAGGCCCATATTGTCGTATCCCAGGACGCCGTGGGTGTGTACGTCGATGAAGCCAGGAGCCACCGATAAACCGCCCGCGTCGAAAGGCTCGGCTTCGGCTGGAATGGGCACCTGGCCCTGCTGGCCTACCGCCTGAATCTGCCCATCGGCGATCAATACCACTCCCCCCTCGATCTTCTCGGCTGGCGTGTATACCGTTCCGTTTTGGATTATTTTATAGGTCGTCATGATAGGCGGGATTGTATCCCGTTTTCTGGGCCCATAAAAGAGTGGTTCTTTAGGATTTCCCGTGGTAAGGAGGTGGATGTGGGGGCCCAGAATGAGAGCCGCACACGTTTTGGCGCTCTCGGCTATAATCGGGGAAATATCGACCTCCTGCCTTCGAGAAGCGTCGCCCCAGGCGGAGAGTCAAATCCTTGACTGGTGAGGAAAACATGACGGACCCCAAATTTAGACTCTACGGCTATCGCTGGGTGGTGCTGGCAGTGTTCATGTTCATCAACCTGACCATCCAGGTCTTGTGGATCGCCTATGCGCCTATCACGGGGCCGGCAGCCAAATATTATGGCGTCGGCGACCTTGAGATTGGCATGCTGGCGATGTCCTTCATGATCGTTTATATCCCGCTTTCCATCCCAGTCTCCTGGGCGATCGACACCTACGGATTCCGACTGGCGGTTGGTATCGGCGCGGTGCTGATGGGCGTCTTCGGGCTGTTGCGCGGATTTGCGGGAACGAACTACACCCTGGTTTTGTGGAGCACCATCGGCGTGGGCATCGCCCAACCGTTCCTGCTCAACGCCTGGACCAAAGTACCCGCCAACTGGTTCTCCATCGAGGAGCGCGCCACCGCTGTGGGCTTGGTGACGCTTGCCAGCCTGGTGGGTACCGCGCTTGGCATGGCCTTGACGCCCATGCTAACCGAGTCCATGTCCATTGCGCAGGTGCAACTGGTCTACGGCGCGGTGACCGCTTTTTCGTCGCTGCTGTTCGTTCTGTTGGCCCGCGAGAACCCGCCAACGCCGCCTTGCCCGCCCGGCATGGAAACGCGCTCACTTATGCTGGATGGCCTCAAGCACGCCCTGACCGTCCAGGCTTTCTGGCTTTGCCTGGCGATCTTCTTTGTGGGTATGGGCATCTTCAACGGCCTGACCACCTGGGTGGAGGCCATCATCCGTCCACGCGGCTTCACGCCCGACCAGGCCGGTACGCTGGGCGCGCTCCTGTTGATCGGCGGCACCATTGGCGCGGTGGTCATCCCACCGTTTTCTGACAAGCAGCACAAACGCCAGATCTATCTGTTCGCCGGGTTCCTGCTGTCGATCCCCGGCATGATCGGGCTGATCTACGCCACCAGCGCCTGGTGGCTGTATGCATCGTCTTTTGTGCTGGGTTTCTTCCTGATTGGCGTCAGCCCGATAGCCATGCAATACGCCGCCGAAGTCACCCAGCCGACTCCCGAAGGCACCTCCACCGGCTTGATCCAGCTCGCCGGGCAAGCCTCGGTGGTGTTCGTCTACATCATGGAGGCGCTGAAAGCTCCCGACGGTTCCTTCACTCCCGGACTGCTTTTTGCCGTTGGTTTGATGCTATTGAGCGTCTTGATCATCACCCGTTTAAAGGACCCACAATTCGAGGCGCCGCCGGCCGAGGAGTCTGGCGAAATCCCCAGCCTGGAGCAGGCTTCCTGACGGAACAAAGGAGACATCATGGCAAACGAAGCGTACATCCTGGCGGTCGACCTGGGCACCTCGGGCTGCAAATCCGCGCTGGTTTCGATATCGGGTAAAGTCGTCGGCTGGGAATTCCAGGCCACGCCGCTGCACATCCTGCCCAACGGTGGCGCGGAACAGACTCCCGGCGACTGGTGGAACGCCTTCCTCGCCACGGCCAAAAAGCTGATCGACAAGAATCTCGTGCCCGTGCAGGACATCCTCGCGGTGTGTTGTTCCACGCAGGGAGAAGGCACCATCGCCGTAGATCGCGATGGGAAAGCGCTGATGAACGCCGTCTTGTGGATGGATATGCGTGGCGCGAAGAATTTGAAGCAACTCACCGAAGGGTGGGTCAACGTCGAAGGGTACAACCCCCTCAAGCTTTTGCGATGGATCAACCTGACGGGAGGTGCGCCGAGCGTAACCGGCACCGATCCGGCAGCACACATGCTCCTCATCCGCGACGAGTTCCCCGAAGTCTACGCAAAGACCTACAAATTCCTGAACGTGCTGGATTATATGAATTTGCGCCTGACAGGACGCTTTGTCGCTACCCCCGACTCGATCCTGACCTCCTGGGTGACCGACAACCGCGATTCGGCGCATGTGGCCTACCACGAGGGGTTGCTGCGCGACTGCGGCATCGCCCCCGACAAGTTCCCCGAGATCGTGCCCTGCGACGCGCTCATTGGCGAACTCAAGCCTGATGTGGCCCAGGCTGTGGGGCTGAAGCCCGGCGTCAAAGTCGTTGCCGGGTCGATTGATGTCACTGCTGCAGCCATCGGTTCCGGGGCGGTGCGGGACTTCGAGGCGCATCTCTACATCGGTACCTCCTCCTGGATCGCGGCGCACGTGCCTTTCAAGAAGACCGACATCTTTTCCGCCACGGCCTCGGTGCCATGCGCCATCGCCGGTAAGTTCCTGTTGATCGCCACCCAAACCACGGCGGGCGGCAACTTGAACTATCTGCGCGATCAGATTCTCTATCACCAGGACGAGTTGCTGCGCGAAGGACGCGCCTCGGACGTGTACAAGCTGATGGATAAGATTGCCGAGCGCGTACCCGCCGGCAGCAACGGCGTGATCTACACGCCCTGGATTTACGGCGAACGCGCCCCGGTGGAAGACCATCACGTGCGCGCGGCGCTCTTCAACCTGTCGCTGGAAAATTCGCGCGAAGACGTCATCCGCGCTTTTATGGAAGGCGTGGCTTTCAACACGAACTGGCTGCTTGCGCCGGTGGAAAAATTCCTGGGCCGTAAGCTGACGGCGATGAACTTCGTCGGCGGCGGGGCCAACTCGGATGTGTGGTGCCAGATCTTCGCCGATGTGATGAATCTGACCATCCGTCAGGTGAAGGACCCCATTCAGGCCAACGCGGTCGGCTCGGCGTTCATGGCCGCCGTGGGGCTGGGCATGATGCGCTACGACGAGGTGCCCCAGAAAATCGACGTGAAAGCCGTCTACGAGCCCCAACCCGCCCACCGCGATGTGTACGACAGGCAGTTCAAGGAATTCGTCGAATTTTATAAGGCGACCAAGGGAATTTACAGCCGACTGAACGGAGAGAAGTAACCGATTCCCCCGTGCAAAGCTCCATACCATCTACGAGATAACGAAACTCCCTGACGCAATCAGGGAGTTTCGTTATTCAGCAACTATTCCACGCTGCTCAGCACCACCTCGAATCGGGACAGCGCCTCGTCGATCACCTCGTCCGTATCGGCCATCGAGGTGTACATGCGAGAGCCGGCCAGCGTGATCAGGCCCTGCGACATGTACGCCGCACCCATCTCCTCCATCATGTGTTTGCGCGGATTGAGTTCGCGGAAGAGCTTGATGGGATTCTTGAAGTCGAGTAGCATAACCGCCGCCGTCTCCAGGTGGACGATCGAGCCCTGGTTGTAAGCTACGAAGGGCAAACGATGTTCCTCGATAATATCGTTCAAACCGCGGGTCAGGCGGTCGCCGGCGCGCCCGGCCAGCACCGGGGCGTTGGTGCGCTCCATTTCGAGCAGGGCGTAGTAGCCTGCCACGCACGAGAGCGGATTGGCCGAGAGCGTCCCGCCCACATAGGCGCGCTCGCCGGTGCCGCCGATGCCTGCCGACAGGTGCATCATCACTTCGCGCCGTCCGCCTAAGGCCCCTGCCATCGGATATCCGCCGGTGATGCACTTGCCGAAGACCGTCAGGTCGGGCTTGACGCCGAAATAGCCTTGTGCACCGCCCATGCCCAGGCGGAAGCCGGTCACCACCTCGTCGAAGATCAGCAGCGCGCCGAACTCGTCACACAGCGCACGCACCTTTTGGTTGAAATCCTTTTCGACGGGCCGCGTGCCGCTTTCAGGGCCCACCGGCTCGAGCAGCACCGCTGCCGTGCCGCCCCGTAAGCGGTTCATGATCAGCAGGCGCTTCAGTGCGCCCAAAGCGTTCGGATAGAACTCCTGTGTGTTGGCGGATGCGCCTTTGGGAATACCGGCGGCTTCGTAACGCCCGGTGCCGGGCACGTGCAGCCCGTAGACCATCTGGTCGCTCCAGCCGTGGTAAGCCCCACCTACCTTGATGACTTTGTGTTTGCCGGTATGCGCCCGCGCCGCGCGGATGGATGCCATCACGGCTTCCGTGCCGGAGCCGAGCATACGCAGCATCTCGATATTGGGCATCAGCCGGTTGACCAATTTCGCCAGCTTGAGTTCGTACTCGTGAAACAGCCCGGTGACCGGCCCCGACGTGTTGATGACTTCCAGCACCTTTTCGCGCAGCGGCGCATAATTACTGCCCAATACCGTCGGGCCGCCTGCCTGCAGGAAGTCGATATAGCGGTTGCCATCCACGTCCCACATGTACGCGCCCTCGGCTTTTTCGATGGCCATCGGGAAGGGATAATTGAAAGCCAGGTTATGCTGCACACCGCCAGGGATGTACTGTTTGGCTTCCTCCGTCAAGGCTTTGGACTTTTGGCAATTGGTCTCGAAGTATTTCAAGAACTCTTCCATCCGGTCGCGCCGGATGGAGTGCGGCGGCTGGTTGATGAGCGTTTTCAACTGGGCATAGATTTGCTGGGTATCGTGCCATTCCGAGATTGCGTATTGTTGGTCTGTCATAGAATCCCTGCGAGAAATTGGATTGGGTGGTCCGTGGGAGCCGTCCTCGCCTATGGAGGGCGAGTAGGCGACGGTAAAATTTTACCCGCCTTTTGGCTGTTGCGCAGGGTCGAATGTTACTTCGTTAGAAAATCGAGACGGATGATGAGAAATCCTCGCCGGTAGGTTTCCCCCATGCAGATGTGTTCAACTTGCCGGGAATTCACAGTGGATTTCCAGCCCCCCTTCGGGTCGGTTACGGGCCGAGATGCTGCCTCCCTGCGCCTCGACGAGTTGCCGCGCGATGGACAGCCCCAACCCGGCGCCGCCCGAGGTGCGCGAACGGGATTTTTCGCCCCGCCAGAAACGATTGAAGATCGAGGGCAGGTCCTTTTCCGGAATGCCGGGGCCGTTATCGCTGATGGTGATGCTGCATTTCCGGTTTTCCTGCGCTACACTCGTCATGATTTTCCCGCCGGTAGGGACGTACCGTAAAGCGTTCGACAGCAGGTTGCCAACGATTTGCTCGGTGCGTTGTGGGTCGATGTTGGCGGTAGCCGGTGTATCGGTCGTTTGCAGCGTAAGCGTGATGTTCCGCTCTTCCGCCTCCGCCTGGAACAGGCCAATGGCTCGCTGCACGATGTTGTTCAAGTCCACTGCTTTCGTTTCGAAATGCAATTGACGGGTTTCCGCCAGGGTCAGCAGGCGCAAATCTTCCACCAGGCGTTCGAGCAGGTAGGTCTCTTCGAGGGCCGGGGTGATTTGTTCGCTGGTGGGCGGGTAAACGCCGTCTACAATGCCTTCCAGCCGCCCGCGCATGACCGTCAGGGGCGTGCGCAGTTCGTGGGCGATGTCGGCCAGCATGTCGCGCCGCTCGCGGTCGCTGCGGTCGAGGGAATCGGCCATGTGGTTGAAGGTGTCGCTCAGGGCGCGAAAATCGTCGGGGCCGGAAACATGCACACGGGTAGAAAGATCGCCCTGGGCAACGGCTTGGGCTGCGGCGATGACTTCGGAGAGCGGATTCACGACACGGCGCATCAGCAAAAGTCCGATGACGACGGTGAACAGGGCCAGGAAGATCGAGATGATCACGACTGGCGCGAGAAAGGTCAGGGTCAATCGTCCCTGCGATGGGTAATAGGAGGGGTCCAGCACCAGTGCGCCCACCTGCTTCCCGGCTACATCGATAGGAACGGTGGAGTCGGGCAGAGGCAGCGGATAGGTTTTGCCAATGGAAGACGTGTCGGTCTGTCCGTGGTCGATAATGATCTTCCGATCCGTGCCGACCAACACGGCTTTTTGCCAGAGCCGGTCCACGTCATTTTGCGGATGGAACGGCAAAATGACGCTGACGCCGTTCCAGTTGCCGCGCACCATGTAAAACGTTTCGAGGCGGGTGACAAGCGGCATTCTATCCAGCGGGTTGTTTCGCGTTGGGAGGGACAGGAAGATGGTGGTCAGGCCCAGAATCAGCAAGGCCGTCAGGAGGACGGTCGCAGCGAAGGCCTGCATCAACAAGATCAACAGGCGATTTCGGATCGAGCGGACCGAGTTCTCGTACATGCTTTAGCCTTCGAACTTGTATCCGACCCCGTGAACTGTAATGATGTAGGGGGCGTTCCCGTTTTTCTCGAGTTTGCGCCGCAGGTTGCGGATATGGGAATCGATGGCGCGTTCGTAGCTTTCGAAGGCGACGCCGTGGGCGGCGTTGAGTAGTTGTGAGCGGGAGAAGATGCGACCCGGCTGGCTCATCAGGGTCGCCAATATCTCGAATTCGGTTGGCGTGAGGGTTACTGCCGAATCAGGGAAGATCGCCTGGTAACGGGCGCGGTCGAGCGTGATGTCGCCGGCGCGGATGACTTCGCTCTCCGGGTCGTTGCCGGCGCGGCGCAGGACGGTGCGCACACGAGCTACCAGTTCGCGCGGGCTGAATGGCTTGGTGATGTAATCGTCTGCGCCGAGTTCCAGCCCAATCAGGCGGTCGGTCTCTTCGACGCGCGCCGTCAACATGATGATGGGAGTGTTCCCGTCACGTCGCAACTCACGGCAAACGTCGAGACCATCCATACCGGGCAGCATCAGGTCGAGTACGACCAGGTCTGGTTTTTCGAGTCGCGCAATCGTAAGACCGCGCGACCCGTCTGTTGCGCTGATTACGTCAAAGCCGGCTGCTTTGAGGTAGTCTCGACAAATTTCGACGATTTTTGGCTCGTCATCGACGACGAGAATTTTTTTCGCCATAGGTTTGGATACAGTAGGCTATATTTTCAGGGGCGGAGAACCCGCCCCTGAAAAAGAATTACTCGTAACGTAGGGCTTCAACCGGTTGCAGGCTGGCGGCGCGGTTGGCGGGGTAGATGCCGAAGAACAGCCCGATGGCGGCAGAGAAGAGCGTTGCCAGCAGGATGGCGCCAATACTGACAACAGGCGTGAGCGCATTGCCGCTGGAACTTGCGAACTGCCCGACAACGCCAGAAATCAGCCAACCTAGCAATATTCCGATCAGGCCGCCTAAGAGACTCAAGAGCAATGACTCGGCCAGAAATTGAACCAGAATATCGCGTTTGCGTGCGCCAAGCGATTTGCGCAAGCCAATCTCACGCGTCCGTTCGGCCACGGAGACTAGCATGATGTTCATGATGCCGATTCCACCGACCAGCAGCGAAATACCGGCGATGCCACCCAGGAAAGTGGTCATTACGCCCGTCACGGAAGAAGCAGTCTGGAGCAGGCTTTGCTGCGAGAAGACGGAAAAGTCGTCGACGCCGTTGGCAACGTGTCCACGCGATTCGAGAATGGCGGTTACCTCATTGATGGCGTTGTTCGTCGCCTCGGCGCTGGCGGCTTGAACATAGATGGTCTGAACATCATTGGCTGGATAGTGAATCACCCGGTCGCGTGCTGTGGTAATCGGAATGAGTACCTGGCTGTCGGCTTGGGACGAAGTGCCGCCCTGAGCTTGCAGTATGCCGATAATGGTAAAGGGCTGGGTGCCGATGCGAATGCTTTGCCCAATCAGGTTGGTGTGGGTGCCAAAGAGCGTGTCGCCAAGATCGGGTCCGATCAGCGCAACCGAACGGTGACCGGTGGACTCGGCGTCCGTGATGAAATTACCCTCGGCTACCGTCGTGTTGCGAATTTGCGCATAATTTGGTTCGACGCCAATCACCTCCGTGCTCGTCGAGGCGCCCTGCGCCGAAACGGTGGCGTTGCCTTGCAAAACAGACGAAACGGCGATGACGTCAGGGGCGGCGATGGGGTCGAGTAGGGCGCTCACATCCTGGTTGGTGAGCGGCTTGACGTTTTTGACGTTACCATATTGCCGAAAGCTGCGCGCACCAGAAGAGATAAAGATTACGTTCGTGCCAATTCCGTTGATGGAATTGGTGATCGAATCTTGAGCCCCTTGCCCAATGGCTAACATGGCGATCACGGCTGCCACACCGATGACGATGCCCAGAATGGTCAGGCCTGAACGCAGTTTATTGGCGTTCAGGCTCTCCAGAGCTTCCAGAAAAACTTGGGAAATTGTCATTTTCCACGCTCCTCGACCACGCCGTCCTTGATGCGGACCGTGCGTTGGGTCTGTGCTGCAACTTTCGGGTCGTGGGTAACGATCACAAGGGTCGTGCCGCGCTCCTTATTCAAACTCAGCAGCAGGTCCATAATCTCCTGCCCAGATTTTGAATCCAGGTTCCCGGTGGGTTCGTCGGCCATAATCATAGCCGGTTCGTTGATCAATGCACGAGCAATTGCCACGCGCTGTTGCTGCCCGCCCGAAAGTTCGGTCGGTTTGTGGTCCAGGCGTTCGCCCAACCCCACGGATTCCAGTGCAGCGCGTGCTCGTGCGCGGCGACCTTCTTTAATCCCCGCATAGCGTAATGGAAGTTCGACGTTGACAGTAGCTGTCGAGCGTGACAGCAAATTGAACGACTGGAAGATGAACCCAATCTTGCGATTGCGGACGTCGGCTAGTTGGTCATCGTTCAACCCGGCCACTGATTCACCGTCGAGAGTATATTCTCCCGACGAGGGGCGGTCGAGGCAACCGAGGATATTCATCAACGTCGATTTGCCGGAGCCAGACGGCCCCATAATGGCGACCACCTCGCCGCGAAAGATTTTGAGCGAAAGCCCGCGCAATGCCCGAACCTCGACATCACCCATTTGATAAACTTTGGTCAGGTCTTGTGCGGTAATTACTTCATCCATAATATGCCTCAATAGAATTCATAGCTACCATTACATTAGCCACCACGGAAGAGGAAACCGCCGCCACCGAAGCCACCGCCGCCACGGAAGCCGCCAGCACCGCCGTTGCCACTCGTGGAGGTGCTACCACTCGTGACGATTGCAATCGTATCACCTTCTTGCAAGTTGCCGCCGACCACCTCGGTCAATGTATCATTGGTAATACCGGTTTGAATCTCGACCGGCACAAGCTGTCCGTTACGGACGACATCTACCACGGAGCGATTATTGAAGGTGCGAATGGCGCGGTTCGGGACGAGCAGGGCATTATCGACTTGCTTTGTGATTACGTTGACCGTTGCCGTCATGCCGGGTTTGACCTGCGCATCTGAGTCGGTAACCTGTACCGTGATGGTGAAGTTCACAGCGCTGGAAGTTACATCGCCGGCCTGGTTCACTTTGACTACATCGCCGTTGTAAGTCTTGCCATTGATGGCGTCGAATTGAATGGTGGCCTTTTGCCCAACTTTAATATTGTTGATGTCCACTTCGGTGACCTGAATATCCACCAGCATTTGAGACATATTATCAACACGGAATGCAGCCGTCCCGGAGGAGACCACGTCTCCGATCACCGGTTCAGCCTCTGTAATGACGCCGTCGAACGGGGCGATGATCTTGGCCTGATTTACCGCAGCCTGGTCAGCGGCCACTTTGGCTTTGGCGGAGGCCACACTGCTTGGGTCGGGACCATTTTGCATCTGGTTGAGTTGGCGTTGAGCGTCGGAAAGTTGCGCCTTGGCAACATCCAGTGCGCTTTTGGCCTGATCGATCTCCACCTGGGTGTAATGGCCGGTGTACCAGTTGTAATCGGCAATCAAATTGTTCAAATTGATTTGCGCATTCGTCAGGTTCGCCAACGCTTGCGCCTTATCGGGGTTGCCATCCCGCTTGTTGATGTAGTGACGGTACGTGTCCGAGTTTTTGGCAACCTGAAGTTTTGCCAGGTTGATCTTTGCTTGCGTGTTGCGAATCACTTCGTCACTTGCACGCGGGTAGAACATGCTGTCGTATTTGTTCTGCGCCGTTTGAAGCGTATTCTCTGCGTCTGCCACAGCTTGTTCGGCCTGAGCTTGCCCCGTGTCCGATTGTAACAGGTCGTTCAGGCTTTGTTGGTCGAGGATCAAATCGGTCTGGTATGTGGCTACATCGACGGGCAGGGAATCTGCCGCGAGAGTCGCCAGCACCTGGTTGGCTTTTACCGTGTCACCAATCTTGGCGTTGACCTCATCGACTGTGCCGCTTGTCCCCCACGAAAGCGAGGCCGACTGGCTGGCGCGCACCGTGCCGGTTGTAGCAATTGTGGATGCCAACGTACTGCGTTGCACTTTATAGGTTTGATATTGCGGCGTTTGCCTGTTATTGGAGCGCATCATGAACACCGCTACTGCTGCGATGATCACTACCACGGCAACGCCGCCTATAATCCAAAATTTACGATTGATCTTCATATCACTTCTGCTCCTTGATAAATCTAAGTGGGCTCTCTGAGAATCTGCGAGAGGAAGCGGATTTGTGGGGGTGTGGATGTTTGCGTGTTCACATCTCCACAAATACCCTTTACCACAAGAAGCTCAAAGAACCTCTAAGTCTGGGGTAGAGGATATTCGCCAATTGTCGAAAAATTGTGAAGATTCGCTGGCTATGTGTAGAGAGATACGATTGCACCAATTTGTGGGGGATGTGGAACCTGATTGGCCTTCGTGAATCTGCGAGAAGAAGCGCCGCACACCTTCCCATATTACCTTTCCCACAGAAAACATTGGAGAGGACTTGAGCGTATTCTGGTAAAATAGGGTTGTTAAAACGTTTTGGGAAAATCCGATGCGAATTACTATACGAGATGTTGCCCGGCAATTGAATCTGTCGATCACCACGGTCTCACGCGCCTTGGACGGCTACAACGACGTTTCTGAGGGGACCCGCAAACTGGTGGTCGAGACCGCGCATAAGATGGGATATGTGCCCAACCGCGCTGCCCGGCAGTTGCGTCGCCAGCGCACCGATACGATTGGATACATCCTGCCGGGGGAAAAATTGCAATTTGCCGACTCGTTCTTTTCCGAGTTCGTAGCGGGCCTGGGCGACGAAGCGGCTGCCAATAATTATGATCTACTCGTCTCGACGGCATCTTTGGGCAGTGAGGCGGAACGCGACCTGTATACCCGTTGGGTGCAGGGCCGCAAAGTGGATGGGATCGTCATCAATCGCATCCTTTTGCACGATTGGCGCGTCCGTTATTTGTCCGAGCAGGAGGTTCCTTTTGTCTCCTTGGAGCGTTCCCCGGAGGTGAAAAAGTTCATTGGCATCGAGGTCGATTCGCGCGCCGGTGTCCTTGCCTTGATGGCGCATCTGGTGGGCCTGTCACACCGCCATATCGCTTATGTTGGGGCCTCGACCAACTTGAAGATCGAAAGCGACCGGTTGGAAGGCTACCGTGGCGGATTGAAAGAGGCTGGCCTGCCTTTCGATACGCAGCTCGTGGCGATGGGTGACCTGACCGCGGCAAGCGGCTTCAACGCTGCCGAGCGATTACTTTCTCTGAAAGACCCACCAACCGCGATTGTGTGCGTCAACGATTTGACAGCCATTGGCGTCATGCATGCCATCAATGAACATCACCTGCGCGTCGGCCAGGATATCGCTGTCGCCGGTTTCGACGGCATTCCCGATACTGCGCATACTCAACCGCCGCTGACCACACTTCACCAACCGGTCTACGATATTGCGCGGGACCTGTCCAAAATGCTGTTGGCCTGCATCAACGGGCAACCGCCAGCGCAGACAGATACCATCGTTCGTCCCGAATTGATCGTACGCGCTTCTACACAGCCACATTAATCCGTTCGTACAACAAGGGGAATGTCTTCTGCGCCCGAACGTGCCTGCACAAAAGATAGTGGATCGTTCGAGGGTTGCAGCGCCCAATACTCAGGGATTACCCAGCCATCCTGAGAGCAGGGTCACATTAAACCAGAGCAGGATGAACAACACTAGCGCCTGTCGCGCGCATTGTTGCAATGGCATCAACGACGCTGCGGTTGCTGCGGCAACCGGCATGCCTATCAAACTCGTCTGAACCACAAACCGGCCCGTCGAGTCATCTTCTCGTCTCATGGCAGATTGTAACTTGGCGGAGTAAAAACCACCACAAAACCATCGATCGGAAAATAAAGAAAAAATAAGGAGAAGCAAGGGCTCCCCAAGACACAAGCGACGAGAACCTTTAGGAGGTAAGAAGATGAAACAGAAGAAAACAGTAGTCGCCGGCGCATTGGGAGAATGCGTACATGTCGCCGGGGTTTCCAATTTTTTGCGCCTGGCGGAAAGCGCTGGCTGGCGCACGGTCTTTCTTGGGCCGGCCGTCTCTGTAGCGGAAATGCTTGCAGTTGCGCGCCGTGAAAAAGCGGATTTGGTGGGCGTATCTTATCGGCTGACGCCCGAAACCGGCGAGCGCCTGTTGGGACAATTCGCCGAAGCAGCCTCCGACTTGCATGCAGCGGGGGTCAAATTTGCGTTTGCGGGTACGCCCCCTGTGGCGGAACGGGCGGCCAGGCTTTCCGGATTCTTTGACAAAATCTTCGACGGCAGCGAGACGCCCGAACAGGTGCTGGCCTATTTGAAGGGCCAGCCGGCCCAACACCTGTCGGAGGTGGACTTCCCGCAGACGACCGTCGAACGCATTCGCTGGAAGTCCCCCTATCCGATTCTGCGTCACCATTTCGGCCTGCCAACCATGGACGCGTCTATTCGTGGCATCGAAAAGATTGCCGAGGCTCAAGCCCTCGATCTGATCTCGCTGGGCACCGACCAGGAAGCCCAGGAGAACTTCTTCCACCCTGAGCGGCAAGACCCGCGCCGCACGGGCGCAGGCGGCGTGCCGGTGCGCCACCCAGACGATTATCGCGCGCTGTTCGCGGCCAGCCGGCGCGGCAACTTTCCGCTGATGCGCGCCTACTCCGGCACGGACGATTTCATCCGTTACGCCGAAGTGCTGGTCGATACGATTCGCAACGCCTGGTGCGCGATTCCGCTCTTCTGGTTCAACCAGATGGACGGGCGCGGGCCGTGGAACTTGGAGGGCTCCATCCGCGAACACCAGAAGGTGATGGCTTGGTACGGTGAGCGGGGCATTCCCGTCGAACTGAACGAACCGCACCATTGGGGCATGCGCGATGCCCCCGATGTGGTCTTTGTGGTTTCTGGTTTTCTCTCGGCCTACAACGCCAAAAAGTATGGTGTGAAAGATTACATCGCCCAGATGATGTTTAACAGCCCGCCTGACCTTTCAGATGCGATGGACCTGGCCAAAATGCTGGCCGTGCTGGAGTTGGCGGAGTCGCTGGCGGGGAGCGACTTTCGAATTTGGCGGCAGACTCGCATCGGGTTGCTTTCGCATCCGCTCGACCCCGATATGGCGCGCGGGCACCTGGGGGCCGGCACCTATCTCCAGATGGCGCTCAAGCCGCACATCTATCACATCGTCGGGCATACCGAGGCGCACCACGCTGCCACTGCCGATGACATCATCGAGGCCAGTAAAATCGTCCGGCGAGCGATCCAAAATGCGCTGGGCGCCCCCGACATGACATCTGCTCCGGAGGTGCAGCGGCGTAAGGAAGAACTGCTACATGAGGCGGGCATCCTGTTGGATGGTATCCGCACGATCGCCGCGCCTGGCGTGGACGATCCCTGGGGAGACGCGGCCACACTGGCCCGGGCGGTGACGTTGGGGCTGATGGATGCGCCGCAGTTGAAGAATAACCGCTTCGGGCAGGGCCTGATCAGCACGCGTATCATCGACGGGGCCTGTCAGGCCGTCGACGGCGAGGGCCGCCCACTGACGGAAAAGGAACGTCTGTCTCGTACCCTGAAGGAGGGCACATGAATACCCCAGAAAAATACACTGTGGTCGGCGCAGGACACGGCGGCAAAGCGATGGCTGCTCACCTGGCGCTGATGGGGATGGAAGTGTCGCTGTATAACCGCACGTTCGAACATGTGGAATTGATCGCCAAGCGGGGTGGAATCGAACTGGATAGCCCGGAAGGCGGACCGCATGGGTTTGGCCCGATCCGTTGTGTGACTTCCGACATGGGCGAGGCGTTGAGCGAGGCGCAGATGATCATGGTTGTCCTGCCGTCCTCGGCGCACGCCGATATCGCCAGGATTTGTGCGCCGCACTTGAAGGATGGGCAGATCGTGGTGCTGCATCCTGGTCGTACGCTGGGCGCGCTCGAATTCACCAAAGTCATCTGCGACGCAGGCTGCACGGCCGATGTGACCGTCGCCGAAGCGGAGACGTTCGTCTATGCCAGCCGTTCTGATGGCCCGGCGCAGGCGCGCATCTTTCGTATCAAGGAGGCTGTCCCGTTGGCGGCCTTGCCCGCCAAGCGCACCAAAGAAGTGCTGGATGCGATTGGCTTGGCCTATCCGCAGTTCATCGATGGCACCAACGTCTTGAACACGGGGCTGAATAATATGGGCGCCATCTTCCATCCGGCCCTCAGCCTGTTGAATGCCGGTTGGATCGAGTCCACACACGGTGACTACCAGTTCTACATCGACGGTGTGACGCCCTCGGTGGCGCGCGTGCTCGAAGTGCTCGACCGCGAACGGGTGACGGTGGCCTCGGCGGTGGGCATTCGGGCGCGTACTGCCCTGGAATGGCTTGAAATGGCCTACAATGCGCACGGCGGGACGTTGCAAGAGTCTATCCATAACCAGCCGGGTTATTACGGCATCAAGGCGCCCAGCACGCTCCATCATCGTTATCTCTTTGAGGATGTGCCCATGAGCCTGGTGCCCATCGCCTCGTTGGGCATGCGTTACGGTGTTTCGGTGCGCGGCATGGAAAGCATCATCCGCCTGGCGAGCATTATCCACCGCACCGATTACTGGCGACGTGGCCGCACCGTAGAAAAGCTGGGCCTCGAACAACTCAGCGTCAGCGAACTGACCAAATATGTTAATGAAGGTATTCGAGATTAAGAAGGAGGTCTCCTGATGTGTGGAATTGCAGGCTGCTATCGGTCGCAAGCGCCTGGAACTGTCAAACGGATGTTGAAAACTCTCGCCCACCGCGGACCTGATGGCAGCGGTGTGAACTGTGTGCCGGAAGGCACGCTTGGACATACCCGCCTGGCCATCCTGGATGTGAAAGGCGGACACCAGCCCATGTCGCACGCCAAAAGCTGGGTGGCCTTCAATGGCGAAATCTATAACTACCGCGAGCTGCGGGACCGCTATCTTGCCGGGCACGAATTTCATACCCATTCCGATACCGAAGTACTCTTGCACCTGTATCAAAAGTTCGGTCCGGAATGCGTCGAACTGCTCGATGGAATGTTCGCCTTCGCGCTCTTCCAGAACGGCGAAATGCTCCTGGCGCGCGATCCCATTGGCATCAAACCCTTGTATTATGACCCCGGCAAAGACGGCGAAATCCTGCACTTTGCCTCTGAGATCAAAGCGTTGACCCCGGTCACGCGGAACGTGAAGGAATTTCCCGCCGGGCATTGGTATCACTCGCGCCTGGGCTGGCACCGCTATTACCAGGTAGGCGATACGGTGCGGCCCTTCGACGGTGACCCACAGGAGGCGCTGCCGCGCATCCGCTCCACCCTGCGCGAAGCCGTGCGCAAACGCTTATTGGCCGATGTGCCCGTCGGCATCAGCCTGAGCGGCGGGCTGGATAGCAGCATCGTTTCGGCCCTGGCCTGCGAAGGCACCGACCAGTTGCATTCCTTTGCCGTCGGCGTGCAAGAGAGCGCCGATCTGGCGGCTGCCCGAAAGATGTCCGAGTTCTTGCATACCCAACACCACGAACTGGTCTACACCACACAGGACATGTTGGACGGACTCCCCGACGTCTTGTACCACCTCGAGACGTTCGACCCCGCTCTGGTGCGCAGCGCCATCCCCAACTACTTCCTGGCCCGCCTGGCCTCCCGTTATGTCAAAGTGATCCTGACCGGAGAGGGCGCCGACGAGTTGTACGCCGGCTACCAATATCTGGACACCTTCGACGATGCGCCTGCAAAGCTGCAAGAAGAGATGCTCTTCATCACCGAGGCCTTGCATAACACCAACCTGCAGCGCGCTGACCGCATGTCGATGGCCTTCAGCCTGGAAGCGCGCGTGCCCTTCCTCGACGTAGATGCCATTGCCCTGGCGCTCAGTTTTCCCCCCGCCTGGAAAACGCACAGTCAGCGCGTGCCGAAGGCCCTCTTGCGTCGCGCTTTTACGAAAACCCTGCCCGCCGAAATTGTCAACCGTCCGAAGCAGAAATTTTCCAAAGGAGCCGGTTCGTCCGATTTACTGGCGCAACATGCCGCGCGCGAGATTTCCGATGGCGAGTTCACTGCCGAGAAACGGCGTCTGCGACGTTCGTGGAATTACGATTTAAAGAACAAGGAAGCACTGTATTACTATCGCATTCTGCGGCGCTTCTACGACGACAAATGGATTTTTCCCACCATGGGGCATAGTCGCAGCTTATAGGAGACTCAATGCACATCCCCCCCGGATTTGACTGGTATGCCTGGGTAATTCTGCCCTTTATCGTATTTTTTGCGCGTATTGCCGACGTGACCCTGGGCACGCTGCGTATTGTCTTCACCTCTCGTGGAAAGCGTAACATCGCCCCCGTGTTGGGTTTCTTCGAGGTCTTCATCTGGATCGTCGCCATCAGCCAGATCGTCCAGAACCTGCACAGCGTAACTGCCTTCTTCGGATACGCCGCCGGCTTCGCCACCGGCACCTACATCGGACTGGGCATCGAGGAGCGCCTGGCGATGGGAACGCTGGTGCTGCGTATCGTCCTGCCGAAGGAGGGCGATCAACTGGCAAAGGCTTTGCACGAGGCTGGCTATGGCGTCACCCGCGTCAGGGGCGAAGGGGCGAATGGCCCCGTCAAAATACTGTACACCATCGTCAAGCGCAGGGACTATGCCGAGGTGGTGGAGATCATCCAGCGTATCAACCCCAAGGCGTTTTTCTCTGCCGAGGAGGTGCGCTCCACCCAGGCAGGCGTCTTTCCGATCCGTCTTCAGAGCCGTGACGGCATTCTGGGGCGGATCGCCAAATAAAAATCCAGCGCTCGTTCACGGCTTGCTGAGACCCTTGCGCCATCCAGTAAAGCGGAATGCGAGCCGGGAAAAACGGGCCTTGACCCCATCCTGCATGTTGAGTAGAATTAGCTCTTGCAGAATGCCCCTGTAGCTCAGTGGATTAGAGCGCTTGCTTGCGGAGCAATAGGTCGCGTGTTCGAGTCGCGCCAGGGGCGCCAATCAAGGAGTGGGTTCGTCCCGCTCCTTTTCGTTTCCACAGTAAAATAACGTATGACAAAACCCCAAATTTTGTTGACAAACGATGATGGCATCCGTTCTCCCGGATTGTGGGCGGCTGCCCAGGCGCTCTCCGCGCTTGGATTCATAACCGTGGCTGCGCCTCGCGAGCAATCTTCTGGAGCAGGGCGCAGTATGCCGCCTACCTCTGATGGCCTGATCCAGGTGGAAACCATGGATGTCAACGGGCAGCCCTGGAAAGTCCATGCCATTGGCGGGACTCCCGCCCAGGCGGTGCTTCACGGCGTGTTGGAGATTATGCCGCAAAAACCGTCGCTGGCCGTTTCTGGAATCAACTACGGCGAAAACCTGACCTGTGGCATTACCGTCTCCGGGACGGTGGGCGCCGCCCTGGAAGCGGCTTCCGTTGGCATCCCCGCGATTGCCGTCTCGCTGGAAACGGCCCGCGAGCACCATCTCTCCTATTCCAACGAGGTCGATTTTTCGAGTGCGGCCTATTTCGCGGCATTCTTCGCGGCGCGCGTCCTCGAGAAAGGCTTACCGGCAGGAGCCGACATGCTGAAAGTGGATGTGCCCTCCGGCGCCACGCCCGAAACGCCCTGGAGGTGGACTCGGCTTTCGCACCAACATTACTATATACCGGTCGCGCCGAAACGCGCCTCGTGGGATGTGCCCGGTCGGGTGGGCTACGAACTTGCCATCGACCTGGACGACGAACCGCCGGATACAGATGCTTACGCGGTGCTGGTCAAACGCTGGGTCTCCGTCACTCCCCTGACGTTGGACCTTACGGCCGGGGTTCCCCGCGCCGAACTGGATCGCTTTGCCGCTTGATTTAGAGCATCAAGTGGCCGGGCAAAAAGGCTGTATCAACGTCTGAATGTGGATGAACGCGCCGTCCACACACCCATTTACTTTACCCTGTTGATTCTCAGAAAGCCAAACTTTATCGGGTACCGGTTCCACCACAACGCCAAGGAGGAAAAATGGCTGAAATCCAACTGCGTGAAGTTCCGTTGTTCAGCGAAATGGATGACCAGGAAGTGGCCGAGATTCGCGCCATCATGGATGAGATGAAGTTCCAGAAAGGCCAGGTCATCATCCGTGAGGGTGAGTATGGCGACCAGTTCTACGTCGTCACGGAAGGCGAAGTCCAGGTTACCATCCGTGATGCCGATGGCGAGGACATTATTTTACAGGAGATCGGCCCAGGCGGTTTTTTTGGCGAGCTTTCCATGCTTACCAGCCAACCTCGCCAGGCGCGTGTGCGCGCCACCGATGAGGTCACAGTGCTGGCGTTGGTGCGGGACGAATTCTTCAATTTCCTGCGTAAACGCCCCTCGGCCTCCATCGACGTTCTGGTCGAGTTGGGCGGACGCCTGCACGAGATGGACGATATTTTGCACCACATGGTCAGCCGCAACGTCAATGAGGTCGAGGAAGAGCGCTTGACGTTGGGCCAGCGTGTGGCCGACACGGTTGCAGATACGATCGGCTCGTGGCCTTTCATCATCATCCAGACGTGCATCTTGTTCATCTGGATCGTGCTGAACGTCACCGCCTGGATCAACCGCTGGGACCCGTATCCGTTTATTTTGTTGAACCTGATGCTTTCGTTCCAGGCAGCTTACGCCGGGCCGGTCATTATGATGAGCCAGAATCGTCAATCGGCCAAGGACCGTCTCGCCGCAGAGATCGATCACCAGGTCAACACCAAAGCGGAGCTGGAAGTAGGCCTGTTGGGCAAGCGCCTGGACGATCTGGAACAAGCCATGGCGGACAATCAACGCGAGTTGAAGGCCTGGCTCAAAAATACTCCCTGAATGAGAAGAACAATGCCCGACGGCCACCGTCGGGCATTGTTGAAGCCAGCTATCCAGCCTGCCTAGAACAAGACATGCTGCTTCAGGAACAGGTCGACGGTCTCGTAATAGTCGATGATTGTCTCAGATTTGCGCCAGCCGTGACCTTCGCCTTCATACAGACAATAGATATGCGGCACTTTGTTGGCGCGTAGCGTCGCCGCAATGCGCTCGGAATGTTCAGGGGGCACAACTTTGTCATTGGTACCCTGGAAGATGGCAATGGGGTCCTTGATCTGCTCGGCGTGAAACACCGGCGACCAGGCCTTGAGTCGCTCGGCGTCTTGCGGCAGCGCGCCCACCAGCGAATCGTTGTAATGCTCCTCGAACTTGTGCGTCCCCACCAGCACGTCGAACAGGTTGGAGACTCCGAACAGATTTACGCCGGCTTTGAAGACGCCCGGATGCCGTATCAGGCAATTCAGCACCGTGTAGCCGCCTGCTGAACCTCCCATCACCACCGCCCGCCGGGCGTCGGCCAGGCCTAATTCCTTGAGAGCCTGTACCGCAGCTACGGTATCTTCCACATCGACCTGCCCCCAATGCGCTCGCAGCATGAGCATATATTTGCGCCCATAGCCGCTGGAACCGCGGTAATTCAACTCCAAGAATCCATATCCGCGCGTGGCAAAGAAGGCCGCGTCACGGTTATAGTTGGCGTTGCGTTGCGAGGTCGGCCCGCCGTGGATGTCCAGGATGACAGGCGGTAAGGCCTCGTCGCTGTCGAAGCGGCTTGAAGTGGGCGGGTAGAACAGGCCATGCACAGCCGTGCCGTCCGGCGCGGGCCACTCGATGGGTTGTGGCGTCGGCAAGTCGGCGGGGGAGATGGACTCGGGGTCGGAGCGACACTCGACGCGCAGCGCGCCACCTTGCAGGGAGACCACCCGCTCCGGAATTTTCGGCGACGAACCGATGAAGGCGACTCGCTCTCCGGCGACGGCGAGTTGCATGATCCAGGTGTAGGGAGCCACATTGATCTGTTCGGACTCCCCGGAAGCGACCTGCGAAGCCCAAAGCGTGCGCCAGCCCTTATCGTTTCGCAGGTAAAAGACCCGCGACGAGTCGCCGCTCCAGGCCATGACGCGCATGCCTTGCGCCCAGGCCGGTTCCAGCAGCGAGGCGTCCTGGGCCAGAATCCGCCGCTCGCCGCTGGTCAAGTCCAGGGCGTAGAGCGTGTCCCATTCGCCATCGGTGGCGAGAAAAGCCAGAAAGCGGCCATCTGGCGAAAATTCCGGCTGAAAAACCGGTACGTCAACATCCCCGTAAAGTCGCCTGACATCCGCCAGCGCGCCGGCCTCGATCCGGGCGCTCATCAGGCGCGTGCCGTCCCAGGGCATTTGCGGGTGATTCCATTCGACCCAGGCGATGCGTTTTCCGTCGGGATGCCAAGCGGGCTGCATGTAAAAATCGGCGCCCTGCGCCAGTTTACGCGGCCAGTTATCTCCTGCGGTGTCGACCAGCGCCAGGCAGTCGGTGCGCTCGTAGCTGCTGATGAAGAGCGCCTGGCTGCCATCCGGGGAGATGACCGGCGAGGCTACCTCGCCGAAGGCGGGCGTGATGACTTGCGGCAGACCGTAGCCGAGTGAGACGCGGTAGAGACGTTCCCCGCTGGCGAAGAGCGCCAGCCCGTTGCGGACGGCAAAATCGCCGCCGCCGTAGCCTACGCCGCCGCCAACTGTAAATCCGCCGGAGAGTTCGCGCGGCGCGTCGTTGCCGCGACGGGCCACCAATACAGAATGCCCCGAACGGGATTCGACCCATAAAAGGGTTTCGCCGTCGCTGTCGAATTGAACGTCTTCGAGACGCAATCGCTCGCCCAGCATGGTCGGGGTGAGCGGCGAGGGCCACAGCCCGTAGGGGAGCAACTGTTTGGTCATCGCTGGCCGGCTTTTTGACGGAAGTAGAGGATCATATCGATGTCACCCGGAGAATGCCCGGCGTCGGTCAACAGGATGGCGGCTTCGGCGCGATGCTGTGTGCCGTGGTTGACCAGGTGCACGAGGCTCTTCCAGGCTTCGTTTTCGAACGTTATCCCCTTCGAGTTTTTATAATGAATCGTCTGTTGCAGGGCGGCCTCGTCGAGCGTCTGGACGTAGGATTGTAGGACCTGATTTTCAGCAGTCCAGGCTGTCTTCATCGTCGTCGGGTTTGGGAAATCCTCGGCGGCGAACAGCGAAAAAGGCGGCTGTTTGCCTTGCAAGCGGCTACGCCAGATGATCTCGGCGTTCAGCGTGTGCAGCAGCGTGCCGCGCAGGCCGCCGTGACTCAACGAGCCGGGGGCGCCGAATTCTTCCGCGCTGAGGGGTTGGGCCGCGTTCAGGATGCGTTCGGTGGCCCAGGTGTTGTAGTCGAGGAGCGTTTGGATCAAGGCAGGTTCCATGGCCCTGCTCCTTTAGATGTGCTGACCCATTTTTGCCACTAATTTATTCTTCGACTGGTAACCGGTTACCCGCTCGGTCTGTTGCCCGCCTTTGAAGAGCATGACGGTGGGCAGGCCCATGACGCCATATTTTGTGACGATGCCCGGGTTAGCGTCGGCGTCGATCTTGACCACTTTGACTTTGCCATCCCATTCGACGGCCAGTTCCTTGACGATGGGATCGACCATCTTACAGGGGCCGCACCAGGCGGCGGTGAAATCGACCAAAACCGGCAGGCCGGAGTCGAGCACCTCGTTTTGAAAATCCTGTTCGGTGACGTAATTGACTTCTGTCATAGTATCCTCCGACTAAAATCTTATCACGATTGCACGTGCTCATCTCATTTGGCCCCAAAAATTTTAAGAAATCGGTCGGAATTGCCCCACTGCGCTGTCGCCCGCAAACAGGGTGTAGCCTGTCTGTCAGGCTCCCTGCATGGACAGAGGGCCATTAGTCGCGCGCACGCATGGAGCGCAGCAGGCGGTTGGTCTCTTTGGTGTGCTCGGACAGGTCGATGAAGATCACCAGCAACTGCCCAAGGGCCGAGGTCAACATGCCCAGGATGAAACCGGCCAGCCCGACCAGGGTCAGCGCGTAGCCGGCGTTGATGATGGCTTGGTTGGGGCCCACTGTGATGGCCTGGTTGGCCAGTTCGGTGACGGCCTGGTTATGAGTAATTCCATAGACTGCGCCGCCCACCGAAGCCAGCATCAGGAGGACGCCAAAAATGATCATGACCACGGCTGCAAAACGGACGAAAACGTACATAAAGCCTCCAGAGAAAGATGGAAATCACAACTGCTTAATCTTAACACGATTGAGCAGAAATACGCTGGCCAACGTGCAGAACGCGCCAAAGAGAAACATGGCCGTATAGCCGTCCCAATGCGCCGGATGGGCGTGATTGAGCAGGTCGATCAGAGGCCCTTCCAGACGCGCCAGCGCGCCCGAGCCTGCCGTTGCCAGATTCATCAGACCCAGATACTTGCCGGCCTGTCCATCCGGGGCCAGGATGTTGGCCAACGCCCAGTTCGAGGTCAGGAACAGGCCGATGCCGGCGCCCAGAACGGCGGCGAAGATCGTCAAGGTAATCAGGTTGTGCGCCAACAGCATCAACAGCAATCCGGCGGGCGCCAGCAGACTACCCACCAGGGAGATCGGACGTGCGCCGAAGCGGTCCGTCAGCCAGCCGCCGGCCAGTACCAGCAGAATCACGCCCAGGCTGATGACGGCCAGCAGGTCGCCGGTGGCCTTGACCGGGTTGGGCACCTGCAATACATCCTGCAAATAATATTCGGCGAAGGCCTGCACACCGTAGATGCCCAGCAGGAACAACGCGCGTTCCGCCGTCAGCCACCAGTAAGAGGGGTTCTCGCGCAGGTCGATGCGCACGTGTTCGCGCAGGCTGCGCCAGGTGGGTCGCGCTCGCTCGTGCGTTGGCTCTTCGTGGACGCCCAACAGGGTGATGGAAGCGCCCAGGGCCAGTGTAACGCCTATCGCAAGGGTCACCAGCGAGGCGTTGCGGGTGGCTGGATTCAGCAAGCGTCCGGCGACCAGCGAGGCCAGGATCAGGCTGGCTACGTCCATGAAGGTCTTGACCGCTGCAGCGCTGCCCATCTGTGTTTTGGAAACCTGGTCGGGCAGCAGGCCTTGCAAGGCGCCTTGCGCCAGGTTGGAACTGAGTTGCAGGCCCACATAGCCGATAAACAGCCAGACCAGGCCGCCGGCCCAACCCAGTACGGCCAGAAAGACGAAATCCAGCAGGGTGCCGGCCAGCATGAGCGGACGGCGGCGTCCCCAACGCGAGGCCCAACCGTCGCTCAACGCGCCGGCCAGCGGCTGCATGAAGAGCGCAATCGTCAGGCCGATGAAACTCAACAGGCCCAGGTCGGTGTTCTTCTGCGTCTCGGGTACGAACTTGAGCAGGATCGCCGGCAGCATGATCGGGTGGATGGCGTTCCACATGAAGGATAGGCCGATCCAGTAGGCGTTGAGTGTAAAGAGCTGTCGAAAAGAGAGTTTGGGTTTCATGGCGAAGCGGTTGAGCCGGGAACCGGCCGTACGGCGCTTAAAAAAAGAGACGGCAGCAGGCATACGACGTATCGTGCTCCTGCTGCCGTCCCATGCGAGCTTGGCGTATTACCAGGCATACGCTTCGGGCGCGGTGCCGCCGGGGCCGGGCCACATCTCGTCGAGCTTCTTGAGCGCAGCCTCGTCCAGTTGGATCTCCAGCGCGCGCAGCGCACCGGTCAATTGCTCCATCAGGCGCGGGCCGATAATGGGCGCGGTCACGATCGGATTGTGCAGCAGCCAGGCCAGGGCCACGTCCGCCGGTTTTTCACCCATCTCGTTGCAGAATTTCTCCCAGGCCTCCAACTGCGGACGAATCCGGTCGATTTCCTTTTGCGTGTCCTCGTTGGCGCGCCGGCCTTCCTGAATTTTTTGCAGCGCGCCACCCAGCAATCCGCCCGCCAGCGGCGACCAGGGGATCAGCCCCAGACCGTAATCTTCGCAGGCCGGAACGACTTCCATCTCGATCATGCGGTCCTTCAGGTTGTACAGGCTCTGCTCACTGACCAGGCCCATGAAATGCCGCGCTTTGGCGGTTTCCTGCGCCTTGGCAATGTGCCAACCGGCAAAGTTCGACGAGCCGACGTACAACACCTTGCCTTGTTGGACCAGCACTTCCATGGCCTGCCAGACTTCCTCCCACGGCGTCAGGCGATCCACGTGGTGCATCTGGTACAGGTCGAGGTGGTCGGTTCGCAGGCGCTTGAGCGAACCCTCCACCGCCTGGCGGATGTGCAGCGCCGAGAGCCGCGACTCGTTCGGCCAGTCGCCCATGCGTCCGAAGACCTTGGTGGCGATGACGACTTTTTCGCGTCGACCGCCGCCCTGGGCGAACCAGCCTCCGACGATTTGTTCCGTAACCCCTTCGCCGGTTTTCCACCCGTAGACGTTGGCCGTGTCGAAGAAGTTGATTCCCAACTCCAGGGCTTTGTCCATGATCGCAAACGAGTCTTTTTCCGTGGTCTGCGGGCCGAAATTCATCGTCCCCAGGCACAGCCGCGAGACTTTCAGTCCAGTACGGCCGAGTTGCGTATATTCCATCGTGTAACCTCCTTGCGCCGGAGTCGGCAGGTCCCTTTGGCGTTCCGGCGCGCGAAATGATGTGGGGACAGGCAAAACCTGTCCGAAAGGATAGGCGATTTGGGCTCTCCTTCACGGAAGAGCCGTTATTTGACTACCTCGCTGGCGGTGGCGTCCATCTGGTGTAACACGTCGGAGGCCTTGTCGGGGGCTAGGTTCAACTGGAAGAACGAGAAGAGACCGTCGCCCAGGATCTGCTTCGTCAGGCCCCAGGAGGCAACCTGCGGGTAGGCCTTGGAGAGCGGTAGGAGCGCTGCTGCCGCCTTCCATTGGGGGCTGACCTGGGTCACCGACTGCAGCGCGCTGGTGCGCACCGGGAAGAAGCCGGTCGCGGTGGCCCAGCGCGCCTGGTTGTCGGGCGTCAACATCCAGCGGATGAAGAGCCAGGCGGCCAGTTGACGGGCCGTGCTGGTGTGAAAGACGACATAATCGGGGCCGTAGACGACGATGAATGGCTGCTGGCCGGGGAACGGCAGCACCGTCCATTCGTCGAACGAGTTGGCGGCGGCAAAGGCGCGCGTCTGTTCGGCAACGTCGGCTAGATTGCCGGTGACGAAGAGCGCCTTGTGGTCGGGCAGGTTGCCGAAATTCGACGGGGAACTCGACAGCCAGGCGCAGCCGTCGGCGCGCAGGTGCCCCAGGAAGGACAGCGCCGCCTGGTTTTGCGCGTTGACGAACTCCGGCTGGCCGTCGTTGTAGACGCTGCCATCGAAGGACAGCAACCAGGAGTAGGCCGTCCAGGGGTCGCCGTCCACCACCCAGCCGCCGAATCCGTCGTTGGTCTGGTCTTTGTCGCTGCGCCAGAACACGTTGGCGGCGCAGGCTTGTTTGCGAAAGTCGTCGGTGGTTTGGGGCGGGGTGGTGAAGCCCAATTGGTCGGCGAAGGTTTGGTCGTAGAAAAGGAAGCGCGCCGAACGCGCCGCCGGGACGCCGATGCGGCGTCCGCCCTGTAAGTGGCTTTGGGCCCAGAACGAAGCCGGGATGTCCTTCACGTCGTCGGCGGAGAGGCCGAATTGCGTTTGCGTGACGTACGGCGAAAGATCGATGATGGCCTGTTGGGCGTCCCAGGCCAGGGCCTGTTCGGGCAGCGCCAGCGCCACATCGGGCGGGTCGCCGCCGTGCAGCGAATCGTCGACGGCCTGCTCCAACAGGTTCAGGTTGCCCTGCGATACGACCTGCACCCGAATGCCCCACGAATTTTGCAGCGAGAATTCGCTGGCCATTTGGGTCAAGACCGTGCCGGAGGTGCCGTCCAGCCCGTGCCAGACCGTCACCGTGACGCCTTTCAGTGCGTCGGGGCCCACGCCCAATTGGCTGCCGGGCAGTGGTGTGGAGGTGGGGACGGCGGTAGCTGGCTGGGGCGTGGGGCTTGTTTCGATAGCGGTGGGCGGCGGGGGTTGAGTCAGCAATACCACAGTCGGCGCGCAAGCAGCCAGAAAAATGGAAAGCAGGCAGAGACTCGCAACGAAGCGGCGCATCCCGGACATCCTGTTAATAAACGACGAAGGGAACGGGTGTGAACACGAGGACAAAAATCACCAGCGCCAGGATGGCCAGTGCGCGGCGGCGCGGGTCGAGTTCCGTGATCTGGTCCAACGGCTCGGCGTACTGGCGGCCAAAGATGAGCAGGAGCAAGATCCACAACCACCAGCCACTCCAGAAGAAGCCCAGCACGGCCAGGATCGCAATAATGACGGGCAGCGCAACGCGCAGACGCTGTCCGAAGAGCACGTACATGACATGGCCGCCGTCGAGCTGGCCGGCAGGCACCAGGTTAAGCGCAGTGACGAGCAGCCCGGCCCAGCCGGCGAAGGCAACCGCATTGGTAAATACGTCGATGCCGCCGAAAGGGATCGGGCCGCCGGTGAAGAAGTAGTGCAACCAGTAAAGCAAAGCAGGCGTGCTGCCATAGCTGGCCGGCGCAGGCAGCCATTTGCCGAACACAGTAAACTTGGCCAGCAGGTAGAGGATGGAATTGCCTTCCATCAAGCTGACGCCGGCCGTTGCCGGTTGGATGATGGGGCCCAGCTTGGAAATCGAAAGGCCGTAGAGCAGAATCGGGATGGCGACCACCAGCCCGGCCAGCGGGCCGGCGATGCCCACGTCGAGCAGGGTACGCTTGTTCTTGGGGGGTTCTTTCCAGATGATGACGGCGCCCAGGGTGCCGAGCGGCGGCACGGGCAGCGGCAGGAAATACGGCAGCGTGGCGCTGGTCTTGTGGTAGCGCGCCATCAGGTAATGACCGAATTCGTGCGCCACCAGAATGCCCAATAGGCTGGCGGCGAAGGGCAGCCCAGCCAGGACGGAACGCCAAATCAGGTCCAGCGTGGAGGTGGCCCCCGCCAGTTGTTGCGGGTCGGCGTACGAGGAGCCAACGAACAGCACGCTCAACACGGTCAGGATGAACAGAATGACGTTGGTGCGAATCTTGGACGGTTTGGGCTGTACCACGCCAGAGACGAGCAGGATGACGTGCCCGCTGCCCTTGTCTTTGCGAAACAGGGGCGTGATGTTGTAGGGGCGCACCGCCGCGGCAAGCTGGTCGTAAGCGGCTACGGTATCTTCCGCGATCAGCCGTCCGCGGAAGCGAGCGATATAGCCTTTGGTGGGGTCTCCCAGAGTGACATCCTCGATGCGGAAGACGCGTCCGACCAGCGAGGCTAGAATCTCCTGTTGTGGAAAAGTCATACGAGTAACCTCATTCCTGAATGCGACTGCCTGCCGTTCCCGGCGTCAAGGATACTCTATCGAGACGGGATTGACAAGAACGAGGGCAAAGACCCGCCTAACCAATGCGCCAGCAGCACCGTCAGGGAGAGCAGACACAGGGCCGCGACCAGACTGAAAGCCCCCAGCCCCACGCCAGTCCAGGCCAGTAGCAGCCCGCGCTGCCTGCTGTGGCGGATCTGCCGTAGGCTGACCAATCCCGTGACGAGCGCGATTCCCCCAAAGAGCAGACTGGCCGGATAGCAGACCAGCTCTGTCAGCGGAATCGGCAGGACGCCGATGCAGAACGTGAACAGCATCAGTAGTGTGGCGAGCAGGCTGACCAGGGCCAGGCGGTTGGTGGGAACGGGGATTTCCGTCGTTTCTGCCATCGAAAAGTGAAGGTGAACGCGAAACCGCAGGCCTGGAGGACCTGCGGTCTTTGTGTCGTGTCGGGGCGCTGGGATTTGAACCCAGGGCCTCTTGCACCCCATGCAAGCGCGCTAGCCGGGCTGCGCCACGCCCCGAAGCAGGAAGATATTATAGCCGCCTTTAAACATTTTGGCAATGTGAGCGGTCGCAGCCGGAGCCGGCGCATCAGGTGCGATCGATGACCTCCGCGCTGGGCGCGTTGCGTTTGACCGAGGCGATGCCGTTTTCCATTGCCGACGTGCTCGAATACATCTCGCTTTTGCCAATCGGTTCGTGATTGGCGGCCAGCAGAACAAAGTAGGGTTGACGATTTCTGGACTCTTTACGCACGTAACGTTGGTCGACGGGCGCATTGACCTTGACGGACTCGATGCCGTTCCGAGCGCCTTCTTTTGAAACGTAAGTCTCGCTTGTAAGGATGGTCTCGTTGTTTTCGGCCCGAAGGTTGAAGTAGAACTGGAAATTTTCTGATCTCGACAAGACGAACGTACCTGGCATGATGAGGTTTCCTCCTAATAAGAAGTATGAAAGTGTATTGCTTGCGGGTAGTATAACAGGGCGTGTCGCTTGCTCCGCCGCCATACTTATGGCATGAAGTTCAGAGGGGCTTGCGGTAGATTCTCAGAGCGCAAGTTCCGTTCGTAAGACACTACTTTTGAACTTGCTCACGAATTAAGGTGCTTAATTTCTTGACGACTTCATTGAACTTATCGGGCGGCAACTTACAGGCGAACGCTGCCTTTTTTGCTTTCCAATCAAGGCTTTTTATCTGGTCAGACAAGATTGCGCCTTTGATTTCCAACCCTTCGGGCATCAAGACTTCAAAAGGATACTCTTTGACTTGACTCGTAATTGGGCAGAGAAGGGCTAAACCGACTTTCCCGTTATAAGATTTTGGAGATAAGACCAAGGCGGGTCTGTGTCCTGCTTGTTCGTGACCCGCTTGCGAGTTGAACATGAGCCAAACAATGTCGCCGCTATCGGGAATATAAGCCATCGCTTCACCAGATTTCCTTCCCTACGGCAAATCCCGTATCAACTTCATTGTGAAGATTATCTTTCGTGATACCTGCCAGCAATTCATCGAGCGTCCAATTGGATGCTGGTACAGGCGTAATAACAACTTTGCCTTCGACGATGCTGATTTCCACACACGAATTGTTTTCCAGTTGAGCGTCAAGAGCAAAGGCTTTTGGAATTCGCAGGGCAAGACTATTGCCCCATTTCTGAATTTTTGTGCGCATAAGAATGTCTCCTGTATGTATATACAATAAAGATACACCCTTTCGTTCCATTAATCAAGGACTTTTCTCGTTTTGCATAAGGCATGCCAATTCGTGCCGCAACTTTATAAAAATGGAGCGCGCAAGGTCTGGTTTTCGGGAAAAATCCAGAACACAACCCTACAACTTAAGGAAGTTGCACAAACCGCTTGGGCGGCAATCGAGGCGCGGCCCCCGCCGAAGGTCATGATTGACAGCCCCCGGCGAGAGGAGTATCCTAAAAAACGTGAATTCGCCTTCCAACGCCAAAGACGAGACCGACCTGCTTGCCGCACTGCGGCGCGGCGACGAGGCCGCCTTCACCGACCTGGTGGAGCAGTACCACACCTCCCTGGTGCGTCTGGCCATGCTCTATGTGCACGACACGTCCGTGGCCGAAGAAGTTGCCCAGGAGACCTGGCTGGCCGTCTTGCAGGGGCTGGAACGCTTCGAAGGGCGCTCCAGTTTGAAGACCTGGATTTACACCATTCTGACCAACCGCGCCAAGACGCGCAGCCTGCGCGAGAACCGCAGCCTGTCCTTCAGCGACCTGGGCCCCGCTTCGCCCGACGAACCTATCGTCGACCCCGACCGCTTCAACCCGCCCGACCATCCAAACGAACCCGGCAGTTGGGCCCAAAAGCCCGAGTCCTGGAACGATCCCGAACAGCGCTTGCTCTCCGGCGAAACCCTGGCGCAGGTCGGCAAAGCCATCGCCGGCCTGCCCGACAACCAGCGCATCGTCATCAGCCTGCGCGACGTGGACGGCTTTTCGTCGCAGGAAGTCTGTAACATCCTGGAGATCAGTGAGACCAATCAACGCGTGCTCCTGCATCGCGCGCGTAGCAAAGTACGCCGCGCGCTGGAACGTTACTTCCAGGAGCAACTCTCATGACCGACAGCCACACTTCCATGAACTGCCAGGAACTCGTCCAAGTCGTCACCGACTACCTGGAAGGAAAGCTCTCCGAGCCGGACCGCCTGCGCTTCGAACGGCATCTCTCCTCCTGTATCGGCTGTACGCATTACCTCGAGCAAATGCGCCAGACCATCCGTTTGGTGGGAAATTTGCGCGAGGAGCGCCTGACGCCTCGCCAGCGTGACGAACTGCTCACCCTGTTCCACGACTGGAAAAACGCCTGAAAGCATTGCGGACTCGCGCTCGCAATGTTTTTTTGACTCTCCCGCTCCTGAAAATTTTGCCAGACTGCCCCGATTCTCAAATTCCGCCAAAGCGAGGCCCTGCCCATGAAAGACAACGTCGAGTCGAAACGCCTGCACACCGATGGCGCCAACTGGAAGCGCTGGGGACCGTACCTGGCCGAACGTGCCTGGGGCACCGTCCGCGAGGATTACAGCCCGGGCGGCGACGCCTGGACCTATTTCTCCCATGATCAGGCCCGCTCGCACGTCTACCGTTGGAACGAGGACGGGCTGGGCGGCTTGTGCGACCAGACCCAGAACTTATGCTTCGCGCTGGCTCTGTGGAACGGCCAGGATCCCATCCTGAAAGAGCGCCTCTTTGGGCTGTCGAACCCGGAAGGCAATCACGGCGAAGATGTCAAGGAATATTATTTCTACCTCGACTCCACGCCCACGCACTCCTACATGAAAATGCTCTACAAATATCCGCAGCGTGCCTTCCCCTACGAAGACCTGATCGAGACCAACCGCAAGCGCGGTCGCAGCGACCCCGAATACGAACTTTTCGACACTGGCGTCTTCGACGAGAAGCGCTACTTCGACGTTTTCATCGAGTATGCCAAGGCCGCGCCCGACGACATCCTGATCCGCATCACCGCGGTCAACCGCGGGCCCGATCCCGCCACGCTGCAACTCCTGCCCACGCTGTGGTTTCGCAACACCTGGCGTTGGGGCTGGGAGCACGACCCGATTGCGCGTCCCGCCTTGCAGGATGTGACTCCCGACCCTGCCAGCGGCCCGAAGTGGCTCCAGGCGGATCACGCCACTCTGGGGCGTTTTCTGTTGGCCTGTGAGCAGGCAGAAACTCTGTTGTTTACCGAGAACGAGACCAACGTGGCGCGCTTGTTCGGCGGGCCCAACCCGACGCCCTACGTCAAGGACGCGTTCCACGCCTTCGTGGTGGACGGGCGCAGCGAAGCCGTCAACCCGGCGTGCGTCGGTACGAAGGCGGCAGCCCTGGTTAAATGGAATCTGGCTGCCGGGGAGTCCGCCAGCCTGCGCTTGCGGTTGGTCAAAGTCGAGACGCAAGAGTCCGCCCTGCCGGCGCAGCCGTTCGCCTCCTTCGACGCCGATTTCCGGCAGCGCCTGGACGAGGCCGACGCCTTCTACGCCGACCTGCAGCCCAAGGCCCTCAGCGACGACGAGCGGCGCATCCAGCGCCAGGCCTTTGCCGGCTTGCTGTGCTCCAAGCAGTTCTATCATTACAACGTCGAACACTGGCTGCGCGGCGACCCATCGCAACCCACGCCGCCACCCGAACGCAAAGCGGGGCGCAATCATGGCTGGGGCCACCTGAACGCCGCCGACATCATCTCCATGCCCGATAAGTGGGAATACCCCTGGTTCGCCGCCTGGGATTTGGCCTTCCAGTGTTTGCCGTTGGCGCTCGTGGATACGGATTTCGCCAAGAGTCAACTGCTGTTGTTGGGGCGCGAATGGTACCAGCATCCCAACGGACAGGTGCCCGCCTACGAATGGAACTTCAGCGATGTCAACCCGCCGGTGCTGGCCTGGGCGGCCTGGCGCGTGTATAAGATCGACCAGAAACAGCACGGCGCGAACGACCACGATTTTTTGGAGCGTATGTTCCACAAGCTGCTCCTGAACTTCACCTGGTGGGTCAACCGCAAAGACTCGGAAGGCAACAATATCTTCGAGGGCGGCTTCCTGGGCTTGGACAACATCGGCGTATTCGACCGCAGCGCTCCCGCGCCGGAGGGCGGTCACCTGGAGCAAAGCGACGGCACGAGCTGGATGGGCATGTTCTGCCTGAATATGCTGACCATGGCCCTGGAACTGGCTACGCAAGACCCCGTCTACGAGGACATCGCCGTCAAATTCTTCGAGCATTTCCTGTACATTGCCGGCGCGATGAACAACATTGCCGGTGAGGGGATTTCCCTGTGGGACGAGGAGGACGGGTTCTTTTACGACGTGCTGCACCTGGGGCCAGGACACAGTATGCCGATCAAAATCCATTCGATGGTGGGACTGATCCCGCTCTTTGCCGTGACCACCATCGAGCCCGATATATTGGAGAAACTGCCCGATTTCAAGCGACGCCTGGAGTGGTTCCTCGGCCACCGCCTGGAGCTTTCCGGCCTGGTCTCGCGTTGGCACGAACCGGGCATGGGCGAACGTCGTTTGCTGGCTATTTTGCGCGGGCACCGTATGAAACGTGTGCTGCATCGCATGTTCGACGAGGACGAGTTCTTCTCACCCTACGGCGTGCGCGCGCTCTCACGCTACCACGCCCAGAATCCATATATTCTCGAATTCGATGACATGCGCCACGAGGTGCATTACTGCCCCGCCGAATCTGACAGCAACCTGTTCGGCGGCAATTCCAACTGGCGCGGGCCGGTCTGGATGCCGATGAATTACCTGATAGTGGAGGCCCTGCAACAGTTCCACCACTATTACAGCCCCGATTTCAAGATCGAATGTCCCAGCGGCTCATGGCAGACCGTCAGCCTGGACGAGGCTGCCGACGAATTGTCACGGCGCCTGATCCGCCTGTTCCTGCGCGACGAGCAGGGACGTCGCGCCGTCTTTGGCGGCAACGAGACCTTCCAGTCCGACCCGGATTGGCGCGACTATATTCCTTTCCACGAATATTTCCACGGCGATAACGGCGCCGGATTGGGTGCCAGCCACCAGACGGGTTGGACCGGGCTGGTGGCTAAACTCATCCAGCAGCAAGGCGAGAAGCGCAGCAAAGTGTAAGATTTGGAGAATCATGATGTCAGAAGCGAAGATTACCGTCTACGGCGCGTACTGGTGCCCGGATTGCCGCCGCTCGAAGAAGTTCCTGGGCGAGAATTTTGTCCCGTTTAACTGGGTGGATATCGAGCAGGATAAGGACGGCGAAGCCTTTGTGCTGCAAAAGAACAACGGCAAACGCATCATCCCGACTATCGTCTTCGAAGATGGGTCTTTCCTGGTAGAACCCTCGAATGCGGAACTCGCTCGCAAACTGGGACTCAAGACCGAAGCCAGCAAGACCTATTACGATCTGATCATCGTCGGCGGCGGACCGAGCGGACTCACCGCTGCCATTTATGCTGCGCGCGAGGGCGCCGACACGCTGTTGGTCGAACGCTCCGGGCTGGGCGGCCAGGCGGGAATCACCGTCGGCCTGGATAATTTTCCCGGCTTTCCGGAGGGCATCAGCGGGCAGGAATTTGCCGACCGTGTCACGCAGCAGGCCCGGCGCTTCGGCGTGGAAATCCTGCAGGCGCAAGACGTAGTCCGCCTGGCGAACGAGAACGGCTATCAGGAAGTTTATACCGCCGATGGCCGGCATTCCCACGCTCGCGCGGTGTTGATCGCCAGCGGCGCGTCGTACCGGCGGCTGGACGTGCCCGGCGAGGACGATTACATCGGCGCGGGCATCCATTTTTGCGCCACCTGCGACGGTCCCTTCTACAAGGGCGCGCCGGAGATCGCCGTGGTCGGCGGCGGGAACTCCGCCGTGGAGGAGGGCCTGCACCTGACGACCTTCGCCGACAAAGTGACTCTGCTGGTGCGCGGCGATAAACTGACCGCCAGCCAGATCGCCATCGACAAGCTCACTGCGCCCGACTCGCGCGTGGAAGTCAAATACAATACGGTGGTGGATGCCTTCGAAGGCCAGGACGCCAAGATGAAAACCATCCGCTACCACGACCAGTCGAGTGGCGAATCGGGAGAACTGCACCCGGCAGCGACTTTCGTCTTTATCGGCCAGAAGCCCAACACAGAGTTCGTCCGGGATTACCTCGTCACCGACAAATATGGCTTCCTCTTGACAGGACACGACCTGGAACATGCCGTAGAAGCGGGGCGTACGCCCCTGTCATTCGAGACCAGCGTTGCAGGGGTGTTCGCCGCCGGTGACGCCCGGCATGGCAGCACCAAGCAGGTGGCAGCGGCGGTCGGCGAGGGCGCGGCAGCGGCCATCTCCATCCGTGAATTTTTGCGCAGCCATTGACGGAAGGGCTATCGGATAAAATAAAAATCCCCGGGTTTCTGGGGATTTTGCTTTCTCTTTCTGGGAGGCCTGATGCCTGCCATGCTTCAGGCTTCGCCGATGGCGGCTACCCGTCCGAGCGCCCAGCGCGGCGGCAGGACGGCGCAAACCAGGCTGAGGAGGCCTCCCAGCGTCAACCCGATAACCTGCCCAATCCACAACGGGATGCCCAATCCCGAAAGGATCAGCGGCGGGCCGAAGAACAGCCCTAACGCGAACAGCATGTAAGCCAAACTGGCGACCATGCTCAGGCAACCTCGCCAACCGGCGTTCATTCGGCGTGGGTCTTCCCACTCCAGATTGGCGCCGGCGATACCAAATGTCAGGTTGATACCGGCTGCCCCGGCGATTGACAGGCCGACTACGCCCAGTCCAAAGATCAATACGGATGCTGAAATCTGTTCTAGTAGGGAAATGATGAACATGAAGAGCCAGCCCAGAGCCAACGAGGGCAGATAGGCTACCAGGAATTTGGCCGTTACCAACTCACCTGCTTTGAGCGGCGCGCTCTTCAACAGCCAGTAGTTTTTGCCTTCTTGTGAAAAGCCCATCAGCGCCAAGCGGGAAAGCAGGGACCAACTAACGAACAGCGAGATGGCAACGTTGCCGTAGATTTGTAAGTTTTTGAGCCCTTCCTGGAGCCAGGTCGGCGCGTCGCTTGCGCCTGCTGATGGATCGTTCCCCGTGTGTGTCAACATGACGGCGTAAACCACGCCAAAAATGATTGGCGTGACCACCTGAGACATATTGCGCAGATCGCGTCGCAGCACCAGAAAGTCTTTTACCAGGACGGCGCGCACCGCAGACGGGAACAACTGCTCGACCCAGGGCCTGGACGGGGAATGCCGGGGGGGTGCAGCCGGCACAACGCGTGTGCTTTTCTTCTTGCGCGTGCTGATCTGCATACTGGCCCAGCCGCTGTAATATAACTGCTCGGCTGTGCGCAGGGAAATTGCGAAGAGTCCACCTGTCAGGCCCAACGTCAGGGTCAGGAAGAGCAGCGCGGTGAACCAGTGACCTTGTCCGAGGTCGACCAGCCCGCGTCCGGCCCAGGCCAGCGGCGACCAGGGACTGTTGAAACGCGCCATCCAGGTCAGCGGTACCTGTCCATTTGTGAACTGATTCTGGCCGAGGTCCGTCGAACTCATCAGGTTGCCAGTCTGCGAACACAGGATGGAAACAGTTGCGCCGATGAAACCCAGCACTTCTGCCACGCGCCGGGCCGGGAAGATACGCACCACGCCCATGACCAGCAGGCTCGATAGTCCTGCGGCAGAGAGGGCCAGCATCGCCAGCACGATCACCACCAGTGGATAGTACAGCAGGTTGTATCCTTCGGCCACGCCCATTCCGATCAGCACGGGCAGGGCAAATAAGGCAATCAAGCCGAAGTTCGGCAGGATGGCCTGCAACATTTTGGTGACGAACACGGCCCGAATCGGCAACGGCGCACTCAATAGAAAATCCATATCGCCGGCCAGGTAGAGCGCCTGGAGCAGCATGCCGAAACTGGTCAGCAGGATGCCAATGAAAGCCCCACCCAAGATCAGAACGGGCACACCTTCCAGAAAGGCGGAGACTCCCATCACGCTCTCGGAGGCCATGAAACGGGACAGTTCCGGCGAACGCAGGAATCCCAGCAGCAGCCAACTCATCACGAAGACGAAGACCGCGAAGCCCAGGACGAGGATGGTGACGATGATCAGGCCGATCTTGCGCCGCAGGCGGGCCCGGCGAAAGCTGTTGTAAGTCAACAGGATGCGCAGGCGCAATAACTTCAAGACGTAATGCCACAACGGGAAGTCGCGCTGCGATCCGGCTGGACGGGCTTCCAGGGCCAGATTCATCGCAGCACCGCCGCAATTTCGGCGTCTTCGGCGCCGCCCGTCAGGCTCAGGAAAATGTCTTCCAGGCTGCGTTCGCCCTTGCCCATGGCGCGCAACTCGTCCATGCTGCCCACCGCGATCAGATTGCCCTTGTTGATGATGCCAATGCGGTCGCACATGCGCTCGGCAATCTCCAGAATGTGCGTGGACAGGAAGACCGCCGCGCCGCGATCAGCCAACTGACGCAGGATGTCTTTGATCAGGCGCGCCGACTTCGGGTCCAGGCCGACGGTTGGCTCGTCGAGCACCAGCACTTTGGGATCGTGGATCAAAGCCGCCGCCAGCGCGGTCTTCTGCTGCATCCCGTGGCTGTAACCGTCGATGGTGTCGTCTTCGGCTTCGCTCAGGTCGAACAACTTGAGCAGTTCTTCGATGCGCTCATCGAGCTTGTCGCGCTTCAGCTCGTACAGGTCGCCCACGAAGCGCAGCAGTTCCCGCCCGGAGAGCTTGGGGTACAGATTGGGCGTATCGGGCACGTAGCCGCAGGCGGCCTTGGCCCGTAACGGTTCGCTGCGCACGTCGTACCCCGCCACTTTGACGGTGCCGCTGGTGGGTTGCAGCAGACCGACGATCATCTTGATGGTGGTCGTCTTGCCTGCGCCGTTTGGGCCCAGGAATCCGAAGACTTCACCGCCGCGCACGTCGAAGCTGATATTGTCCACGGCAGTTTTATCGCCATAGCGTTTGAGCAAATTCTGGGTTTCGATCAGGGGAGCAAATGACATTTTTCTCTCTTAAAGTATGACCTTGTGGTTCCGAAGGGCAAGATGGCTGTTGCTGTCTGCTTGCATTCAATTGTGCTACGTATCATCTACGGAAAAACAGGCGAGGACGTTCCACATTATTATGATACGGAATCGGGTAAGTCATCCTGGCGGGCACTCTGATATGGAATTTAGTCACCCCGCAAGCTTTGTCCCGTCTATGACGGAGAATACGTGCTGATGGTGTTTTTCGCTGGCTAAAACCAGCTTCAGTTGCCAGCCTTCAGGTGCTCGTCGAAGAAAGTCAGCATGCGCTCCCAGGCGTCCTGGGCGGCTTCGGGCGCAAAGGCGGGCCGCGTGTCGTTGAAAAAAGAGTGGTGCGCATCCGCGTAGATTTTGATGTCGTGCGGCACTTCGTAGCGCGCCAACGCCGCCTCCAGCTCGCGCGCGGCGGAGGCCGTGAAATCCTGGCCCGGATAGCTGCCCACCAGCGGGCAGGACTGCGCCACGGCGTCCAGCGGCCGGGGGTTCATCCCGTAGAAGACCGAAGCCGCCTTCAACTCCTTTTCGGTCACGGCCAGTTGCAGGGCGTAACTGCCGCCCATGCAGAATCCTACTGCGCCGAGGCGCTTCGGGTCCACACCCGGCTGCTCTCCCAGAAAAGCCAGGCTCGATTGCAGATCGGCCAGCATGGCGTTGTTCAACGGGCGCAGCAGGAGACCGGAAAAAATTTGCAGCATGCACAGCGTCCGGTTGCGGTTGGAGAACAGGTCCACGCCCAGCGCAGCATAACCTTCCGCTGCAAAGCGTTGAGTGATCTCGCGAATGTTATCGTTCAGGCCGAAGATTTCGTGGATGACCACCAAGCCTGGGAAAGGTCCTGTCCCTTCCGGCAGCGCCAGGCAGGATTCCATCTCGCCTTTGTGGTTCGCACGTGAGACGG
Organism: Anaerolineales bacterium; assembly: GCA_046704785.1. Lineage (GTDB taxonomy): Bacteria > Chloroflexota > Anaerolineae > Anaerolineales > Villigracilaceae > JBJKRF01. The sequence continues at coordinate 17,683 of JBJKRF010000148.1, read as the reverse complement.
AAACGTCTCTAAACTGGAGTTTCATATCGGTAAAGACCTCCTTGGATGCGCGATGTACACAGTCTGGCATGGAATAAGGGTAAAGTCAAGAGCGCAATCCCGCCAATCCTTTGACCTGTACGGGAACAACCCTTACAATTGGTGCAATATGCGAGAATGGAATCTCGGTCCTGATGATCCGCTCCAATTGACGATGGCCGCCGACGCGCGGCTGTGCACCCCGGATTATGCCAACGACCACATCTGGGAATTGGATTTGCGTGGTGGCGATCCGGGCGCCATCGGCTTACGCACCACCTACGGTTTGCGCGCGCGCCTGATGCGACTCTTCCCCCGTTTTACCGAAAATGGAAAGGTGCTTAGCGACCCCGACGCTTTTACGTCGGCCCCTCGCTTGCGTCGCTTCTATCCTAATTTTCTGGAAGTCACTTTCTCCCCGATTGCCGGCGTGGACGTGACTGCCGAATATTGGGCGCCCCTTTCACAGGTCGTGGCCGGGCGCCTGACCATTGCCAATCACGCCGTCGTCCCGCATCCCCTGCGGCTGGAATGGATTGGGCAACTCGTCCCGTTGAACGGCCAACCCATGACGGTCTCACAGCGCCAGTCGGTGACGGTGCTCGAAGGCCAGGTGGAAGATATGTTTCCCGTGCTTTTCATGACTGGCGGCCCTGTCGCCGGGCCCGGCCCCTACGCGTCGCTGTCGCTGATGGTAGACCTGGCCCCCGGCGGCAGACGCCAGTTCAACTGGGCATTGGCCAGCCTCAAAGATGTGCAGGAGTCGTTCGACACGGCGCGCCGCCTGGCGGCCCGTCCGTTCGATGCGGAGAAAGCCAACATCGAGTTGCTGAACGCCAGCCAGAGCATCGAAATCCACACCAGCGATTCCGATTGGGACGCTGCCCTGGCTTTCAGCCAAAAAGCCGCTTTTTCGCTCCTGAGCGCCTCCTCCGAGCACCTGCCGAACCCCTCGTTCGTACTCTCGCGCAAGCCCGACCAGGGCTACTCTCAGCTTGGGGATGGCACCGATTACCAGCATTTCTGGAACGGGCAGCCCGTGCTCGAAACTTATTACCTGAGCAGCATCCTTTCCGGCGCGGCAAAACTGACTCAGGGCCTGTTGGAAAATTATCTCGCCGTGCAGGAGAACGACGGCTTCATCGACTGTCGTCCCGGCCTGGCCGGGCAACGCGGGCGCTTCCTGGCCTCGCCGTACCTGTCGAGCCTGGCCTGGCAGTTGTACGAAAACGGCCTGGGGACGGGCTTCCTCGCGCAAGTCTACCCGTCGCTGCATTCCTTTTTCTGGAGCTGGTTCTCGCCTGCGCGGGACCACGATCGCAACGGCCTGCCAGAATGGCAACACAGCTTGCAGACCGGCTTCGAGGATAATCCGCTTTTCGACGGCTGGCACGAATGGGCCCAGGGCGTCAACATTGCCAGCGTGCAGAGCCCGGCGCTGGCGGCGGCCCTCTACCGGGAGGCTCATTGCCTGGTGCGAATGGCAGAACTGATCGGTCGCGTGTCTGACCTGCCGCTGCTCAAGAAACAGGCCGAGGTGCTGCGCCAGGGCATCGAATCCTGCTGGGACGACGACGGGGCCTTTTATCATTACGCCGACCGCGATACCCACCTGACCCTGAGTGCCAAGCTCGTCAGCAAACGGCGGGCCGCCCCGGAGATTTCCCTGCAAAAGACCTTCAAACAACCCGTGCGCCTGCTGATTCGAATCCACGGCCAGGGAGAAGCACTCAAACGCCCGCATGTGACGATTGCCGGAGCGCTGAACGGCAAGAAACAGTCGGAGCGCCTCGACCGCCAGGACTTCACCTTCAGCGCCAGCGGCGGCGTGGCTACAACGCGCCGCGTCTACACCGAGGTGGGCGATTTTACCTTCGAGGGGTTGAGCAGCCGGGATCGCATTATCATCCAAACCGTTGACCTGACTATGCTCGATCACACGTTATTGCTGCCGCTGTGGGCCGGGGTTCCCTCGGCGCATGAGGCGCAGGCATTGGTCTACCGCACTGTGATGGATGCGGCTGAGTTCGACCATCCCTTTGGAATCCCAGCCTTGCCGCACACGCCCGTTTCGGAGGCGGACGCCATTTGTATGAGCGTGCACCTGCCCTGGAACCAACTCATCGGCGAGGGGTTGCTGGCGTACGGCTACCGGCGTGAAGCGGCCCGTTTGACGGCGCACATCATGTCGGCGGTCATCCAGAATCTGAAGCGCTCGCATGCTTTCTATCACGCGTATCATGCCGAGACAGGCGCCGGCTTGGGCGAACAAAACGCCCTCAACGGCCTGGCCCCGGTGGGACTGTTCTTACAAACCCTGGGTGTGGAAATTCTTTCGCCCACGCGTGTGCGCTTGCGGGGAGAGAATCCATTTCCGTGGCCGGTTACGGTAAAATATAGAGGCCTGACCGTTACACGTCAGACCAGTCAGACCGAAATCATCTTTCCCAATGGACAGGTAGCAACTTTAGACGATCCGACCGATGCGATCTTATCCTGTGAATAAGGAGGACGCCTATGCCAGAAAAGACGACGATTCAAGCTTTGATGACAGCGGTGGTGCAGGAGCAGGACTTGGACGGGGTGGTCGAAGCGCTCGAAGCGCTGCCCGTGCCTGTCGTCCATTTCGCCAGCACGGGCGGATTCCTGGGCCGTCATAACGCTACGCTGCTCATCGGTCTGCCTGCCGGGCAGGAGGAACGCGTGCTGCAAGCCTTGAAAGAATCCTGCCGCCAGCGCGTGGAATACCTTGCCATCCCCCTGGAAGGCTCTCCGCTGCCAATGCCGACCCCGGTTCCGGTCACGGTCGGGGGTGCGACGATTTTTACCCTGCCGGTGGAGCGTTTTGAGGAGTTCTAGTCATGAAGATGATCATTACTATTTTGAGCGATGATGACATCGAACCGGTGGCCCAGGCCTTGACGACGACCAACTTCCGCATGACGCGTGTGGCCTCGACAGGCGGTTTCTTTCGCAAAGGCAACACGACGCTGCTGCTGGGCGTGGACGATGGCAAGGTGAATGCGGCCATTGAGTTGATCCGCAAATCGCTGGTGCCGTCCAGGGATGATCGGCCTCGTGCAACGGTCTTTGTGGTGCCGGTGGAGCATTACGAGCAGCTATAAGAACATTTTGCCAGGGAAAAGGCGCAGGAACTGCGCTTTTTTTACGCCGGTTTTTACGGTCGCAGTCATAAATTGAGCTTTCCGGTTCAATAAAAAGCGTTCTACGACCGTGAGGGGTATATAATCAATTTGCCGTGAACGATTACCTTTTGAACGTCCATGTGGTCATTTTCAGCTTGTGCGAAGACGCTTTGCAGGTCTTGCTGGCGCCTACAGATGATGATCGATGGGAATTGCCCGGTGAGGTATTGCGCCCACAGGAGTCGCTGGAGGATGCGGCCATGCGCGCTTTTTCCGGGCAGCTCAAGGGACGGGAAGCCTACCTGGAGCAACTTTATACGTACGGCGACCCGGGGCGTATCTCGGTTGGACGGCTCATCAGCATTGTCTATTTTGCGCTTGTCCCGCTGGACGCTTATCACGCCGCGCCGGATGGCAAGCTGCGCTGGTATCGCCTGAACCGTTTGCCGGTGCTGGCCCACGACCACGGCGAGATCATCGTCTATGCCTTGCGACGGCTGCGTTATAAGTTGGAATACAGCGCCGTGGGGTTTGAACTCCTGCCCGACGAATTCACCCTGAGTGAGTTGCAGCATACCTATGAAATTATCCTGGGCGAGAAACTGGATAAACGTAATTTCCGGCGTCGCATCCTGGAAGCCGGCATTATCGAAGAGACGTTACATCGCCGCGCCGGGGAAGGCCGCCCCGCGCGCCTGTACCGGTACCGGCCCGACGCCGTCGCCGAGGTCAAAGCGCGGCGATTGTTCCCGTGAAATTTTGATTCTTGGGGGAGTGGGCTTAAGTAAATTTGCTTTGTCCCATGGAGTTGATAAATGGCTGCATTTGCAATCCGTACCCAAACCTTGAGCCGCGACTTCGGCGCTGTCCGTGCGGTCAACCGCCTCGATCTGGAAGTCCCCACCGGGACGGTGTTCGGTTTCCTTGGGCCGAACGGGTCGGGAAAGACGACCACCATTCGGCTGCTGTTGGGCCTGCTCGAACCGCACGAGGGCAGGGCCGAGGTGCTGGGTGCCGATACCCGTACCGATGCGGCGAAAATTCGTGAACGCTGCGGCGCTTTGCTGGAATACAGCGGCCTGTACGAACGCTTGAGCGCCGAAGACAATCTGGAATTCTATGGCCGCGTTTGGCGCATGTCTGCCAGCGACCGGAAGGCGCGCATCAAGGAATTGCTGGGCGAGATGGGCCTGTATGAACGCCGCAAGGAAATCGTCCGCGAGTGGAGCCGGGGCATGAAGCAAAAGTTGGCGATTGCGCGCGCCATCTTTCACCGCCCCACGCTGATCTTCCTCGACGAGCCCACCGCCGGGCTCGACCCGGTGGCTGCTGTGGCTTTGCGCGAAGATCTGGAGTCGCTGGCTCAGCGCGAGGGTGTGACCATTTTCCTGACCACGCACAACCTGGCCGAAGCGGAGAAACTCTGCCAGCAAGTGGGCGTCATCCACCAGGGCAGGTTGCTGACCGTCGGCCCGTTGGAGAAACTGCGGGCGCAGGCCGGTGGCTCGCGTGTGGACGTGCTCGGACGCGGTTTCACGCCCGAATTATTGAACCAGTTGAAGGCGCGGCCTGAAGTCCGCAACCTGCGGATGCAGAACGGTACTCTGTCCATTGACCTGACCGGTCCTGTGGAAGTCGCGCCGCTGGTGCGTCTGCTGGTTATCGCCGGCGCCGACGTGGAGGAAGTCCGCAAAGACAAGGCCAATCTGGAAGACCTGTTCCTGACACTGGTGAGCGAGGATGGGAATGGGGGTGCAAAATGATTGCCGATATTCTGACCGTCATGTGGAAGGAGCTACGAGAACTGTTCCTGCAACGCGGCACGCGCCGCGGCACACTGACCAGCCTGGGCATTTTTCTGATCCTGTTTGGCATTTTGATGCCGCTGCAAATTGGCCGTGATTGGGTGAACACACCCGTCGGGCTGGCGTATTGGGGCTGGCTGCCGTTCATGCTGGTCAACAACGTCATCGCCGATTCGTTCGCCGGGGAACGTGAGCGCCACACGTTGGAGACCTTGCTCGCCAGCCGCCTGCCGGACTTGTCGATTTTGCTGGGCAAAATGGCTTCGGCCATCCTGTACGGTTGGGGCACCAGCGTGGCCGGTATGTTGCTGGGCCTGATCACCGTCAATCTTGCCGTAGGCAGGGGCGAACTGCTGTTGTACCCGCCGTTGATTGCCATTGCGGCGTTGGTCGTCAGTTTGTTGGTCGCGGCGCTGGCTGCCGGTATCGGTGTGCTGGTCTCGCTCAATGCCTCCACCGTGCGTCAGGCGCAGCAGACTGTTGGAACAGCCTTTCTGGTCATCTTCCTGCCGTTGCTTTTAATTCCCATGCTGCCCGGCGCCTGGAAACATGGGCTGTCGAACTTTCTCGAAACTGCCAATTTCGTCGCAATCGGTGTTGGCGCGCTGGGGTTGGTCTTCGTCGTGGACGCCGTGCTGATCGCCGTTGCCGTGACGCGTTTCCGTCGTGACCAACTCGTGCTGGACTGAATCGAAAACGGAGCCTGTTCGGGCTCCGTTTTTTTGTCGATCAGGCTTGCAGGATCTCACAAATCCTGGCCTGCATTTCGGCATATTCACGCACGGCTGGGAACTGGGGGAATTCTGCCGCCACGTTGGCCGATGGCCGGAACAGGATGCCGTGATCGGCTTCTTTTAACATATTGGTATCGTTGTAAGAATCGCCGGCTGCGATCACGCGGAAGCCCAGGCTCTTGAAGGCGATGGCGGCGTGTTTCTTGCCGTCCTTCTGGCGCAGGCGGTAATCTACCACATTGTCGTCTTCGTCCACGATCAGGTTGTTGCAGAAGATGGTCGGGTGGTGCAGTTTTTCCTTGAGCGGGGCGACGAATTCGTAGAAGCTGTCGGTCAGGATGATCAGCGGAGCCTGCTCACGCAGCCAGTCCGTGAATTCGACAGCGCCCGGCAGCGGGTCGAGGCTGGCGATCACGGCCTGGATGTCGCGCAGTTTCAGCTTGTGTTCACGCAGCAAGGCCAGACGTCCACGCATCAACTGGTCATAATCATGGATGTCGCGGGTGGTCAGGCGCAGTTTTTCGATGCCGGTCTTTTCGGCGACGGCGATCCAGATTTCGGGCGTGAAGACGCCCTCCATGTCCATGGCGATGAGGGTGGGTCGGGTATCCATGTCGGCGGCTCTCAGGGGCGGATTTTCGTGGGGTTTGGTCAGGCGGACGGTCATGGGACTACCCTATGATCGCTTCTTCGAGAGCGGACAGGTCCGGCGGCACGACCAGCGGCTTCTGCATCTCTTTGGTGACGATGTCGGGGTCTTTCAGTCCGTGCCCGGTGCAAATGGCGACGATACGTTTGCCGTGAGCGTCGAAGCGCCCGGCAGCGATTTCGAGCGCCAGACCGGCCAACCCGGCTGCGGAGGCCGGTTCTACCCAGATGCCTTCGTCCCTGGCGAGCGACTGCTGCATACTCAAAATCTGTTCGTCGCTGGCGGCAAGGATGCGCCCCCCGGACTCCTCGGCTGCCTGTAGGGCCTGTTCGCCGCGCGCCGGTTTGCCAATGCGGATGGCGGTGGCGACGGTTTCCGGGTGCTCGACAGGGTGCCCCAGCACCAGCGGCGCGGCACCCTGCGCCTGGACGCCCAGGATTTGCGGCAGTCCGCTTTGCTTCAGTTCGTTGTATTGCTTGAAACCGGCCCAATAGGCGGTGATATTTCCAGCGTTGCCGACTGGCAGGCACAACCAGTCGGGAGCGGAACCCAGCGTGTCGCAAATCTCGAAGGCGCCGGACTTCTGCCCCTCGATGCGGTACGGGTTGATGGAGTTGACCAGGCAAATGGGGTGTTTGTCCGAGATTTGCACCACCAGGGTCAGGGCATCGTCGAAGGAGCCGTCGATCTGGATGACCTGCGCGCCGTAGGCGATGGCGCCGGCCAGTTTCCCGGCGGCGACTTTGCCCTGCGGGATGAGCACGATGGACTTCAGCCCGGCGCGCGCGGCGTAGGCGGCGGCCGAGGCGGCCGTATTCCCCGTGGAGGCGCAGATGACGGTCTTTACGCCGCGTCCGAGCGCTTCGCTGACGGCGGCGGTCATGCCGCGGTCCTTGAAGGAGCCTGTCGGGTTGAGCCCCTCGAATTTGACGAAAAGCTCGAAGTCGTCGCCCAGTTGGCGGGACAAGGCCCGGGCGGGGATCAGAGGGGTATCGCCTTCGAGCAAGCTGACGGGGCGTGTGTGCTTGGGTAAGTCGAGCAGGCGCCCGTAACGTTGGAGAACACCTTGGTATGAGTCTGTCATAGGCAGAATTTTAACATAGATTGCCCACGGTCACAAACCGCGCTTTCTTGTTTGGAAGTCCAGTTTCGACCGTAGTCGACAGGAAAGCGAAGGCCCTGAACCTGCTCCCGCGAAAAATCAGGCTGTCAGTGGGGGCGCATCTTGGTCGTAGACCTGCACTTGAATGTCGAGGCCGTCGTTGGTCAGGAGGTCCAATGCAGGCTGAAAGGTGGCGTCTTTGATGGCTTGGATGTCGGCGGCGGGCGCCAACACGCTGATACGCGCTTCCTCATCAGACATCTTGACTACTTTCATTTGCGCGTCCGAACAGACTCCGCTGATTTTGGATTGCATGTTTTTGATCGCGTCATCAATTGACATGGCAGTCCTCCATAAAATTTGGCTCCCTGGGAATCAGAACAATGAGACCAATTTTGCGGGCAGCCTGCCCCCGCTGCCACACGAAATTCCGAGGAACCTAAATTTCTTGCCACGAATTATAGCCGAGAACATTGTGTTGCCGGTGCCGAAGAGTCAGTTTGGCAGGCTTTCTTATGCTTGGAAGCCTCTGCGCTCATGATAAGATTGGCGCATGGATTTTTCGCAAATCAACGACGCCCTTTTCATCGGGACAACCCCAACCCTGGATGATTACGAACGTTTGCGCCGCCTGGGGATTCAACTGATTATCAATATGCGTTTGGGCCACCGTGTGCGCCCAAACCCCAGCAACCCGCCCTTGGAGTACCTGTGGCTACGTACCTTCGACAATCCGCTGCTGCCCATCCCGATGGTGAAGCTGGCGCGCGGCGTGCAGGCCGCATTGCGGATCATCGGCAGCGGCGGAAAGGTGTATGCGCATTGCGCGCGAGGCCGGCATCGCAGCGTGGCGATGGGAGCGGCTATTTTGATTGCGCAGGGATACACGCCCGGCATGGCTGTGCACCTGATCAAGCAACAGCGTCCGGCCTCCGACCCCGACGTTTTCTACATCCGACGGCGGATTCTGCTCTTCGAACGTTACTGGCAAACCCATTGCCGCCAAATTTGAGGCCGGCACACTGTGCCGCAGGCATTTTCAAGCCAGCTTGTCGATACTGAACACAACTACCTGGTTGCGACCGCTCTGTTTGGCGGCGTACATGGCGCGGTCGGCTGCGTCGAACAGGCGCTTGATCGTCCGACCAATTTCGGGAAAACCGGCCACACCTGCCGAGAACGTACACGATAGCAATCTGTCTTTGTATTGCACGCGCATTTGCTGGAAGGAGGCGAGCCAGTTTTCGGCGCGTTGGTGCGCCTTTTCCAACGAAATGGCCGGCATGACAACGACGAATTCCTCCCCGCCGTAGCGACATACGATGTCATTTTTGCGCGTGTTTGCCGTCAGGTGCCGGGCCAAGGCCTTCAGGATCAAATCGCCAGCCTCGTGGCCGAAGGTGTCGTTGATCGCTTTGAAATGGTCGAGGTCGAGCAGCAAGACGCTCAACGGATAGGTTCCTTGTTCGGCTTTGGTCAGTTCGTCTCGCAGTGCTTCCTGGATATAGCGCCGGTTGTACAGGCCCGTCAATGGATCACGGATGGCCTGCTCGCGTAATTTGGCCTCCAACTTCTGAATTTCGGCATATTGTTTTTGCAGGTCTTCGTGAGCATGCTGTAGTTCCTGCTCGGCCTGTTTGCGCTCGCTCATATCGCGTACGATTTCGATGTACAGGCGCTGGTTGCCTTGTTTGAACGGTGCCTGGGTCACTTCCACCGGAATCTTGTTGCCGTTGCGATGGATAAGGCGGGCTTCGAAACGCGGCTGGACAAGCATACCGTTTTTCAGGTCTTCCGGCGATTGCAGGTTTTGGGAGTCCATGTGTAAGAGTTCCCGGCGTGAATATCCCACCAGGCGGGAGGCAGCCGGATTGGCGTCCACGATTTTCTGGCGGTCGTCCTCCACGAAGATCGCGTCTTGTGCGTGGTCGAACAGCGCCCGATAGGACTCCTCCGCGTTTCGACGGGCGACCTCGGCCCGTTTACGCTCGCTGATGTCCCGCAAAACGATCAACCGTCCAACGAAGCGTTCTTTCTCGTCGTAGAGAGGGTTGATTTGGAGTTCGAAATAGCGCTCGGGTTGCTCATTGAGTTTGACCTCGGTACGGGTGTTTTGCACGTTACGATACATCGCTACAATGTCCGGCCAGGCGGCGAAGATGTCGCGTCCGTATTTGCCGACAAAAGACCCCTTGAAATTGGTCAACGTGCGAGCAGCGATGTTCATGTCCACCACGCGCGCCTGGACATCCAAGACCACCACACCATCGCTCATCTTCTCGATCAGCAGGCTGCGGGCGATGGGAACCAGGTCGAACAGGCGATAGCGGAACATGGCAAAGGCGATGACCACGCCCATCGCAGAGAAGGCTACCGGGGTCAGGTCGAGGTCGTGAAAGTGGCTGAGTCCGCTTTCCGTGTAGATGTTGGCCGCCCAGGGGATGAACGAAGCAATCAAAATAATCCCGGTCTGCGCGCGGTAGGGGCCACTGGCATGCCGAAAGGTGCGGATCAGGATCACGAAAGTGATCAACAACAACGGGTAAGAGTAAACAACATTGGCCCAGAAGAATGGGCCACGTTCCCAATGCAAATAGACCAGTGGGCCGTCATGGGCGAGTTCGAAGAGCGTATGGTAGAGATGGTGGTAAGGATTGGTCCAGACTGCCGTGAAAATGAAGACAGGCTCGATACATAACAACGCCAGCCGACGACGCGTCAACCAGGCCCCCTGACCGCTAAACTGCAAGACGAAAGCCAGGTAACTGGTCGGGATGACGACGACTCCAAAGTAAGTCATGTTCAGCCAGAAAACTTCCGCCGGCAGGGTGGTGGAAGCCCACATCACCGCATACGTTCCGGCCCACACAGCAGCACCGGCGTTCAAAATTGCCAGTGGAATTGCCCCCGGCGCCGAACGACGATGCCAGGCGACGACTGCATCCGTCGCCGCAATGATCGCTGCAACCGTTAGCACCAGGGAATAAGGATGAACTTGCAGAGGCATGACATGCACCAAAGATTCCAGGAGTCGATGTTAGTTTTTACCACAAAGTTTGCGCTGCTTCTGATTCCTTTTCGTGGCTCTCTTGGGATGAGCAAGATAAAACGGATTTATGGAAGTGCGGGCAGGCTCTATATGGCCTTTCATGTCTACTTTACGCGTTGATATTGGAAACAATCGGACCTGTGAAATGTTTTTCGGGGTAGAATCTGGCTCTCTGGGTTTATTGTGATTAAAAAAACGCTCCCTTTTGTCCTGAATACGAGTGTTTGTATTCGAAATCGAGTATCACCTCAATGAACTGGGGAACCTCGCAATTCTCTCCTAATTTGTTGAAACGATACGAAACCGATGAGGAAAACCATGGAAAACGATAAGAAAAGCTTCTTTTCATCACCTGCCGGCATCATCTTGCTCATTGTGATTGCCTTGTGCTGCTGTTGCCTGGTGCTTACCGTGTTGGGCGGATATTACTACTACAAAACTGTCAGCCAGAACGGGCCTGAGCCCATCATGACGCCTTTTGATTTTACCTTTAATAACGCCACTCCTACACCGGTACAGATTACGCGGGTGCCCGTAGGACAGGTTTCCTCCGAGACGCTCCAGACGTTACAAAGCAATGAGGTGCCTGTGGCTGATCTACGCGACCTGGCCTGCCGTTTGGAAGGCAAATGCGATATTCCCCAAACGTTGCCCAGCGGCCCCTACAAAGTGGGTGACAAATCGCAGTTCTGGGTCACCAACACCGATACCGACGCGAACTTTCAAGTCAGCGCCACCATGCTCTACATGACAGACCACGCCTACTTTTGGGTGCAGGACGGCGTGAAAGTGAACCAGGACGATATGAAGAAACTGGTCGACACCTTCGAGACCAAGATTTATCCCACCGACCGTTCGTTCTTTGGCAGCGAATGGACGCCCGGCGTAGATAACGATCCGCACATCTATATTTTATACGCGCGCGGACTGGGTCTCTCGGTGGCCGGCTACTTCTCCTCGCCGGACGAATACCCACCGGCGGCCCACCCGTATTCCAACGCCCACGAGATGTTCGTCTTCAACGCCGACAATTCTTCCCTGACCGATCAATATACCTACGGTGTGCTGGCCCACGAATTTCAGCACATGATCCACTGGTACCAGGACCGTAACGAGACCACTTGGGTCAATGAAGGTTTCTCGGAACTGGCCGTCTTCCTGAACGGCTACAACGTCGGCGGTATGGATTATTCCTACATAGCGAACACCGACATGCAACTGACCGACTGGAACAGCGACCCCGGCACCAATAGTCCGCATTATGGGGCCAGTTTCCTCTTCATGACCTATTTCCTCGACCGCTTTGGTCCCAAGGCCACTCAAGCGCTCGTCCACGATCAGCAGAATGGCATGGAAAGTGTGGATGATGTGCTCAAACAGTTGAAAATCGTCGATCCGCTTACGGGTCATCAAATTACCGCCAACGACTTTTTCATGGACTGGGCTGTAACCAATTACCTGCTCGACGGTTCGGTTGGCGACGGGCGCTACACTTACCACAATTATAAGAACGCGCCCAAAGCCTCTGAGACAGAGACCATTTCCACCTGTCCCACCGACCTGACGGGGCGCACCGTCCACCAATACGGCGTGGACTACATTGGCATCAACTGCACCGGCCAGTACACACTGCACTTCGAGGGCGCAACGCAAGCCAAACTGATTCCGGTGGAGGCCCACTCTGGCAAGTATATGTTCTGGTCGAACAAAGGTGACCAGTCGGATATGACCATGACGCGCGCATTCGATTTCAGTAACGTCTCCGGCCCGTTAACGTTAAACTATTGGACCTGGTACGATGTCGAAAAAAATTACGATTACGTCTTCCTGGAAGCCTCCACAGATGGCAAGATCTGGCAAATCCTCAAGACGCCTTCCGGCACCGATACCAACCCATCGGGCAATTCCTACGGCTGGGGATACAACGCCACCAGCAACGGCTGGATTAACGAAAAGGTCGACCTTTCCCAATTCGCGGGGAAGAAAGTCCAGATTCGCTTCGAGTACGTGACCGATGCCGCCGTCAACGGCGAAGGCTTCCTGGTGGACGATATTTCCATCCCTGAAATCAATTACAGCACCGATTTCGAGTCCGACGATGGCGGCTGGAGCGGGAAAGGTTTCGTGCGCGTCCAGAACGCTTTGCCGGAGACCTTCCGCCTGGCGCTCATTTTGAAGGGAAACAAGACCACGGTGCAAACGGTACCGGTCAACCCTGACGAGACAGCGGACGTGAGCATCAACCTGGGCGGCGACTACAACGAGGCCGTGTTGGTTGTGGCCGGTACGACGCCTTTTACGCGTGATCTGGGCGCCTATTCGGTCAATATCAAATAAGGCACAGGGAAGGCACATCACCCGACACTGAGACACTCCGGTTTGCAGTAAAATGGATAGGGCGACACAAAATGTCGCCCTGTTTTTTTGGTTCTCCAAGATTTTCCGTGGGATGAGTAGGTATGGGAGTGTGCACGGCGTTCCGCGTCGTGTATGCTCCCAACTATCCGTTTCGTCACGCTGATTCTTAAAGAGCCATTGTTTGAGGAGGTGGATATGTATCTTGTGCTGGAGGATTTGTTAAAGCTTTTCCTGGCGCTTTTGCTGGGAGGTATTATTGGCTTCGAACGCGAGATTCATGCCAAGGCCGCCGGGCTGCGTACGATCACACTCATCACTGTGGGGGCAACGCTGTTCGCCATGCTATCCAGCCGCTTCAGTTCCGGCGATCCCTCCCGCATCGCCTCGAACATCGTCGTCGGCGTTGGCTTTCTGGGAGCGGGTGCGATCATGTATTCGGAGGGACGCATCCATGGCCTGACCACAGCCTCGTCCATTTGGGCCTCTGCGGCCATTGGCCTGGGAATTGGGCTCGGCCAATATGTGCTGGTGGGGGCCTTCGGCGCAGCGGTCATCGTCGTCCTGTGGGGATTCACCCGCTTCGACCGCTGGCTGGAAGGACGCGGCGGCGTCCTGCGCCATTATGAGATGCGCTACGATAGCCCCAAAAAATTCCGCGACATCGAGCACATGTTCGAAAAATGTGAGTTGAAAATCCGCTCGGCAAAGCGTTTGAAACGAGACGATCTGCTTGTCTCCCAGTGGGATGTGGACGGGAAGCCCAGCGCGCACGCGGAAGCCATCGACTTGCTTTTGAACGATAAAGAGATTCGCAAGCTCGACTATTAGCCGTCAGCCTGACGAATCATATCGGCGCAACGCAGGGCATGATCGTTGAGGGTGTCCTCGTCTGTCAGGTTCCACCAGGTGGAGAGCAGGCAATGGCACAGGCCCCAATCACGGATGATTTCCCGAGGGAAGCCCAATTCTTCCGAGAGGATCGCAATGCGACGGGCCGTGACGCCCACCGCGTCAGGCATCGCAAGCAACTCATTCCAGGGGTTGATCAACAGCGGGCCTACTTCATAGGCCGGCGGGCCGATGACGCCTTTCGGGTCGACCGCCAGCCACCCGCGCTCAGAAGACAAAATATTGTAATGGTGTAAATCGCCGTGGATCAGGCGGAAGGGTTTCCCCGCGGTGAACAAATCCGGTAGACGGGCCTCCGCGTGTTCGACCAGCCAACGCGGAAACGGACCCGTTCCCCCCGCGAAGCGGGGTCGCAGTTTCGACAGTTCTCCAAACCAGTCTGACAGTTGGATGAACGGCCCGCTAGGCGCGTCCCGCCACAGACGCCTCATTACCTCGACGGCGATGTGCGTACGCCGTTCGTCATCGTCCAGCGTGGATAACATTTTGCCCGGCGACAAGCGTTCGAGCAGTAACAGGCCGTTGGCCTCGTCGGACTCCAACAGGCGGCAGGTCCCGGTGCCGCCGAACAGGCTCAACGCATGGATCTCGCTGGTCAGTTCCGGGTTTGGCACGCCTGCCTTGAGCACCACGGGGGTGCCATCCGCGCGTTGGGCCACGCAGACGTAATTGTACGAAAGCATGAACGGTGGGCCCAGGCGCAAACCCCATTTTTGGGCGGTTTCGTCCAATAGGGCGGGCAGTTGCTCCAGAAAGCGTTTGCCGTCTGCCCCGGAGCTGCCCAGAACATTGTGGACGAAATCAGCGGGGAGTTCCATATCGGTAGGCTCAGTCTGGGAAGAGCTTTTCCAAAACTTCCGGGCAATAGGTTCGCACCATCTCAGCCGACAGTCCGTTCTCTTTGCAGATTGCAGCGTACAGGTCTACGGATGGGCGACGGATGCGCTGCTGCGTTTCTGGGTCCAGGCCCCACAAGCCAAAACGCTGCGTCCAGCCGCGTTCCCACTCGAAGTTGTCCACCAATGACCAGTGGAAATACCCTTTAACGGGAAAATTGAAGTTGACGGCGCGCCAGACTTGCTGAATATGCTGCGCAATGTAACGTGGGCGCATTTTGTCTTCCGCATCTTCCACGCCGTTCTCTGTGATGATGATGGGTGTGTTTGGATGGTATTGGGTTGCCCATTGGAGGATGTCGAACATGCTGTTGGGGACGTTGGCGATAAAGCCGGTGGCGCTCAAATCTGAACCCTCGGGGTAGAAGCGCCGTCCAAACAACTCGTTGGGATCACTGAGGTCGAACTTGATGGTGTCCGTCGAATAATAGTTCACACCCAGGTAATCCTGGGTGCCTTTTACTTCCGGAACGGATAGAGTTTCCACCGGCGACTTGAGCTTTCCCTTCGCGATAGCGCTTGGAAAAGCCATATTGACGCCCCGGTGCTGGATGGCCCGCACGAGGCGGTCGAGCGGGGACCAGGAATGGGCTGCCGCCAATGGCCGGTAGTGGAGCGCATAGCCGACGCGCGCCTCGGTTTGCCTGGCATGGATTGTGCGGTAGGCCGCCGCGTGGCCGCGCGCCAGATTTCCCATGACGCGTACGGCCAATTTCAGGTTGTTTTTCCCAGGGGGAAAATCGGCGGATATGTATCCGCTGATGGCGTAGATGTTCGGTTCGTTGACCGTGCACCATAAGGTTACATATTCTTTCAGGGCGTCCACGACCTTGGCCGTAAATTTTTCGAACAGCGCTATGACTTCCTGGTTTTCCCAACCCCCGAACGAATCGGTCAGCCAAAGCGGATCGGTAAAGTGGTGCAGAGTGACCATGGGCATCAGGCCCCGTTCGACCATGCCGCGCGCCATGCTCCGGTAGCGTTCCAGGGCGCTTTCGTCCCAGCGGTCCGGCGTGGGTTGGATGCGACTCCACTCCACCGAAAAGCGGTGTGCGTTCTGGCCGGTCTCTGCAGCGCGGTCCATGTCCTCCTTCCAACGCCCGCCCCACCAATCACAGGCCAGGCCCGACTTTCCATTGGTGTGCCCTGCCTGTTCCCAACGCGCCCAATTGTTATTGGTGTTGTTGCCCTCCACCTGGTGCGATGCCGTGGCCGTTCCCCACAAGAAGCCCCGCGGGAAGTGGATGGTTGTATTTTTCATGACTCTCTCCAATTTTGAAGCGCCGACTTGGCTCGTCTTGACTGTTAAAAGAGCGGAGGCGGCTGTTATAACCGGTTAAAGAGTGGTAATGCCCTTGCTCCGTGCCCTTACGAAATTTGGAGCACCTTCCCGCTTTCCCCAATGGATTCGTCGGCGCACAGCCCGAGTGCGGCTGTAACAGCTTGCGTGGAAAGCGTGGCTTCCTGTAGAGTCAATGTATGCAGGCGGATGCCGTACGCAGAAAGCTCACGGGCGGTTTCACCGGTTGCGGCAGCGATCCCGGCGCGGCTGGCCGTATACGTCACACCATGGCCCGCGCTAATGACGTTGAGGATAGTTCCGCCGCCGTGTTCGCGCATTACGCGGGCTGCGCTCTGCATCATCAGCAGGGTGCCAATCGCGTTGACCTCGAAGACGCGGTGTAAATCCCATTCATCGATCTCGAACAAGACTGCGCGCGGTTCGACGTGTGCGCAGTTGACCAGTATGTCGATAGGACCCAACTCGTCACCGATATCGTTGAGCATCGCCTGTACGGCCACTTTTTTGGCGATGTCGTGAACGTAGGCTTTGGCCTCGCCGCCCTCGGCATTGATCTCGTCGACCAGCGCTTCGACGTTCATCGGGGAGATGTCGTTCGCGGCGACACGGGCTCCCTGCGTAGCAAAGGCTTGTGCCAGTGTACGCCCGGCGCCTTTTCCAGCGCCGGTCACCAATACGATTTTGTCTTGAAAGGATGCATTCATTTCGCGTTTGCCTCGCAAACAGGGACTTTATCCGGATTTTTGTCGGCATTTAGCGGCATATTGAAATAAGGGGTGGGATCATACGTGTTGTTGATGTCCAGTTCGTTTTTGAAGTGGCCGCTGCCGTCATCCTGGACAATCGAAATGTGCAGGTGCACACCGACGGGGTTGTTCGGGTCGCCGGAGTAGTCACCCTGGTAGCCAAGCAGCGTACCCGCCTCGACGTATTTTTCCGTCGTCCCAGGGGGAAATGCGTCGGAGATGAAGGAGTTTCCGTTGGGGTTGGCCATGTGGGCGTAGTAAACCCAGATTTGACGGTTGGGCTGCAACGGGTCGTGTGGAATGCGCAGGATGACGGCGGACTTCCAACTTGCCAGGCGGGTCAGGTATCCCGCCGAGACGGCGACAACCCCGGTCACGTCGATGTCGGTCCCCGCGAAGATGTCCAGCCCCTGATGGCGGTGCCCCACCTGAAAGGTGTCGCCCCACAAATACCCGATCATTCCGGTGGTTGGGAAGAGAAAGGGCGCCTCTCCACAGCGTGTTCCGGCCTGAATGATCCACGCGGGGTGCGCGGATGGGTCTTGCAAAAAGGCACGCACATCTAGGTTGCGCAGCGTGTTGACGTGGAATTGTTGGAAGATGTAAAGGCCCAGGCCGGCCAGCAATCCGACGGCAATTATCACGACAAGCATACGTGCGTTGGACATAGTTCCGCATTATACCGTTCTTCTGTTTAACTCTTCTCCCCGAGAATCCGGGGTTCTCCAAGATTATTTGCGATGAGGGAATCTCCCTTGCTGTGAAATCTCAGAAGGCCAAAGTTCAGGAGCCTGTTTTTTCAAAATGGTTCCCGTGTGGTACTTGATCGAGACGTTAAGCTGTATAGTATTACAGAACAACATTTGCATTGAACGCGCAAATCATGATAGAGCCTGAAAAGCGGTAGGGAAATCGGTTTTGTAAAAGCTTAACACAGCGAATAATACCTGGGAACCCAATTTGGTGAT
>JBJKRF010000147.1:0-4617 GCA_046704785.1 Anaerolineales bacterium | reverse complement strand
AATGTAATCATTAAAATTTTTAAATAGTACAATTGGGGATTGGGGCTTTGGGGGGGGGGGGGGGGGGGGGGGCCCCCCCCCCCCCCCCCCCCCCCCACCCCCAACTATCCGTTTCGTCACGCTGATTCCCAAAGAGCCAGAATTTTGCAGGCAAGGGTCAAGAACTTTTCCATTACCAGCCAAACGGCCCCAACGGGTATCGCTACCACGGTGATCCTTGAAGAAATTGAATTATGGGCCGAGAGGGGAAAGGGAAAATAAATCTCTATGCTTCTTTTTCAAGGCCATCTAAAACCTTGCGTAACAATGAGAGGAAGGTCTCGCATTCCATTGGCGTGAGGTAACCGAAGAAACGCCCGATTCTTTCCATAAAGAACTCATTGATCATGCGATATATTGCCTGCCCTGCTTCGGTCAGTGCCACACGCACAACGCGACGGTCCTCAGGGTCGGGTGAGCGCTGCGCATACCCGTTGCTCACCATCCAATCCATGATGCGAGTGGCCGTGCTCAAAGGGACTTCCAGGTCATGACTGAGCTCGCCCATGGTCATTGGTTCGCTGCGGCGCGAAAAGATAATACCGATACTGTAAAAGAGATCGAAGTCATTAATGTCTTCTACCTTACCAGCCAAATGCGAGGCGCGAATATGCTTTTTCAAAAGAGCAAGGTTATCTGGCAGGCCCACCCGGAATCGTTTTCGCAGGCGAAACATCCGATGGATCATCTCTGCGATTTCAGGGGTGTATTGCATGTCTGTACTCTTTTTCATAAGTTTTTATACCAGAATATTTCCAAATCGGAAATATTCTATCGAGGAAGGTTTTACCTGTCAAGGGTAATTTTTGGGCGATTCCCCCGTTAATTGTGGTTGCAGTGACCATCGGGCTGACCGTGCCGTATTCATACGCGCCGATGTCGCAGGTTCCACCGGTGGGCTGCGGACGTGTGACGCCGCGCTGGTCGAGCCCACCCGCGCCGTAATTGGGTGAGCCAACCAAGGCCGAGAATCGTGTGTTGTCTCCTACGTTGATGGTAGGCGAAACGGCCAGCAAGGCCATAGTCTGCGTGGGACCGCCGTTGTCGGCCAACGCGCCCAGGCTTGGGTCTAAACCGATGATATCCCCATTGACGCCATTTGTCAGGTTGCAGGCATTTGTACCGATGTCCTCGATCAGGTGTGGCTGGCATTGAGCATACCGCCGTTCGTGCAGTCGCCAAAGGTACAGATGCCCGCCCACACCCCATATCTATCTCCTACCACGGGAAATCCTAAAGAACCGACAAAATTTCCTGAGTTCACTCTCAAAAGTGTTTCGAGACAAGATAAAATGTCGGACTATCAGGATCTTTGCAAAGTCGTCGTTCAACACCTATCTTTTTTCTCCCCTTTCTTTAGCGGAATCAAAAATGCGGAGGGCGTTCACCTATCGACGCTCTCCGCAAGCCCTATTGCAGGTTGCCTGCCAGGATCAATTCACAGGGGTCATGCGCAAGACCACGCAGCCATGGGCAGGCACTTCGACGGAAAATTCGTGATCGAACATCCCCAGGTCTGCGTGCGCCCACAAATCACGAAGTTCCCAATTCCCTTCGATCTCCAGGTCAGACCAGTGCGCCCGCACCGTTTGGCGTTTGTCGTCGCGGTTGAAGAGCCCCAGCCCCAGACCGCCCTCCGCGAGCGGTTTCTTCCAGACTTCGGCCTGTCCATTGCGGGCGGCGCGGAAACCCTGCCGGCCCAACGAATCCTGATCCAGTGCGATGACCTCCCGATTGGTAAGAATCTCGAGCGTGGTTGCGTCCATCGCTTGCACATCGCAGCCAATCATCAACGGCGCGGCCAACAGGCACCACAGGCTGAAATGGGTGCGGTATTCATTGTCGGTGCAGCCTGCCCCGGCAATCTGACGGCTGCTGCCGCGCAATCCGACCACGAGCATATCCGGATCATTCCAGTGACCCGGCCCAGCATAGGCTTGCAACCCGCGCTGCTGCTCGAATCCGATCGTCTCGATGCCGTATAGGATGCCCCAACTGACGTACACATCTTTCCACGAGTCGGCAATATCGCCGGTGGTGCGCCACAGATGGCCGCCCTGTTTCGCGCCCCACAACCAGGGGCTGTGATGGCCCCATTCACAGATGGAAAAGATGATGTCGCGGCCCGTGGCTTTCAGAGCCTGGGACATGCGTCCATAACGGTATTCGGCGTTGGCGCGGGTGTCTTCGGCGTGGCACCAATCGAATTTCAGGAAGTCGATTCCCCATTCGGCGAAGGTCTGGGCATCGATTTCTTCGTGATCCTGACTGGCGGCACAGCCGCCGCAGGTCAGGGGACCGGCATCCGAATATAAGCCAAATTTCAGACCGCGCGCGTGGACGGCCTCGGCGAGCGCTTTCATCCCCTGCGGAAACTTCTGCGGGTCGGGGAACAGCTTTCCGTCCGCGCCGCGCCCACCCTGCCAATGGTCGTCGATGACGATGTACTCGTAACCCGCGTCTTTCAAGCCGCTCGAGACGAAAGCATCAGCTGTTTGCTCGATGACCTTGGCGTCGACGGTGCTGCCAAACATGTTCCAACTGTTCCAGCCCATGGGAGGCGTTTGTGCAAGGCCCTTTGACATTTTCTCTCCTATGCTTCGATTGGCATTCTCAAACTACGCCAGCGACCGCTGGCGCGTCTCTAAAATCGTGAATAGTATATCCAGATGTTTGGCCGCCAATTGGACGGACATGATCGGCGTGGCTTTGCCTTCCAGGCAATCGAGGAAATGCGCCACCAGCGGAATATCGTCGTCCGGCCCGTGCCCAGTCATATCGACTTCGAGCGACTCTTTTTTGGGCAGGCCGTCTTCCTCGTAGAAAAACTCCACAGCGTTCGATTCCCATGTTGGGAAACGCAGCCGCAGGCCGCCCTTCGTCCCGTAAATACGTGTCTCACAGGCAGCTTCGTTATGGACGCCCGCCCCGTTTTCGTAGTAATAGGTCAGGCCGGTATCGAACTCCATCCAGGCAGCGCCGTGCTGTTCCACGTCCGCCACGGGGGCCAATTTGCTCACGTCGTGCAGGCCGTCGATCGTGAAACTGCGCAGCCGCGCCAGGCGGGGCGCATCGTCGAGCAATCCCAGGTGGAACGACAAGTCGTAGACACCGCGATCGATAAACGGCCCGCCGCCTGCCAAAGCCTTGTTCACACCCCATGCCCCGGCGGGGTTGTATTCGACGAAGGTCGTGCGCCCCAGTTGATTGTGGTGGATGTAGTAGACCTGCCCCAACTTACCGCTGGCGATGAAGGCTTTGACGAAAGCGAACTTGGGCTGCAAACGCGTATGGCGGCACGAAGCTTCGAGCACCGCCGAATCGGGGTGCGACTCGGCAGCGGCAACGATGGCCGCCAGGTCTTCTCGGTTCGCCGCCATCGGTTTTTCGAGCAGGACGTGTTTCCCGGCCTCCAACGCAGCCACGAACATTTCACGATGAAGATAGGGGGGCGTGGCAATGACGACCGCCTCCAGGTTGGGGTCTTCGAGCAGCTCATGATAATCGTCCGTGTAATGTGGGACGCCGAACGCCCTGGCGGCCTGTTTCGCCGTTTCGAGGCGGCGGTTGCACATCCAGGTCACTTCGGCGCGCCCGTCCGCCTGCAACCAACGGGCATGGATCTTGCCATACATACCACCGCCGATGATACCCACTGAAAATTTTCGATCCATTGTTACTCCTTTGCCGATAATACCATCATGCCCTGCCGATTATTGTTTATTTTTTGGATTTCTCGCGGTCAGGGAGTTCCCGGACGCGAATTTCAATCGACACCCTGAATGATACAATAGAATCAGAAGCGTTAAAGGGTCCTAAAGAACCGGTTGAAGCATGCCAAAAGGAACCGAACACAGACCAACCATCGGTTTTATCTGCACCTGGCCCGTCTATCAAGGCACGACGATAGACCGCTATGCACACTCGCTAATTCAGGGAATCAGCGCAGCCGCACATGAGCACGGATGCAACCTCCTGTTGGGATGTGGCTTCAGCGCCAGCGGCAATAACGCCCAAAACCGCAGCTTCTGGCCGGTTCCGGCTCCCGGCGTGGACTTCGTGCCCGTGGGCCCCTGGAACACGGACGGGTTGATCATCGTCCCCGATGAACTTACAGAAGAACAGTCACAATACGTCCGCGACCTGCTTTCGTCGGGCTTTCCGGTCATCTTCACCACACCCGAAGGCCCAGGCCCGGTGGTCGCCGTGGACAACACCCTCGGCATCCGGCAGGCCTTCACACACCTGTGGGAGCACGGGCACCGGCGCATCGCATTTATCGCAGGAAATTCCGGGCATGGCGGCGACAGCGAGGAGCGTCTGCGCGCCTATCGGCAGTCACTGCATGAGGCCGGCCTGACGGAAGACCCCCGCCTGATCGCTTTTGGCGAACACCGCAAGGACGGCGGCGCAACTGCCATGCAGCAGATAATCGATAGCGGCGCGCCGTTCAGCGCCAGGGCCTGTTTGCGCTGGCAAACATCGCCGAAATCACCCTCGCCAAGACCACGGCCATGAACATCGGCTTCATGCTGGGGCCGCGCCTGAACGCCGCCGGGCGCTTGGAGTCGGCCCTGG
>JBJKRF010000146.1:0-8024 GCA_046704785.1 Anaerolineales bacterium | reverse complement strand
ATGGTCATGCGCTGTTCCATGGGCAGGGAGTGGATGGCGTCGCCCGTGTATTCGAAGACATGGCCCGTGCCGCCGCCGATTCCGATCTTGGCGATCAAGGCCAGGATGATGTCTTTGGAGGAAACGCCCTCGGCGAGTTGACCCTCCACCCGCACCTCGCAAGTCTTCGGCTGCTTCTGCAGCAGGCACTGCGTGGCGAGCACGTGCTCGACCTCGCTGGTACCGATGCCGAAAGCCAGCGCGCCGAAAGCGCCGTGGGTGGAGGTATGGCTATCGCCGCAGACGATGGTCATGCCGGGTTGCGTCAGCCCAAGTTCGGGGCCGTTGACGTGCACGATGCCGCGGTGTGGGCTGGTCATGCCGTATAGGGTGACGCCGAATTCGGCGGCATTGGTTTCCATCTGCTTGATCTGGGCCGCAGCCATGGCGTCTGCAATCGGCAAAGACGGATCATGCGTCGGGATGGAATGGTCGACGGTGCCAACGGTCCTGTCGGGGCGGCGGACTTTCAGCCCGCGCTGCCGCAGGCCGGTAAACGCCTGGGGCGAAGTCACCTCGTGGACGAGGTGCAGGTCGATGTACAAGATGGCGGGGCTGTCTGCTTCCTGGGCGACAACGTGCGCCTCCCAGACTTTTTCGAAAAGTGTTTTTGGCTGCATCATCATATCAATTCCGGCTTCAGTGAATAAGTTTAGACGACCAGCATGACGCCGACGTCGCTGTTTTCGGAGCCCTCGCTGCGCGCGACGATCAATTTATTCAACGCTGCAATGTAGGCTTTGGCGCTGGCAACGATAATGTCGGTATCGGCTCCGTGGCCGCCGTAAACGCGCGGGCGCTCGACTTCCTTTTGGGCGTCCATGGTCTGTTGGCCATTCTCCGGCTGGACGCGCACGGTCACTTCTCCCAGCGCGTCGACGCCTTCGGTAATCGCGTGGACGGAAAATTCGAGCAGCGTATTGGGCACTTTGACGATGGCGTTGATGGCCTTGTAGGTGGCGTCCACCGGCCCTGTGCCGACGGCGGCTTCGGTGTGGATTTTACCGTCCGGGCCGCGCAGGCGCACCGTGGCGGTGGGCATACCCATCGTCCCGCAGGCCACCTGCAGGTCGCTCAACGAATACACATCCAACGGACGATAGAACTCGTCGGAGATCATGGCTTCCAGGTCGGCGTCGGTAATGACCTTCTTACGGTCGGCCAGTTCCTTGAAACGCTCGAAGGCCTTGGTCAGTTCGGTCTCGTCCAGGCTGTGGCCCATTTCGGCCAGGCGAACGCGCAAAGCGTGGCGGCCCGAATGCTTGCCCATCACCAGCTTGGACTGGTTGACGCCTACGTCTTCAGGGCGCATGATCTCGTAGGTTTCCTGGTGCTTGAGCATGCCATCCTGGTGGATACCGGCCTCGTGCGCAAAGGCGTTCGCCCCGACGATGGCTTTGTTCGGCTGGACGACCATGCCCGTATAGTTGCTGACCATGCGGCTGACGTGGGAGAGCTCGGTGGTCATAATACCGGTTTCCAGTTGGAAAATCGGATGACGCGTCTTGAGCGCCATGACCACTTCCTCCAAGGATGTGTTTCCGGCGCGTTCGCCAATGCCGTTGATGGTCACTTCCGCCTGGCGCGCACCGGCCCGAATGCCTGCCAACGTGTTGGCCGTCGCCATGCCCAGGTCGTCATGGCAATGCACGGAAACAATGATGTTTTCGTGCATGCCGGGCGTATTTTTGATAATGCCTTCGATCAATTGGTAATACTCGTCAGGCGTGGTGTAGCCCACCGTATCGGGGATATTCAGGGTCGTCGCGCCCGATTTGATGGCCTCGCCCAGGACGACATACAAAAATTCAGGGTCGGAACGACCAGCGTCCTCCGGCGAAAATTCCACATCTGCGCACAGCGAACGGGCGTGCGCCACCATTTCGGAGACGCGCTCGATGACCTGTTCCGGGTCCATTTTGAGCTTGTATTTCATGTGGATGGCTGACGTAGCCAGGAAGGTATGGATGCGCGGTTTCGCCGATCCTTTGACCGCCTCCCAGGCCTTATCGATGTCGTTCTTGTTGGCGCGCGCCAAACCGGCGATCACCGGAACGTGGGCATCTTTCTCGCCCTTGTGGGGGTTGCCAACTTCCTCCGCAATACGCCGGACTGCCTCCAGGTCGTCCGGCGAGGCAGCCGGGAAGCCGGCTTCGATAATGTCGACGCCCAGCTTGGCCAGGCTGCGCCCGACTTCCAGCTTCTCGGCGGAGGTCATGGTGGCGCCCGGCGATTGCTCACCGTCGCGTAAAGTTGTATCGAAAATACGAACATAGTTGTTCATTGCTCATCTCCATCCTTTATCCCGGTTTCCTCTCCCATGCAGAGAGGAAACCGGGACGAGAGACAAAACTATTTTTTCCAGTTTTCGGGCCGCAGGGAGCGGACCGCCGCCCCGGCGCGCCACATTTCAGAGTCGCGCATCGTAGCCAGTTCGGCGTCCAGGTTTTCACGATAGTGCGAATCGCTGTTCTTCTCCAGCACGATGCGGGTCTCCTCGCCGCCGACGACGCTCTGGTAGAGCTGGTCGAAGACCGGCTGCACGGCGTCACGGAAACGGCCCTTCCAATCCAGCGCGCCGCGTTGCGCCGTCGTGGAACAGTTGGCATACATCCAATCCATACCGTTCTGCCCGACGAGACGGATCAACGACTGGGTCAGTTCTTCGACCGTTTCGTTAAAGGCTTCTGACGGCGAGTGTCCGTGCGAGCGCAGAGTGTTGTACTGAGCCTCCATAATGCCGGCCAGCGCGCCCATCAAGACGCCGCGCTCACCGGTCAGGTCGCTGAAGACTTCCTTTTCGAAGGTCGTCTCGAACAGGTAACCGGCCCCAATCGCGATCCCCAACGCCAGGGTGCGTTCGAGCGCGTGCCCGCTGGCGTCCTGCTGCACGGCATAACTGGCATTGATTCCAGAGCCGTCCAGGAAGTTGGTGCGCACGCTGCGCCCGGAGCCTTTCGGGGCAACCAGCGCCACGTCCACGTGCGGCGGGGGCACAACGCCCGTCTGGTCTTTATAGGTGATCGAAAATCCGTGCGAAAAATACAGCAGATCGCCCTCGTTCAGGCATTCGACGATCTTGGGCCATTGAGACCGCTGACCGGCGTCGGAAAGCAAGTATTGGATGACCGTCCCGCGCTCGGCAGCTTCTTCGACGGAAAACAGCGTCTCGCCCGGCACCCAGCCATCCGACAAGGCCTTGTCCCAATTGGGTGTGCCCTGTCGCTGGCCCACGATAACCTTGATTCCGTTATCGCGCATGTTCATCGCCTGGGCCGGACCCTGCACGCCATAACCGAGCACGGCGACCACTTCATCCTTAAGTACCTCCTGCGCTTTTTCAAGCGGGAACTCTTCACGCGTGACGACTTCCTCTTCAACGCCGCCAAAATTAAACTTCGCCATAACAAAAACTCCTTTGAGAAATGGAATAAAAAACGTCCTGAAAATACAACGACCGGGCTCGAACAAGCGCCAACAAACACGAAACGTGTTCCTTGGGCATTCAGACTTTTTGCAGCAAAGCCGCAAAAGCCTTAATTCACTTCTTCCAGTTCGAAATCTTCCTGAGGTTCGTATTCGCCAACGCCCGGCACGCGACGGACGCCGGCATTGGCGCCGCGCATCATGGCAATCTGCCCGGTGCGCGCCATCTCGATGATGCCAAACGGTCGCAGCAATTCGATCATGCTTTCGATCTTGTCTTCCGTGCCGGTAATCTCGACGAGCACCGAATCGGCAGCCACATCGACGATGTGCGCACGGAAAATGCTGGCCAGGTGGTTGACGTCGGCGCGCTGTTCCGGGCTGGCCTTCACCTTGATCAGGGCCAGATCACGCGTGACCGACGGCCGATGCGTGACATCCTGAACATCGATGACATTGACCAGTTTGTAAAGGTTGGCCTCGATTCGGTGAGCATCCACATCGCCATTCGCGCAGTCCACCACGATGGTCATACGCGAGATGCCCTCCTTCTCCGTCCGCCCAACAGCCAGCGATTCGATGTTGAAGCTCCGGCGACGGAACAGCGAGGCTACACGATTCAACACCCCCGGTTTATTTTCGACTAATGCGATGAAAGTGTGTTGCATTCGATTCTCCATCTTTGTCGTCAGAATGCACAGGCTGGGACGAACAGCCTGCGCAATCATCCCGTGAAATTCAATCGACTAATTCGTTATTTCTCCGCAGGGCGCACAGGCCGCCGGATCATATCGTGCAGGGATGCGCCGGAGGGCACCATCGGGTAGACCGCCTCTTCCTTTTCCACGCGGAACTCCAACAGCACCGGGCCAGGGGTCGTGCGCGCGAAACGAATGGCATCCTCCACCTCTTCGGGCTTGGTCACCAAACGAGCTGGAATCCCGTGCGCGTCGGCGATCTTCACGAAGTCCGGGGTCTTCATATCCACGGCCGAATAGCGTTTCTCGAAGAAGAACTCCTGCCACTGACGCACCATGCCAAGGAAATTATTGTTCATAATGGCAATTTTGACGTTGGCGCCTTCCTGCACCGCCGTCGAAAGTTCGGCCTGGGTCATCTGAAAACCGCCGTCGCCGACGATCGTCCAAATCTCTTCCTCTTTGTGCGCAAACCAGGCGCCAATCGCAGATGGCAGGCCAAAGCCCATCGTCCCTGCGCCGCCAGACGTGATCCAACGATTCGGTTTTTCGAGCGCGTAATACTGCGCCGACCACATCTGGTGCTGGCCTACGTCCGTCGTGACGATGGCGCCGCCGCCCGTGATGTCCCACAACGTCTTGACCAGGTGGGCCACGTACAGTTTTCCATCATTCGGCCAGTTCATAATACTGCGCTCATCCATATCACTTTTCCAATCGCCGATCTGCTGGAGCCATTCATCGTGCTCGTACTCGTCCACCATCGGGATCAAGTCACTCAAGACCGATTTCAGGTTCCCCACCAACGGGACATCCACCGCCACGTTCTTGTGAAGCTCCGACGGGTCGATCTCGATATGAATCTTCTTCGCGCGCGGGGCATAAGTCTTGAGATTCCCGGTCACACGGTCGTCGAAACGCATACCAAACGCCAGCAACAGATCCGCATTTTGGATAGCCAGGTTGGCATGTGCTTCGCCATGCATACCCATCATCCCCAAGCTGAGCGGGTGTGAGGCCGGGAAACAGCCCAACCCCAGCAGCGTCGAGGTTACCGGCGTCTGAGTCTTAATGGCGAAGTGCTGCAACACCTCCTCCGCGCCAGACATCAAAACGCCGTGTCCGGCCAGGATAACCGGTCGTTCCGCCTGCTCGATTAATTCTACGGCTTTCTGCAAATCCACCTTCGGGGCATGTTCGGGCGGCTGATAGCCGAGCAAACGCACCTCTTCTGGGTAGATGAATTCAGTCTCTTCGATCTGGGCATTCTTACAAACATCGATCAACACCGGGCCGGGACGGCCACTGCGCGCAATATAGAACGCTTCCCGTACCACTTCGGCCATTTGGTCGGCAGATGTCACCAGGAAATTGTGTTTGGTGATCGGCAACGTAATCCCGGTCACATCCGTCTCCTGGAAGGCATCTCCCCCAATCAAGGGCGCAGCCACCTGGCCGGTAATGCACACAATCGGCGACGAATCCATCATGGCCGTTACAATGCCGGTCACCAGATTGGTCGCGCCGGGGCCGGACGTTGCCATGGCAACGCCCACTTTTCCGCTCGCGCGGGCGTACCCATCCGCCATGTGTGCAGCCCCCTGCTCGTGGCGAACGAGCACATGGTGAACCGGATAACTCAACATGGCATCGTAGATTGGCATGTTCGCGCCGCCGGGGTACCCGAAGACAACGTCGACGCCTTCTCGCACCATGCATTCCCACAAAATTTGAGCACCAGATTGTTTCATGATCTTCTCTCCTTTCCTTGATGCGTCGTGCATGACGACGTTCTTCCCAAGTCAGCGAGCCTAATATTCCATTACGGCGCCGGTATCGGCGGAAGTGACAAAATAGGAATAACGGCTCAACCACCGGCTGGTCGTGCGCGAATGCGCCTCGAAGGGCGGCAAAGCATCCAGACGAGCCTGAATTTCGGAATCGCTCAAACGTACGTCCAACGTGCGCGCCTCGAGGTCGATATCGATGATGTCGCCCGGATTCAGGGCTCCGATCGGGCCACCCGCAGCCGCTTCCGGCGAAACATGGCCGATACAAGCCCCACGCGTGCCGCCGCTAAAACGTCCATCGGTAATCAACGCCACTTTTTCGCCCAATCCCATGCCCATGATGGCGCTGGTTGGCGAAAGCATCTCCTGCATGCCGGGCCCCCCGCGCGGACCTTCGTACCGGATGACGACCACGTCGCCCTCTTTGATCTGCCCGCCCAGGATACCGGCCATGGCCTCGTCCTGCGATTCAAAGATCACTGCCGGCCCGGAGAATTTCATCATCGAAGGCGCCACGCCGCCCACTTTGACAACTGCGCCCTTCGGGGCCAGGTTGCCGAACACAATTGCCAGCCCGCCACGTTTGGAATGCGCATTCTCGTAGCGGTGAATGACCTGTTCATCCTTGATGTCCAGCCCCTTGATCGACTCGCCCAGGGTTTTGCCGGTCACGGTAATGCGGTCGAAATGCAGCATTCCCGTCGCACGTTGCACCTCGTTCAGGATGGCCGGGACGCCGCCCGCGCGATGAACATCTTCCATGTGCCACTTCCCCGCCGGGGAGACCTTGGAAATGTGCGGCACACGCTCGGCCACGCTGTTGATGCGCTCCAGCGGATACTCCACGCCCGCTTCGTGCGCCAAGGCCAGGGTATGCAGCACCGTATTGGTGGAACCGCCCATCGCCATATCCAGGGCAAAGGCGTCGTCAATGGCATCAGCCGTGACGATGTCGCGCGGCTTGATATCCTTTTCTAGCAGATCGAGAACGCGCACCGCAGCCTGACGCGCCAACGCTTCGCGTTCGGGGGTCAACGCCAGCGCCGAGCCGTTGTAGGGCAGGCCCAGGCCAATCGCTTCCATCAGGCAGTTCATCGAGTTGGCAGTGAACATACCGGAGCAGGAACCACAAGAGGGGCAGGCAAAACGTTCGAGGGTCGTCAGGCGGCCCTCGTCAATTTTTCCAGCCTGATAAGCTCCTACGCCTTCGAAAACAGAGATCAGGTCGATGGATTCCCCTTCCGGTGTACGCCCGGCAGCCATCGGCCCGCCGGAGACGAAGATGGTCGGGATGTTGACACGCATCGCGCCGATCAACATCCCCGGCACGATCTTGTCGCAGTTGGGAATGCAGATCATCGCGTCGAAACGATGCGCCTCGATCATGGTCTCCACGCAGTCGGCGATCAGTTCACGGGAGGGCAGTGAATATTTCATGCCCAGGTGCCCCATAGCAATACCGTCATCCACGCCGATCGTGTTGAACTCGAAAGGCACGCCACCCGCCGCACGGACGGCTTCCTTTATCAACTTTCCAAACCCCTGTAAATGGACATGCCCGGGAATAATATCGACATAAGAATTGACAATTGCAACAAAAGGTTTCCCCATATCTTCTTCTTTGACACCAGCAGCACGCAACAAGGCACGATGGGGTGCTTTTTCAAAACCAGACTTGATCATATTGGAACGCATGATTCTCTCCTTAAAAAGTTGAATTAGTAAAAAAAGAGCCGCCCGTGGTTGGGTGGCTCTTGGTTTTACTGCATGCCAGATATTTCTTTCTATCTGACCATTTCCTTGGCCGTCCCAACCGCAAACAGGTTCTTAATAATAAGAACCGCAAGAAGGACGACGACTAGGACGAACAAAGGAAATGTATTCATGGCAGTTAGAATTTTCGTGCCATTATAAGCCCTTTGGAGAATAAGTCAAGGCAATTGCTCTGGTGATTACCCACAAGTAAATTCTCCAAAGGGGAAAGGGTGCAAAAAAGCAAAAGAAAGGGTCATGCAGGTAGTAATGACGGAAGCCAAACCTTGCAAGAGCCAATAAGGGCCATCACGGTCAG
>JBJKRF010000145.1:0-5738 GCA_046704785.1 Anaerolineales bacterium | reverse complement strand
ATCGACGGAAAGGCCGATTAGCCTCACAACGGAGCAAATTTCTTAAGAATCTTTGCGGCTTTGCGACTTGGCGTTAAAGTTTTGGCTTTTTTATCGGGAATTTTATTTTCAAATTTGGAATTACTGATATCATGCGCAATTGTGGAAAATCAAAGGTTCTGGGAGTCAGCCGGGGCTTGGGAATACCACTGCGAGCCGCCGAAAAGCAGCGGCGCGGCAGTCTCCTGTTTGTGAAATCCCTGTGGGAATCGGCGTAACGGGGAGGATTCATGGGCGCGGGCACTTTGCAGGTAATTTCCAACAATTTGTATGAATCTTGCACGAATAGAGGAACCCTCATATAATCGACCCGCCCGACAAAAAACGAGGCTCTGTAAGGAAGGGGGGAAACCCGGAAAGCGAGGAATGACCACCAGTTGCCATAAGGAGAGAAAGTGTGTCTGAAGAAAGCTATTTCGTAGCTGTTATCGGTGCAGGCCCGGCGGGAATGTTTGCTGCCCGCGAAATGGCTCGTGCAGGCGCCAGGGTTATCGTTTTCAATCGCGATATCAAGCCTGGCGGCCTGGCCGAATATGGCATTTATCCCGATAAATTTTCGATGAAGGAAGGACTGCGCACACAATTCCGTACCGTGCTCGAAACGCCCGGAATCACGTACTATGGCAACATATCGGTTGGCGCAGAGGGTGATTTGAGCCTCGACGATTTGCGCGCTTGTGGCTTTCAGGCTATTCTAGTTTGCGTCGGCGCACAAGGGACCAAATGGCTTGGTATTCCTGGCGAACACCTCACGGGCGTTTGCCATGCAAAAGACCTGGTATATCACTACAACCAACTTCCACCTTATAGCGAGAAACCATTTTATTTTGGAAAGAAAGCGGCGATCGTCGGCGCAGGAAACGTCATGCTCGACATCGCTCATTACCTGATTCAAAAAGAAAAGATCGAAGAGGTCAGCGCGGTGGTACGCCGCGGGCCGGCCGAAGTTAAGTTCGACAAAAAGGAAATGGAGTACGTTGTTGCCAACCTCGATCAACGTTCGTTGGACGAGGAGATCGCCCGCGCAGCTCCGGTTATGGCAGCGATCCATCAGGACCCGGCAGAGGCCAAAACCAATATCTTGGAAGCTCTGCCGAAAGCTATTCCTACGAATTCGCTTACGCGTTTCCGTTTCGACTTTCTGGTTTCCCCCGTGCGCATCCTGGGAGATAACAAAGATTATGTTGCCGGCCTGGAAGTGGAAGAGAACGAATTGATCCTCCAAGAGAACGGGGATACCAGACCCAATGGAACGGGGAATAAGCGCGTATTACAGGTGGACTCGGTCATCTTTGCGATTGGCGACCGAGTCGACAATTCTTTCGGCTTACCGGTGCAGGGGGCCGAATTCGCCAAGAATCCGGCTCCTCGTTTTCCCATCAATGGAATCTCGTACGAAGCGTACGATCCCCAGAGCAAGGCCGTGATTCCCGATGTGTTCGTCGCCGGGTGGTCGCGTCAGGCCAGCACCGGCCTGGTCGGTGTGGCGCGCAAAGACGGCACCAGCGGCGCGAAAGCCGTCCTGCAATATTTGCAGACCCTCCAACCGGTGGATGTCGACGCTGGCGAATTGGATGGTCGCCTGAAGGCTCTCAGCAAAAAGGTCGTCACGCAGAGCGATGTTCGCAACCTGAACGTGATCGAACAATACGAAGCGCATAAACGCGGCCTCGAAGCTTTTAAGTTTGATACCAACGAAGAGATGTTGGCGGCGATCATGTCGGTTGGATAGCATTGCTATTTGCTGAATACACGGTTGGGCTGCACTTTGCTGCAACCCGACTTTTTTGTTTTGATTCTGTAAGGCACGACTCAAGGCCAAACGGTGTTTGATATTACAAAGAGAATAAACGTTGAAAACTGATTGGAACAAGTTGGCTTGATTTTCGTTATATCACCATACGTTTCCTATTTCTGTATTCCTTTGAAAGGAGGTCGTGATGTCGCTGTTCGTTACTGTGGTTGTCTTGGCTTTGATGCTCGTGTTCGTCCCAATCAGCCTGTTGCCCCTTTTTATCGGCAAACAGGACGACAATTCCCTCGTGGAGATTCATGAGCATTAAAATGATGGATGGCCAATTAACTTGAGAGCGACCGTGGCAAAACGCGGTCGCTCAAATTTTTTAATCGTTGCCGGTGATCGGCTTTGGTGGCAGCACCCGGCTCAAGTCGCAGGCGTCTCGATGACGCTCGAAATCAATTGGCACAATTCGCGCGCCCGCGGCGGCGCATCGCCCAGGTGGGAACTGTAATCCATCAAACGACGAATATCACTTTCTGTCAAATACCGCCCAATTCCCGTATCCTTGCAAAGGCGTTCCACCAGGGGATTGGCAGCACCGGCCCGAACCGCTTCCCAGGCCGACATGGACTGTTCACGAATACGTTCGTGCATTTCCTGGCGGTCGGCGCCGGCTTTGACGGCAGCCATCATCACCCGTTCGGTGGCTGCAAAAGGCCCGTAGAGGGACAGGTTGCGCGCCAGGGCTTTCTCGTCCACACACAGCCCGGAGAGAATCTCATTGACCGTGCGCAGCAGTTCGTCGGCGGCGAGAAAGGCTTCGGGTAGGATGATGCGGCGGTTGGCCGAATCATCCAAGGTGCGTTCGAGCAGCGAAAGCGAGGCGTTGTCCCAGGCTACGCGTGGCAATCCGGCCAGGTAACGCGCCAACGAATCGACCTTTTCGGCGCGAATCGGGTTGCGCTTGAACGGCATGGCCGATGAGCCGACTTGCTTGCCGCCAAACGGCTCGGACAGTTCGCCAATGGGCGGCGACTGTAAAACGCGCAGGTCGAAGGCCAGTTTGTGCAAAGAGGCGCCCAGCCCGGCCAGGGCTGCCAATACGAAATAGTCCTGTTTGCGTGGGTACGTCTGCGTGCTGACGGGGAAGAACGGCAGGTCGAGCCGCGCCGATAGTTTTTCCTCGAAGGCCGTCAGGTTTTCCACGCCGATCAGTTCGGCATAGCTGGCGCCCGTGCCGACAGCGCCCTTGAAACCTTTTCCACGCACGGCAGCGCGCTGCGCGTGGAGCGCCTTGAAATCTTCCAGCAAGTCTTGGGCGTATTGCGCCAGGCGATACCCAAGCGTGGACGGTTCGGCAGGTTGGATGTGCGTAAACGCGATCAGGGGTGTATCGGCGTATTGGTCGATGAGGCGGCTGAGGGTGCGCAGCACGTCCCGCAGCGCGGCCAGGCTCAAGTCCAGACTCTGGCGCAGGCGTAAGGCGTCGGCGTTGTCTTCAATGTCCATCGAGGTTGCGCCCAGGTGCAGGATGCCGCCGCCCATGCGGGCCTGTTCGGCAAAGGTGCGCACTTCGGCCATCAAGTCGTGCTTGATCTCGGCCTCGATTTCCAAGGCGCGTGGCAGGTCGATTTCCTGCGCGTGCGCGCGCAAATCGGCAGCCTGTGGCGCGCTCACCAGGCCATACTCGGCCTGGGTTTCGGCCAGTGACACCCAGATGCGTCGCCATAGCAAACGTTTATTATGTTCCGACCAGATGCGGCGCATTTCGTCGGAGCCATAGCGCCAGGAAAAGGGGGATTGGTAAGAAGTTAGCTCAGTCATAGGCAAAAATGAAACCCCGCTATTGTATCATCACGAACGAGCTCCTTTGCAAAAACGACGCACTATTTCTCTCCCGATTCTGACTTTGCAAAACCGCGCTGTATGGCAAATTGCCCGTTGACGGCTGAAGGCCAGAATGTTACTATCCTTAAAATGTTCGCTCGTGCAGAGATGCGATTCGATTCATGGGGAGGCACGATGGCTATCGATGTGGAACTGTTTACCAGGGATCACGTAATCCGGGGGTTTGTGGAAACTTCGGGAGAACGTCTGAGCGACGTGTTGAACGTCGTGAACGAGACTTCCATTGTGCTGACGGACGTTCAGATTGCGCGTTTGTCCAGCGTAGGCAAAATTCCTCCAATTGTACAATCGACCGTCTGTGTAGAAAAGGAGGCGGTTCTGTTTGCCATGCCTGTCGAGCGCGACCTGACACACAAAAGCCTTTACCGCAGGGCCAGCCGCATGGAGACCCAAATCGCACTGATTCTGCCGGCTTTCGAGATTCAAGGCACCATCCATATCACCGAACGGCTCGACATCCGCCGCGTGCTGACAACGCGTCCCGAAATATTCGTCCCGCTGACGGATGCCACCGTCGTTTACATCCTGAATCCCCAATTGACCCTTCGTTCGAACATTATTGCCTTCAACAAAGCTCTGGTCAGCCTGATTGGACATATTCCTACACCCACCACGCCCCGTCCGAATGCAATACCTGGACAGGCTCAGTGAGCCCGGTGAGGCAGGACGAAAATCCTTCAAAATGTTCAAACAGGATTTGACATTCCGTACGCCTTTTATGAACGCCGCCGGAACGCTCGGCTTCGCCCCCGATTCCCATGCTGCCGTTAAATGGGATTCTTTCGGCGCTTTCGTGACCAACCCGTTAAGCCTGCGTCCGCGACGACCCACGCTGAACCCAGGCGTAGCCGAATATCCCGGCGGATTCCTGCTGCACACCGGCTTGCCCAATCCGGGCTTTTTCGCCGCCAGCAAGAAATATGCCGCGCGTTGGGCGGCCTCCGGCCTGCCCATTATCGTCCATTTGATGGCCGACCGCCCCGAAGAGACGTCTCGCATGGTGCAGGCACTGGAAGGGTTGGAAAATATTGCGGCTGTGGAACTGGGTTTTGCTCCTTTGCTGACGGAAGACATCTTGTTGTACGCCATCGAAATGTCGTTGGGCGAACTGCCGCTCATTGTTTCATTGCCGTGGGAGCAGGTGCTCCCCGTCGGGCCATTGGCAATCCAACGAGGCGCCGTGGCGATCAGCCTGTCTGCGCCGCGTGGCGCGCTCCCCGGCGCAGATGGCCTGCTCACCGGGCGGCTGTATGGTCCGTCCTTATTTCCGCAGGCCCTGGATGTCGTCTCCAAAGCTGCGCTGCTGGGGCTGCCAATCCTCGGTGGTACCGGCGTCTACAAAGCGGAAGACGCCAAGGCCATGTTGGAGGCAGGCGCGCTGGCTGTACAGATCGATACACGCCTGTGGCGGGATGAATGGGGCGAAGGCCCTGCCTCGCAAAATCTTTTAAGGAACGCCACCCGTCTAGAATAAAAAACTCCCGCCAGATACCTGGCGGGAATTCGTTCGTGCGGTCTAATTGTGGTGCGCTTAGACTGCCTTGACGTCGGCAGCCTGCAAACCTTTGGGGCCCTGTTCGATGGAAAACTCTACGTTCTGGCCTTCTTCAAGGTTACGGAAACCGTCTCCCTGAATGGCAGAGTAGTGGACGAAGATGTCCGGGCCGCCATCGCGGGAGATGAAGCCATATCCCTTGCTGGCATTGAACCATTTGACCGTACCGGTGACACGTTCAGACATTTTGCCTCCTTGGAGCAAAACAAAAAAGGGGTAGAAATTTGTGGCGCAGTATGTCTTCAGTCGGGCGGTCAAACCAAAACGGCTCAAAGGCCATGCTTTGAGCCGTCGTCCTTCAACGAAAACCTACTTGCATCCTATGTTTGCACTATACCAGAAGCAGTGATTTCAGTCAAGATGGCATTTTTCGGCACGGTTCAAAAGAGTTCAAAAAGAGATCAGAGCACCTTTACAAATTATGCAATAGACTGTGGTCGGGTACAAACGAAGTAGCCCCGACAGAGCGGGTAGGATGGTAGCTTGGCGGTAAAA
>JBJKRF010000144.1:0-6175 GCA_046704785.1 Anaerolineales bacterium | reverse complement strand
AATCAAGACAGACTTTTTCGCCGGCCTTACATAGCACAGCCTCTCACGACAATCCAAGCGATTCAACCCTCAGTGCTTCTTTTGGATTTCCCGTCCTAAGGGAGTAAAAGTGGGGGTGTAGGCGGCGTTTCGCCCCGCCAACACCCCCACGAATCTGTTTCATCCCGCAGATATTCCCAATGAATCCAAAAAGCCAGGGATTCGCTCGAAAAAGGGCAACATAAATTTGCAACACGTGGCCTGCTTTATGGTTTAATAGTCCCATTATGGACCTCTCTCAAACTATTCACTTACTCGGTGACCTGCTCGGCAAAGTGATCTCAGAGTTGGAGTCTCCCGCTATTTTCGAAATCGAGGAACGCATCCGCACAAACGCCAAAGCGCGGCGCGGAAAAAGCAAGGGGGCAGCCAGTCATCTCGAAAAAGAAGTGGCGGCCCTCTCAATAGATGACGCTCGCGCCGTGGCATCGGCATTTGCCACCTATTTTGACCTCGTCAACCTGGCGGAAGAAAACTATCGGGTAGGACTGCTGCGCCAACAGGAACGGGAAAACCATCCGCAGCCGATCCGCGAATCCATCGGTCATGCCATCGCGACGTTAAAAGCCCAGGGTGTCACCCCCAAACAAATGTCCGCGCTGCTCGACAACCTTTCCATTGAACTGGTATTAACAGCGCACCCTACCGAAGCACGTCGTCGCACCGTCATCTCGAAGCTGCAACGCATCACACACCTGCTGCGAGAACTCGACCAGGGCACACTTATGCCCGGCGAAATGCAGCAGACCACCGACGCGATCTACGCCGAGATTACCGCCTTATGGCTCACCGACCGCGCACGCACCACCCGCCCGGCCGTCACCGACGAAGTGCGCACCGGCCTGTACTTCGTCGACTCGGTCTTCTGGGAAACAATTCCCCAGCTCTACGCCGATCTCGACCACGCCCTGGCGCTTCACTACCCCAGCGTCCGAACCAGCAACATCTGGCTGAAACTCGGCTCCTGGATGGGCGGCGACCGCGACGGGAATCCCAACGTCACCCACGAAGTCACCGCCGAAACGCTACGCCTGCACCGTGGTCTGGCTATCGAAAACCATCGCCGCAATTTTCAGGAGCTGGCCCGTCACCTCAGCACCAGTTCCCGACGACATGCGCTCTCCACCCAACTATCCGATTGGATCGAGGCCCGCCGGCCCCTACCGCCGCACGTCGAATACATCGAGACACGCTACGCCAACGAACCCTACCGCCTGATTTTATCGCTCTTGGCCTCCGACCTGAACGATGCTTCGCAAGACGACATGCGGGCCAATCTCATGCGCCTGGAACCCCACCCGGCGCGCGTACGGCTGGCAGACTTAAGCACGCCGCTGAGTATGATCGCCGCCAACCTGCCCGAGCCGCTGGCCCGCGAGCGTCTGCTTAGCGTGCGTCGCCAGTTGGACATTTTCGGCCTGCACGCCGTGCGTCTCGACATCCGCGAAGACTCCAGCCGTCTGAATGCCGCTGTCGACGAGATTCTGCGCGCGCTGAATATCACGCCTAATTTTGTAGACCTGCCCGCCGACGAACGTCTGGCTCTGCTCACCCGCCTGCTTTTGTCGCCGTCCCCCGACCTCTCCACCCATCCGGGCGTGACCGCCGCCACCGCCGAAACCTGGGCCCTGTTCCAACTTGTGGCCCGCACGCGCAGAGTCTACGGCAGTGAAATGCTCGGTCCGGCGGTCATCTCGATGAACCGCTCCGCCGCCGATGTGCTGACCGTGCTCCTGCTGGCCCGCTGGGCCGGGTGCGACGATGGCCTGTCCATTGCACCGCTCTTCGAATCGGTCGACGATCTGAAAGCCGCGCCGCGCGTGCTCAAAGAGCTTTTCACCACCGAGATCTACCGCACGCACCTGAAAGCCTGTAATGACGAACAGATGGTCATGATCGGCTACTCAGACAGCAACAAAGACGGTGGTTACCTGATGGCAAACTGGGGCCTCTACCAGGCCCAAGAAGAGATCAGCCAGGTCGCCCGCGATTACAACATCCAATTGACGATCTTCCACGGGCGTGGCGGCACCGTAGCGCGCGGCGGCGGCCCTGCCAATCGCGCCATCCGTGCACAACCGGCAGGCAGCGTCAACGGACGCTTCCGCCTGACCGAGCAGGGCGAGATCATCGCCTCGCGTTATTCCAACCCGGCGCTGGCTCACCGCCACCTGGAACAAATCGTCCATGCCGTGCTGCTGGCCTCCGCGCCTACCGCCAAGGAAAACGTGCAGAAATCCTGGCGCGACGCCATGGATCACATGTCCGCAGCCGCCTACCGCAGCTACCGCAATCTGGTCTACGAAACACCCGGCTTCATTGACTTCTGGCAGGCCGCCACCCCGCTGGACGAGATCAAACGCCTGCATATCGGCTCGCGGCCTGCCTCGCGCGCCAAAAGCGGTGCGGTCAACCAGATTCGCGCCATCCCGTGGGTTTTCTCCTGGATGCAGAGCCGCTACAACCTGCCGAGTTGGTTCGGACTGGGCACCGGCCTGAGCGCTGCCGCAGACCGCTCTCTGCTGCATGATATGTACACCGAATGGCCCTTCTTCCAAACCCTGCTCGACAACACCGAAATCTCGCTGCTCAAAGCCGACATGGACATCGCCGCCCTATACGCCGATTTGATGCCCGACAAAAAACTGGGCCGCCAGCTATTCGAACACATCCTCGACGAATACGAGCGCACCCGCGAGGCGGTGCTTTCCATCAGTGGGCACCATGAACTATTGGAAAAGGAGCCCGTCACGCAAAACGCCATCCGCGTCCGTAACCCTTACGTCGACCCCTTGAACTACATCCAGGTCGAAATGCTGCGTCGCCTGCGGGCGCTGCCCGATTCCACCAGCGCGGAAGCCGAAGCCCTGCGCGAAGCCATCATCCTGACCATCAACGGTATCGCCGCCGGGCTGCGCAACACGGGTTGAGCTTCCCGCGCATCTAGCCAAGCAAACCGAGTAAATGGATGCCTGCATTTGTGCTGTTACGCGGTGGCGGCGACCTGGCAAGCGGTGTGGTCCTCCGCCTACACCGCGCCGGACTCAAGATCGCCGTCACCGAGCTCCCCGAACCCCTGGCCGTACGCCGCAGCGTGGCTTTCGCCCAGGCCATCTACGCGGGCCGGATCGACGTTGAAGGAGTCACAGGCCGCCGCGTCGATTCGATCCCAGCTCTATTGGCCTGTTTCGCGCAGGACGAAATTCCCGTACTGGCCGACCCGCACATGCAAACTGTTTTCCAAGCCGAAAGCCACGGCTGGCATATCCCCGTCGTCGTCGATGGGCGCCTGACGAAGCGCCCTCCCGAAACCGACCGTAGCCTGGCCCCGCTGGTTATCGGCCTGGGGCCGGGATTCACCGCCGGGCTTGATTGTCACGCCGTCATAGAGACCAATCGCGGCCATACGCTTGGGCGCGTCTACTGGCAGGGAACCAGCCTGCCCGACACCGCCACGCCTGAAGGCGATCCGCGCCGCGTGCTACGCGCCCCACGAGAGGGAAAATTCGTCGCGCGCGTCGAGATCGCCCAACACATCGAAGGCGGGCAGGCCATCGCCGAAGTCGCCGGGGAAGCCATCGTTGCGCCCTTCAAAGGCGTGGTGCGTGGACTGATCCAGTCCGGACTGCCGGTCACGAAGGGCGTCAAGGTCGGCGACATCGACCCGCGCGACGATCCAGCCTACTGCCAACTGGTCTCGGACAAGGCGCTCGCCATTGGCGGCGGCGTGCTGGAAGCCATCCTATCCCGTTCCAACCTGCGCGCCCCATTGTGGGCCTGACCATGCTCAGCCTGGCGCGCGCGCTGCGGCTTTCGAATGCATCACGGGTGGCCTTCGTCGGCGCGGGTGGCAAGACCCGCGCGCTCTTCCAGGCCGCCCGCGAACTGGCGCCTTCACTTCTCAGCACGACAACCCACCTGGGAACCTGGCAAACCGATCAGGCAGACCATCATTTAATCTGCACAGCGGACGTTCCTCTGCCGCAGATCGATTTCGCCGGACTCGACGGCCTGGCGTTGGTGACCGGCCCGATCGAGGCTACCTCCGAACGCACCCGTGGGCTGACTCCCCTCCAACTGGCCGAACTCCGAGCCCTGGCCGACCAACACCACCTGCCGTTATTGATCGAAGCCGATGGCGCCCGCCAGAAGCCGCTCAAAGCACCCGCTGCGCACGAGCCGGCTGTGCCGGGCTTCGTCGACACGCTGGTCATCGTTGCCGGGTTGTCCGGGCTGGGCCAACCGCTGACGGAGGCAACCGTCCAACACCCGGAGATTTTCTCCGCCTTGAGCGGCCTGCCCCTGGGGGAAATCGTCACCGCAGAAGCGCTGGTCAAAGTCCTGACCCACCCCGAAGGAGGCCTGAAGAATATTCCGCCGCAGGCCCGCCGCCTGGTGCTGCTCAACCAGGCTGATGAGCCTGCAACGCAGGCGCAAGCCAGCCAGATGACCGACAAATTGCTCGCCGCCTTCCAAGCAGTTGTGACGAGCAGCTTGCAAAAAGGCCGGGTCTACGCCCGGCGGGAGAAAGTCGCGGGCATCATCCTGGCCGCCGGCGCCTCGCTTCGTCTGGGGCATCCCAAGCAACTGCTCGATTACAACGGCCAACCTTTCGTGCGGGTCGTGGCGCAAACGGCGCTGGCGGCAGGTCTATCGCCCGTGGTCGTGGTCACGGGGGCCAACGCCGGGGCAGTTTCAGCAACCGTACAGGCTTTGCCCGTGCAAATCGTCCAGAACAAGGCTTGGGAAAGCGGCCAGAGCAGCTCGATCCAGGCCGGAATTCGCGCTCTGGCTCCGGATGTTTTACCCACGAACGGGAGCGTGGGAGCGGCGCTCTTCTTGTTGTGCGACCAGCCGCAGGTCACGCCACATGTGATTCAGGCCCTGGTCGAACGGCACGCCACGCAGGCGGCAGCCATCGTCGCGCCGCTGGCCGGGGACCGACGGGCAAATCCCGTCCTGTTCGACCGTGACACGTTTGGAGAGTTGCTGGTGCTGCACGGTGACGTAGGCGGGCGGGCAATTTTTGCCCACCACCGCGTCGATTACCTGCCCTGGCATGATGAGAGTTTGCTGCTGGACGTAGACACAGAAGAAGGATACCGACGCTTGTTGGCCCGGGGGCGCGCAGAATGAGTATCGCTGCAATCGTTCTGGCTGCCGGCGACTCGCGGCGCATGGGACGCCCCAAGATGCTGCTGCCCTGGGGCGCGACCAGCGTCCTGGGGCAGGTGGTCGGCGTCTTCACGCAGGCCGGCGTCGACGAAATTCTGGTGGTCACCGGTGGAGCAGGCCAGGCCGTCAGCGCTGAAGTGGCCCACCTGGCAGAGACCTGGCCGGTGCGGGTAGTCGCCAACCCGGCGTACCAGGCCGGGGGAATGCTGTCATCACTCCAGCGTGGGCTGGCAGAACTTGGCCCGGACGTAGAAGCCGCCCTCATCGGGCTGGGAGACCAGCCCCAGGTGCGGCTGGAAAACGTGAATCAACTCCTGGATGCTTACCGCACAAAACCGGGAGCGTGTATCGTCGTTCCCAGCCATCGGCAGCATCGCGGACATCCCTGGTTGGTTGCGCGGAGTTGCTGGGCAGGGCTGCTGGGCTTGCATCCACCACAGACGCCGCGCGAATTCCTGCAGGCGCATGCCACTGAAATCCATTACGTCGAAGCAGACGAAAGCATTTTGCAGGATCTGGATACGCCTGAAGTTTACGAACGTTTCCGCCCAAAAGAATCTTGAAATCCAACCCAGACTGTGCTAATGTGAATTTGGAGAGCGTCTATTCGCTTCCGGGAGGTGCTTATGACAGACTGGGATCTGGTCGTAGAGCGCATCCAGGCCGCTATGCAGGCGGTGAACGAAAGCCAGGACGAGTCAAAGAAAACATTGTTGCAGGAAGCGGACCGCGAGGTGATCGAGGCTTTCCGGGTGAAAATGGAAGAAATCGCGGTGCGGTTGAAAGTTCTCCTGGACGTCCTGAACAACGAGAACGAGTATTCGATGAATGAACTGTATCTACTCACACCCTATCGGATAGGGTAAGAGATTTGGTAAGATAGGGTCACGATGACCCGAAACGACTTGGCTCAGATGAGCCACGATGAATTGATTGATCTGGTTCTGGCGCAAGCGCAGCA
>JBJKRF010000143.1:0-25081 GCA_046704785.1 Anaerolineales bacterium | reverse complement strand
CTGTTGACAAAAAAATCGGGCCGTAGTAATATCTCCCCGCTCTACCCACGCCGGGGTAGCTCAGTGGCAGAGCAGGGGACTCATAAGCCCTTGGTCGTGAGTTCAAATCTCACCCCCGGCACTCACCAAACCCGCTTTTCGGCGGGTTTTGCTTTTTGCGGAGGCCAGTCTGCCTGGGCTGCTATAGACCCAGTATCCGTTCTTTTACCGCAGAACCCCTCAAAAAAAAGAATCTTCACTTTTTTATGTATTTTGTCGCTAAAGTTGTGTACAATAAGTATGTTGTATCAGCTTGCACGCTGTTGAGATGGTTTCGATGGAAATGTATCAATGACTGAGATCGAATTTTCCTACATCCAAGATTTTGAACAAGACGACCATCTTTGGTCCATTTACACTGAAGAATTCAGTGCGCAAAAAGGCATTAAGGTCCAACTGAAGCCGATGACCTGGGATACGGCCTGGGGCGAGTTATTTTCCTATACTTCGCTTACAAAGGGGCCCCATGTTTCGCACATTGGAAATACCTGGGTTAGCAGCCTTGCGCGCATGAATGTCTTGCGACCTTTCAAACATGATGAAGTCGCTGCCGTGGGCGGAGCCTGGGACTTCATCGCTCCCAATTGGGAAAGTGGAGTTTTGTTCGGTGACAGGCGTGTGTGGGCAATTCCCTGGACGGCTTGGATTTATGTCATTTGTTATCGTAGGGATTTGTTCGAAAAGGTGGGAATCAATCCGGTTGGGGCCTTTGGTACGGTTTCGGCGACGACTGAAACGGTTAAACGCCTGGCTGCTTCGTCGCTGGAGATTCCCTGGCTCAACCCACAACTGCCGGTGTCCTATCGCGACTTGATGCATATTGCTGCCTCCTGGATATGGGCGACCGGCGGTGATTTCATTAACCGCCAGGGCTCCAGTGTGGTTTTTAATAGTCAGCAGGCGGTGGATGGTTTGCAATCCTGGTTGGAAATTTACCGTGCTGTGCCCCCGGCTTATCGGAAGTTTACGCAGGAAGAAAATCTACGTTTGTTCCGTGAGGGACATGCAGCTGCTGCAATGG
The DNA here is from genome assembly GCA_046704785.1 of Anaerolineales bacterium. Classification (GTDB taxonomy): domain Bacteria; phylum Chloroflexota; class Anaerolineae; order Anaerolineales; family Villigracilaceae; genus JBJKRF01. The sequence continues at coordinate 24,021 of JBJKRF010000143.1, read as the reverse complement.
TCAATATTCGTGGAGCGAACGAACTTGTCAATATGCAAGATAACTCCACGGTTCGCGAAAACCTGGAAGTGGCTGCTATCACGGAAGTTCCCTGGATTGGCGGCGGTAGTTTTGTTATTTGGGATCACGTTCAGGATAATGTTCAGACTGAACAGGCGGCTGTGCAATTGGTCGAGTTTTTAGCTAGTAAAGAGATCAACCTGCGTTATCAGCGTGAGACGGACTGTTTGCCTTCACGGATCGATGCTCTGAAGGAAATTTACCCGGAAGGAAACCCGGCCCGTGAAGCCGTGATGGAGGCGGCCAGTGCAGGGCGTGGGTATTACAGTATTCCCATCTGGCGACGCATCGAGCATCAACTCAGTGAGGAAATTGGGACTGTCGTTAACGAAGTCGTCGAGAATCCCAAGGCTGACCCTGTGGCAGTCTTGCATGCGCACCTGGATCCGTTGGCACAACGCATCAACCTTGCGCTGGGCGGCTGATGTTAGTTTGTTACTTGAGGGGAATATTTTTGAAGTACTCGGGCTTTGTGTTGATATGCGGAGATATAAATAAGCAGGGGAATACTAGAGTTGTTCCCGAATAAAATCTTAGCCACATACAACTTTTTTGTGGGGGTATATCTGGCGAATAGTCTACAAAAATCGTCAAATATGCCAAATATGCCAAATATGGTTGCGTCATTTTGTGATAAAACGACGGCGCACCCACCAGATATGGATACACACGTTTGCTAGACGACATATTTGGTGCATGTTTTTTCTTCTAACAGTTACCTCAACTATTCAGGAATAAGTCTACTGTTTAGCTATTTCTAAACCAACAGAATGTGCTTGACGAACAAGAGGAAATAATAATGAAAATTACGTTATCTTGCCTCGTTTTTCTTGTGATAATGACAAGTTGTAGTGGTAATAACAGTACAACCACTTATTCAACAGGTCCGTCACTCAATATTGCTGATGTGGCCCAAGTAGGCATTTACCTGAATTCAGATGGCGAATTTGTAGTAGATGGCGATATCTCTGTCCCAATCGTCCCAATTGCAAATTTGGGTAGCCTTAACTGGAATTTTGCTTTTGAGACCGTATCGAATAATCTGCAAAGTAAAAACAACCATCTTGTCATTCTTTGGCAAGACGATGAGAGTGACATCTTGGAACAGGATTATTCTCTAAATCAACCATTTCAAATCAATTTTTCCAAAGATGAATGGGTAAAATACATTTCTTATAATGTCGGGGGAAATATCATTGTTTCTGTTGAAAAGCAAATGTTAGAGAAAACCTATCCTCCAACGGCTATTCAACAGCAAACTGGCCTCCAGCCGATTTCGATAGATTATAGTTGCTCGGATAAAGATCAAGTTGAATTACAAGTAGGTGCTTGGGGAAAAGTAGGGAAGTATGATCTGAATCTACGGGAAGATCCAGTTGTTCCTAATGATTGGGGTGCCAATGTTATTCGTGTGTTGCACACAGATGAACACATATTCGTCGTTGGCGGCCCTGTATGTGCTTATGATGGAACTTGGTGGCAAATCAAAACTGAGTCTAGCGATATTGGTTGGAGTCGAGAACTTGAAGCAAGTAAAGGAAGATTGTTGATTCGAGTCAACAACCCATAAAGATTGCTTTTTGAGAAATTCAAAGGCCTGATAGCCCACATTATTGTCGGGCATGAATGCCCATGGCTTGCAAGTCGTGGGTATCGAGGCGGTCGTAGATCAAGCCCGCCAGTGACAGGATGATAAAGAGCGGTAGGATCACGAAGACGAATACCAGCATAGGAACCTCCAGGTTCTTGTCAGCGCAGGAACAGGACAACATGTGCGCTTCCGATATGTTGATCATACGCACCCAATATGAAAAATCTGTGAATTCCCTGTAAAAGACTGTGCAGTAAATAAGTTCTTGATAAGTGTTTCCCCTATATCACGGCAAGAGCCTTGTTTGACTTACTCCAGTTCAAGGGCCCAGTAGACGGTGGTTGATTTCCTGCACGTCGGCCGTGTAGTGTTCCAGGTCGTCGCGCAAGCGGTCGATGTTATTCTCATAGAGCAGACGGCGCGCCAGGAAAGCAAATTCCTCGCTGTCGTAAGGGGGCACTGTCACATCCTTGGCATTTCCCCGTACAACACGCATTGAGTCGATCAGCCAGCGCAGGAAGGTGTGGGCCTTGCGCAGGCGCACGTAATCCCCTTCAGACAAGATTCCGGATTCGGTCAGGGCGGCCATCGCCTCGCGCAGATTGGTCGTCTGTATCGCCGGGTTGGAGGCTCCGTAGTTGATCTGTAATCCCTGAACGAGATATTCCACATCCACCAGCCCGCCGGGACTATATTTTGCGTTGAACGTTCCGCCCGTGACCAGGTGGCGTATCTGGCGTTCGCGCATTCCTCGCATGGCAGTTACGTCGAACGGACCTGAATGATAGGTATACGTGTCGCGCAGTTCACATATCTGGCGTCCCAAAGATGCGTCACCGGCAATTGGTCGCAATTTGACGAGCGCCTGACGCTCGTAAGCCCAGGCCGGGCCATCGAGCACATAATAACGGCGAAACAGTTCAAGCGATACCGCCAAACTGCCTGCTTTGCCATACGGGCGCAATTGCAAGTCCACCTGAAAGATGCCTTCCTGTCGGGTCAGTACGGTGCGAAGCAGTGATTCCACCAACCGCTCGTAAAAATCACTGTTGTCGACTGGCGTCGCTCCGTTTGTTTTTCCGTTTCCCGTGTAGACGAACATCAACTCGATGTCGGAGGCGAAACCTAATTCGTGGCCGCCACATTTTCCCAGGGCCAGAACGGTCAGTGCGCAGGGGGCGCCATCTTCCAACACGGGGTCGCCGTGCTCGGAGCGTAACTCGTTGTAACAACCCTCCAAGGCAGTGCAGACGACTGCTTCGGCCAGGTCGGTCAGTTCGGTCGAAAAATCCCAGAATTCGGTCGTCAGGCCCAGGATGTGGCGCATGTCGAGACGGAACAGTTCGCGGTCCTTGAACGCGTTGAGCGCGGTGCGCCAATCGGGGTAGGCCAGGCCGCCGACGGTGTGTTGCTCGATCGCCCCGTGAATCTCTTCATCCAGTTGACGACGGTTCTTTGCGATGGAGAGTGCCTCCAGATCGCGGAGCACGGGAAAAAGGTTGGCGTGTTGCATGCGTAGGAAATCGTCCCATAGGAAATCACTGACGCCCAGAACGCGCACCAGGGCTGCCAGCACGTCGGGCCGTTCGAGGGACGTAATTTCGTCCGGCCAGTTGGGACGCTGGAAAAGTTGCAGGAGAAATTCACGGAAGTGGAACAGGGCTGTTTCGGGGTTTGGCGAGCGCGGTAGCAGGTGCGTGACGTGTTTGATCAATGCGATGGCGACGCGGAGTTCCCGTTGTTTTTCAGGGGCGGTAATCTTGTGCCCTTCGTAATCGGTCACGTAAAGAACATCGCGGACGCGGCTGCCCAGGGTTTGCACGGCCATGCGAGCCACGTAAATGTGCGTAAAAGCCAGCGCATTGGTGAATTCGTATAGAAAACCTACCGTATCGGTGGCGTTGATGCGCAAGACGGTGTAGATTTCTGAAGTGTCGTTGTCAATTTCGATTTCAATGGGGTAGAGCGGAGTCGCTTTGCCAGGAACCGCTTCGAAGGCTGCTCCAACCCGTTTTGCCAGTTGGCCGCGTGCCTCGCGGCGTTGACCGTTGCGTATCAAGGTCAACAGGCTTTGCAGGTCTTTCGCGTAGCTATTCCAGGTTTCCTGGCCGGGCGGTTCGAAAAAGACCGTTTTGACGGTGAAAACATCCACAATTTTTTTGTTGGCATCATTTTCTGTCGTGTCCGCCGATGTTTTCGTCCGGCGATGCTTCGACAAGCGCCGATTGGACGGGATTTCGGCTGTAGCGGGGGCGCTGCTCAATGGACGATTTGTTTCTTCCAGGGGTTCGTACGTGAAGATGTTCCCATCCAGGATGTTGAATCCATACACGAAAAGCAAACCGCAGATCACCGGTAACTCGCTGGGGTAGTCGTAGGCGACAATCGTCAGCCGCCAGGTTCCCTCGTCCAGGTGGGTGACGTCCAACATGGCAGGGACGTTTTCGTCCAGGCTTTGAGCGAGGGTGGCGTGTCTTTGAATTTCCTCCGCGCTGAAGATTTCGGCGTAGGAGATGTCCATACGGGAGAGGTGCTGGCGCACCTGTGGGGAGAAGGCGGGCGGAGTTTTCGTTCCTTCCTTGCCAATATAGCGCAGGTAGATAGCGCGGATCACCTGACAGTGTTCTTCGTAGCGCTGGAGAAAGTCTTCCCCGGCCTGCTCACCCTGAAAGCCCAACCGGCGCGCCAGGAATTGAATGGCTTCGGGGTCGGGCGGCAGGGTGTAGGTTTGCTGGTAGTTCAACATTTGCAGGTAATGTTCGACGGTGCGCAGGAAGACGTAGCCGTCGGTCAGGATACGCACTTCGTCCTGAGTCAACAGGCCCCTTCCGGCGAAATGTTGCAGCGCCTGGAGCGTGGAACGGCCTCGCAAGTCTTCGTACTGGCCGCCATAGGCCAGTTGCAGATACTGGACGACAAATTCGACATCGCGGATGGAGCCTTCGCCCAGTTTGACTTCTCCCCAGTTGCGTCCCTTCTCTTGCAGAAATTGTTCCATGCGCTGTTTCATAGCGTGGACGTTGGTGCGTACCTGCTCGGCAGGCAGATCGAAAAGATATTCGCTTGCACCGACGAGGAAGGCTGTTCCCAGCTCGAGGTCGCCGGCGATGGGGCGGGCTTTAAGCAGGGCTTGCTTTTCCCATAGCCGCGCGTGTTTCTCCAGGTATTGAAAATAGCCATCCAGGGTGGTAAGCAGGGAGCCATCGCGGCCCCAGGGGCGCAGGCGTGTATCGACCCGATAGAGAAATCCTTCGGAGGTGACACCCGCCAGGCTTTCAATGAGCGTTTGGGTCAGGCGCCGTTTCTCTTCGATGCCGTTCTTGACGATGAAGACCAGGTCGATATCGGAGCTGTAGTTCAATTCCTGCCCGCCGAGTTTGCCCAGGGCCAGGACTACGAATCCGTCCTGTGGTAGTCCCATTTGCTGGAGCGCCAATGCCAGGGAGGCGCGGATCAACCCGTCGGCGAGATTCGACAGTTGGTGGGTAGTGGTCTGCAAATCGTAAAGATTGAGAAGGTCGTTCGTGCCAATACGTACCAGCTCGGTGCGCTGGTAACGCCTTAACGCGTCCCGTTGTTCGGCGTCGCTCTGGGCCTTGAGTGTGCAAGCCAGGGCCTCGGATTGGTATTGTTCGACCGTTTTGGCCTGCGAGAGCTTCTTGCGATGAAAGAACAGGTTGACCGAGGCGGGGTCGCGTAACAGAATTTCCGTCAGAAATTGGCTGCCCGAGAAGACCGTGATCAGAATTTCGAGTGCGCGAAGATTCTTTGCCAGGGCGGCAAGGAATTCAGGACCTGCATTTTCAACCAGACGTTCCAGGTCGACCAAGGCCTGGTCGGGGTCGGCGCATCCGCTCAAGGTATGCAAAAGGTGAGGAAGTAGGGAACGCAGTGCCCGTTGTGCGAGGGGACTCTGCGTAGCAAGATGTTGTAAACGTCGTGCCGCTGTGAGTGGGTCTGTAAAACCAAGATTTCCCAGAAGGTTTTGCGTTACAGACCTGGAAAGAGAGCCGTCTAGCAACTGATCTGTGGGGAGAGAAATTGCCATGGCAGAAATTATACCGGAAAGCGAAAACGAAATTCCCAAGGACCTTGATTATGGCATATTGCCCGTTTTGGTACGGGTATGGCCCATTTGGGTGAGGAGAAATGCCCTTGAGGATGGTCGAAAGGGACATCTGAAGGCATAAATTCTCCAAGCGGGTAATAGAACTATACAACTTGCCCCCATAGAATGAGAAGCATCATACGTGGCACTGGCTCTTTGCTCCGTCATTAGAGGTCATTCATGATTTTCACGATCGCAATCTTTATTCTGGCATATGTCGCAATCGCGAGCGAAAAATTCCCACGTCATTGGGTGGCGTTGTTGGGAGGTGGTTTGCTCGTGTTGTTCGGCGTAATGAGTCCTTCGGAGGCCCTGACTTATATCAACTGGGAAACGATCGGGCTTTTGTCGGGCATGTTCCTGCTGGTGGCAATCCTCAACGAAGCGGGCTTCTTTACATGGCTGGCTATGACGGCACTGCGAAAAGTCAATTATCACCCCGCCTCGCTATTTATTGTGCTGGTTTTGTTGGCAACTGTCATGGCGATGTTCATGGACAGTATCACCGTGATGTTGTTCCTTTCTGCGCTGACCTTGCAACTCTGTCGTTTGCTGAACCTCGACCCGGTGCCGCTGGTGATTGCAGAGGTGTGTGCGGCCAACACCGGTGGAGCGGCGACGCTGGTCGGCGACCCGCCCAATGTCATTCTGGGAACCACACTGGGATTCAACTTTTCGGATTTCGCCACGCAAACCGGGCCGATATCCGCGCTGGCGGCATTGTTGTTATTGCTCATTTTCTATCTGGCGAATCGCAAGGCGCTGATGGATGCGCACAGTGGGTTGACTCCGGAAGTGATCGAAAATATCGAGATGCTGCACGACGAACCGGTGCACGCCCATCTGACTCGGGTTGGATTGACCGGATTCTTGATGGCGGTGGGCATGTTGATTTTCCACATTCCATTGAGCGCCTGGAGTGGACTGCCAATTACCCCTGCGGTGGCGGCCCTCGTCCCGGCGGGTCTTGCCTTGATCGCCATGCGTGACGACCAACGTAAAAAGACACTGGTCAAGATAGACGGCGAGAGCATTTTATTCTTTACCGGCTTGTTTGTCTTGATCGGCGGATTGGAAAAAGTCAAGGTCTTTGAAATTCTGGCAGAGGGGCTGGCCAAAGCGACGGCCTCCAATCCTTCCGGTTTGATTATGGCGTTGCATTGGGGGCCCGGCCTGGCCAGCGGCATTGTGGATAACGTGCCCCTGGCGCTGGCAATGAGCTACGTGCTCAAGGATTTATCCACACTGCCCGGCATGCCTGCATTGGCCCTGATGGTATGGTCCCTCGCGCTGGGTGTTGATATGGGCGGTAATCTGACGCCTATTGGGGCGTCCGCCAATGTGGTGGCGTATGCCTTCATCGAGCGGAATCATGGCGCAATCGGTTGGAAACGCTGGTTGAAGTTAGCTGTTCCGCCGACGCTGCTTGCGATGCTTCTGGCTTCGCTTCTGGTTGTACTCAAAGGTCATATAGGATGGTACTGATGAAAGCTATTTTTTGCTCTGAATGTGGTCAAAGCTGTCCCCCGACTGCCAAGTTTTGTCATGCGTGTGGCAGCCAACTGGTCAAAAACTTCTCGGCTGAAGCGGCAGATCCGGTAGTACAGAATCCTCCATGGACTGACGAGGTGTACCAGCATCTGTACGCGCAGGAGGGGAGCGAGGCCGAAAAACTTGTGCGTGTTCACCTGACGCAGGAGCCCATTGACGCCAGCGCCTATGCATTGCTGGGCGCGAGCCTGATGGCGCAATATAACGTGGCCGATGCTGGCGAGGCATTCGACAGGGCGATTGCGCTGGATCATGACAATTTCATCGTCTGCTGGGAATACGCCGTCTATCTTGCGCGCCTGGGGCGTTATACGGATGCCACCTCCGAAGCGCAGCATGCCATGCAGATTGCACCCACTCGTGATGACTTCGATCGCGCCCGTGAGGCCTGGCGGACGTTGACACAGAAGTCGCACGGCGCTTTTGCGCACCAATCGTCCCTGCCGTCTTTTCAGTGGCTGTCCCGTCTTTTCAATGCTTAATCCAGACCAAATTCGTTTCGTTAGGATGGTGATATGTTAGCTCTTCCGATTTTTGGAGTCATTCTTGTCACAATGTTGGTTAAAGCGCGGCCGTTTGTGCGCGTGACTTTGCCTGGAAAAGTTTTGGCAAAGGTGCCGTTGAACTTCTGGCAGAAAATCATGGTTCATCGCGTTAGCCTGTACTCTTTGGGCGCCGTGTTGATCCTGGGTTTGCTGGCAGGATGGGTTTCCGGCCTATTCGAATGGATCATGTTGATCGTTGCTTTTGCGATCTTGCTCTTGCCTATGAACTACACCTTTACCACCCAGGGCGTGGCAGTTGGTGATGCGATTTTTCGTACCTGGGATGAGTTCGTCGGATACGATGTGCGCGGGTCACATATCGTTCTCCAGCACCCCTCGCCGTTTTCAAGCCTCACTTTGTTTGTCACGTCCGTCGAGCGTGAAAAAGTATTGACTTATATCACTCGGCGCATTCAAACCAAATCTTTTCCCAAAGGAGTAAAAGCAAAATGAAAGTATCTTCACGTAGTCGACCCTTCGTTCTGCTCTTTTTAATGGGATTCCTGCTGCTCACAGCGTTGGCCGCGTGTGCACCGGGTCCCCAAGAAGATGCCTCCGGTCTGACCACCGGCTCACAGGGGACAGATCTCATCGGTGTTGCGCCCGCAAATCTGGCGCAGACAGACTTCGACAGTGCCAAAACCAGCGAACCGTTTGCGCTGAAGTTGGCCTCAGATGTCAATGAGAACCGCATTGCGATCAACTTTGTGTGGACTCTGGTCACGGGCTATCTGGTCATGTTCATGCAGGTCGGTTTCGCGTTGGTGGAAACCGGTTTTACCCGCGCCAAGAACGCCGCGCATACCATGTCTATGAACTTCCTTATTTATGTTCTGGGTATGTTGGGCTTCTACATTTGCGGCTTCGCCTTCATGTTTGGCGGTGTTGGTCTGGTTGGTCTAGGAAACCTGGGAGGTCTGAGCGGATTGAATTCCGCCGTCTCCATAGGCGGTTGGCGTATCCTGGGCACCAAGGGCTTCTTTATGAACGGAGCCTATGATGTGGGCGCAGCGGTGCTGTTCCTCTTCGAAATGGTGTTCATGGATACAACGGCTACCATCCCGACCGGTGCGATGGCCGAGCGCTGGAATTGGAAGTCCTTCTGTATTTATGGCCTGTTCGTCGGCGGCGTCATCTACCCGATCTACGGGATGTGGGCCTGGGGCGGTGGTTGGCTTTCGCAACTGGGCAACATCGGCCTCGGTGCCGGATATGCAGACTTCGCCGGTTCGGGCGTTGTGCATGCCATCGGCGGTTGGACCGGGCTGGCTGGCGCAGTCGTACTGGGCCCGCGCCTGGGTAAATACAATAAAGATGGCAGCGCCAATACCATCCCCGGCCACAACATCGTTCTGGCTATCGCGGGCACTATGATCCTGGGCTTCGGCTGGTTTGGTTTCAATCCTGGCTCAACCCTGGGCGCTTCGGGCAACGGCGCGTTGCGCATCGGCATCATCGCCGTGGACACGATGCTGGCTTCTGCGACTGGCGCGGTGTTCTCCATGCTCTACATGTGGTTTATCGATGCGTCGAGAAAGCCGAGTCCGGGCATGATCTGCAACGGTTTCCTGGCCGGTTTGGTGGCGATCACAGCGCCGTCTGGTTTCGTCAGCCCGCTCAGTTCGTGTATTATCGGCGCAATTGCAGGTATCCTGGTTTGTCTGTCCGTCGCCTTCTTCGACAAGATTCACATTGATGATCCCGTAGGTGCCATCTCCGTACATGGTGTGAACGGCCTGTGGGGCCAGCTTTCAGTCGGCCTCTTTGCCGATGCTACGATGAACTACGGTGGCTGGGTCGTCAATGGTCTGTTCTTCGGCGGCGGTTGGGGACAACTCATCGCTCAGATTATCGGTGGTGTAGTTGCCTTCGTGTGGGCCTTCGGCGTCTCCTGGGTTTTCTTCAAGCTGCTGGATATGACCATGGGGCTGCGCGTATCCACCGAAGTCGAACTGAAAGGCTTGGATATCCCCGAAGTGGGAGCCCTGGCTTACCCTGCGGATTGGGAGCCTGCCGCTTAGGGCTTACAGTCTACGCTTGAACCCAAGCTGTTCGTTGGTGTTTTTCTCCTTTCCTTGCCCTCCTCATCGCTGGTCTTCGAACCAGAAGGCCAGCGGTGGGGCAGGGGCACAGCACAGTTGGAGCGATTGGCGTAGCCACTCGCCATGAGAAATTGGGGCCCTGGAATGGTCGAAACGTCTTAGCGATCACTTCGGGCCTTTGTGCTCAATAATTCATTGCATTCTCTAGACTTCGATATTATCATGACGCCTCCAACTTTAATTTATTTAGGGCTGGGTCTGGTGGTTGCCAGAATCATGCTCGATGGCACGAACGTACGCGGGTTTACCTGGTTGCAGTGGTTGCAATTCCTGGTCGATGCCGCCCGAATAGTCTTGCTGTGGCCGTTAGTGTTATTCATCGAAAAGCTGGAAACCTGGCTCAAATCTTCTCAGAACGACGAGGAGTCCCATGACCGCTGATTCTCGCGCGAATACCTCCCCTCGCAAAACGCTGGGATTGACCGGCGTTACGATCAATGCGATGGCTCTGATTGCTCCTGGGGCCTTCATGTGGTTGCTATATCAGTCACAGGCAGCTGCGGCTATTGGTAGCAGCCCGGCAGATATCTGGCCGGGTGTGTTATTGGCCTTGCTTGGTACGTTACTGACAATCCTGTCTTTCGCCGAATTGGCGCGTCGCTACCCTGAAGCTGGTTTTCGAAGCGCTTACCATTTTGCCGACCGACTTTTCACCGAGCAAAAGTACCTGCGCCACCATGGTCTGGCGCGTGTGGCGAAATTCGCTGTTGCCTGGACGTCGCACCTCTATTATTGGATTTACCCCGGTGTCATGGTCGCCTTTATGGGCATACTGGCCAATTATCTGTTCCAATACTTTGGGTACCATCCAACGATCTTCGGAAAATTGATTCTGGTTGCTGCGTTTTCTGCCTTTATCGGATTTTTGGCGCTTCGAGGAATCACAGGGACGACGACCTCCAGTGTTGTATTGAATACTTTGCAATTGATCATGCTGGTTGTTTTCAGCGTGATGGCGATCCTCTTTCGCCTGGTTAACCCAGGCGGGTTGCCTGCCCAGGCATGGACGTACCCCAACGCCTCGGACGTTTTGTTGCCTCACAGTGTAGCGGGCCTTTTGTTCCAGGCCAGTCTTGCGATGATCCTGATGGTTGGTTTCGAGTCATCCACTGCGCTTGGGGCTACCTCGGCCAACCCGCAGCGTGACGTTCCCCGTGGGACGGTGCTGGCTTTGATCATCCAGGGTGCGTTCGCCTATCTACTGGAATATTTCGCGAGCGGGTTTGCGTTGAATGCGCATATCAATGCAGTCGCTTCCCAGGCCCCCATTGGCGATCTTGCCTTGCAGATTGGCAATTCCTTGCTGGGGGGATACGGCACCACGCTGATGTTGGTCGTCAGTTTTACCGTCATCGTGGCGCTTTTGGGAGCCACGCTCACGGCTATGAACACTGGCGTACGCATCAGCTTTGCGATGGCTCAGGATGAGGAAATGCCCGATGTTCTGGGGATGCTGCATGAAAAGTACGCCACACCTTACATGGCGGTTGTGCTATTGGGTATTGTCTCGGCTGTCATCGGTGCAGCCGGCGTTCTGGGCGGTCTCCCTGTGTTGACGGGCATCATCCTGACTTCGAATATCGGCGCCTTTTTGTTGTATGCCATTCTTTGCGGCTTGACGATTGCCACTTTTGCTGGTGATGCAGCTTTCGGCTTTTTACAGCACCTTTTACTCCCTTCCATTGGACTGCTTGCAAATGTTGGCATTGTCGTTGCCATCGTTATCATCGGATTGACGGCAGGCGGCGTCATTACGTTTGCCAGCCGCCTGGCCATGAGCCTGGCCGTGCTATGGCTGCTTGTCAGCCTGGTTTACTCCCTTACCCGGCGTACCGAAGCAAGCCCCTGATTTTTAAGATTTTGGAAGTCGGCTATGGCAGACAGACATGGAGCGTACGATGCTTTGGGGCGTGCGCTCCATCATTAAATTCCAAACCTCCTTCGTTCACTCTCAGACTTTTTATGGGGATTTCACGTCAAGTGGCGTTTTCTGGCTGAATCGATTGCCACTTATATTACCCGTTTGGGTACTTTCTTGGTTGTTGCAGCTTCTTGGGGGAGATTTTTGCTCTCGCGGCAGTAGAATAAGCATGTTCTCTTGAATTCTTATCGAACGAGAGAGTTGTGAGGATGTCTCTGTAGAAAGAAGTATGCTCACAGTTACGTCAGTGACGATAAAGATTTCTTGAGAACCATGTACAGTTTGATTGTTCGAGGCTTTGGGTACTCTCGTTCTCACAGTCTCTCCGATTGATTATTGGAGAACAGGTGCGTTGAGAAGCTATCTTCCGGTTCTTGATATGAGCGGTCTGAGTGATGTTGGCCCGGTGCGCGAGGAGAACCAGGACGCCATCCATCTTTCGAGTCCAGGGCAGTCGCCTGTACGCGGGTCGCTCTTTGCGATTGCGGATGGCATGGGGGGATATTCGAATGGTAGTATTGCCAGCACGTTGGCGTTGAAGTCGATGAATGAGACGCTCTTTGGCGCACGAGCACTCAACCCTAAGATGTTACGCCAGAGCTTCGAAAATGCCAATCTCAACGTATACAAAGCCGCACAACGGATGGGCATGGGACAGATGGGGACGACGCTGACGGCAGCCTGCATCATTGGCAATGTGCTTTATCTGGCGCATGTAGGGGATAGCCGTGCGTACTTGATCCGTGACCGGCGTGCAACTTGTCTGACGCGCGATCACACGCGGGCAGGGGAACTCGTCCAGGCGAAACTTATCTCTCCGGGTAAGGTTCGAAGCCATGCACAGCGTTCGGTTTTGACTCGCGCTATCGGGTTGACTTTGTTTGTGCAGCCCGACATCACCCAGATTCGTTTACAGGAAGGGGACTGGTTGGTTTTGTGCAGCGATGGCGTCTGGTCGATGGTCGAAGATGATGAATTCGCCTGGTTCGCCGGGCAGTCTGGCGACGCCTCGCAATTGGGGGAAAAGCTGCTTCACTTGGCGCTCGAACGTGAAACAGATGACAACGTCTCCACTGTTGTCGTGCGGGTGCGCCGCTTTGAAGCTGTGGAGACCGAGGTACAACGTATCCACGACTCGAACCTGGGTACCTGGTTAAGCAGGTTCCTGCCGGGGCGCTAGGATGCTGACGCCCTGGACGACGTTTGGGGTGCTGGTTTGAATCGTCCTGTCTGTAAATCGGTTTCGTCACAAAATTCCTACAAAATCATTTCGTAAAGCGAACTGACAGATGAGTACCCATGCTATAATCGGTGAGATGTTGCAGATCGGCGATCAATTCGACCAATATCAGATTACGGCACACATCGCTCAAGGGGGAATGAGCGATGTCTACAAGGCCATAGATGCGATTAAGCATCGGGAAGTGGCAATCAAAATCCCTGAGCGCAGCATCATCGGGGACCCGGCACAGTATGAACGTTTCCAGCGTGAGCTTGAAATCTTGAATACCTTGGACCATCCGGCTGTTTTAAAAGGCTTGGGAACGGGAAAATATAACCGGATGCCCTACCTCGTCACTGCCCTTGTCGACGGGCAATCTTTGCGGACCCTGATCGAGACCTCCGCGCCGTTGGCGGTGGATCGTGCTGTTACGTTGACGCGAAAAATTGCCGAAGGAATGGCCTATTGTCATCAAAATGATGTTGTTCACCGAGACTTGAAACCGGAAAACATTTTGGTGACGAAAGACGGTCAGCCGATTATTATGGATTTTGGCCTGGCGCTGACCAAAAGCGCTCATCGTGTGACCTACTCTAACTTGAGCGCCACAATGGGAACGCCCGATTACATGGCCCCGGAACAGATCGAAGGCCAGCGTGGTGACGCCCGCACCGATGTCTATGCCCTGGGAACAATCCTGTATGAAATGCTCTCAGGACGTACACCTTTTGTCGGCGACAACCAACTGGCTATCATGGAACAACATCTGCGGGGCGTTCCGCCTCCACTGGAAAAACTGAATCCACAGGTCTCGGTTCAATTGGCTGCTATCGTTTCACGTGCATTGTTGCGAGACCCAGAACGACGGTATGCCGATATGAACGCCTTTATCGAGGCCCTGGATCATCCCGAAGCTGCCGACCTGAAAGTCAAAGAAAGAAACGAGTCGACCTCTTTCTGGAGATTCCAGGGCTTCAAAGCGGTTGGCCTCGGCCTTGGAATTTTTGTCGCACTTATTTTGTTGGCTGTGTTATTGCAAACCTTGAAATGAGAAAGCAGGGAAGAGAGAGGAATTTCTGATGGTCGAACCGGCGCCGGACCCCAAACGCGATCTCTTGCGTCGCGTGGAGACGAATCGCATCCAGTTCATCGATCTTCAATTTACTGATGTGGTTGGCGTGGTTAAGAATGTCACCATTCCAGCCCACGAATTGCCCGAGGCGCTTGAAAACGGAATATGGTTCGACGGTTCTTCCATCGAAGGATTTGCTCGTATTGCCGAAAGCGACATGCACCTGCGTCCCGACCCATCCACTTTCACCATTTTGCCCTGGTTGCGCGACGACGAGGCCACGGCCCGCTTGATTTGTGATGTGTATACACCAGACGGGCAACCCTTCCAAGGCGACCCGCGGGCCGTGTTGCGCCGCGCCATCGCTGAAGCCGAAGGGATGGGATTCTCCTACAATACCGGCCCGGAACTGGAATTTTTCCTGCTCAAGCCCCATGTAGATGGCAGCTTTATTCCGCCTACACCCCATGACAGCGCGAGCTATTTCGACGAGCCTTCTGGCCGAGCCGCCGGCCTGCGACGACAGATGGCATTTACCTTGGAGGCTCTTGGGATTCGGGTGGAAGCCATGCACCACGAAGGCGCTCGTGGGCAGCACGAAATCGACTTCCGTTATTCGGATGCGCTCGCAACGGCTGACAGCGCTGTCACCCTGCGTGTGGCGCTCAAAGTCATCGCCCAGGAGAACGGTCTCTACTGTACTTTCCTTCCGAAACCGATTCGGGGAATCAACGGCAGCGGGATGCATGTGCACCAAAGCCTGTCGTACTCTGCCACTGGCGCCAACGCGTTCGCCGACCCTGGCGACCCACATGGTCTATCGAAAATTGCCAAGCATTTCATTGCCGGACAGTTGACCCATGCGCGTGGCATGTGTGCCGTCCTGGCACCCTTGATCAATTCTTATAAACGTCTGGCGGCAGGCTATGAGGCGCCAGTTTATATCAGTTGGGCGCGCGTCAACCGTTCGGCCCTGATTCGGGTGCCGCGCGCTTCCGCGCCCGAATCGACGCGCATCGAACTACGCTGCCCAGACCCAAGTTGTAATCCATACCTGGCCTTTGCGGTCATGTTGGCTTGCGGCCTCGACGGCATTCGCCGCGAGCTGGCAGTTCCGGAAGCTACTGAGGAAAATATCTATTTGCTGGATAATCAAAATAAGACACGGTTAGATGTTTTGCCGGGGTCGCTCAATCAAGCGCTGAATGCCTTGGAATCAGATGAAGTGGTCAGGAATGCCCTGGGGATGCACATTTACGAGCGTTTCTTGAACGCCAAGCGGCTTGAATGGGAAGATTATCGCCTGGAGGTGACAGACTGGGAACTCGATAAATACCTATCAAAATATTAAGCGTTGCTTTCAGTGCGTCGCGACCGGGTACATTTATTACCCGTTTGGGTAATAGACGTGCCTATTTATTCCCGCCTATAATTCGGCCAATATTACCCTCGCAATATTCCAAAAAATCATCTAGTCTTGGAGGAGGTCATCCAATGGCACAAAGTGTAAAAGATGTACTTGCAATGGCGAAAAACGTCAAAATGGTGGATTTACGATTTATTGATCTTCCCGGAACATGGCAACACTTCAGCCTTCCGGCTTCGACGGTGGAGGAAGATCTGTTCGAGGAGGGGATTGGGTTCGATGGATCGTCGATTCGGGGTTTCAAGGAAATCAACGAGTCCGATATGTTGTTGCTTCTGGACCCGGATACTGCCTTTGTAGATCCGACCCTGGAAGTTCCGACGCTGGTGATTATCTGCGATGTTTACGACCCGATCACCCGCCAGCCCTACGAGCGCGATCCGCGTTATGTGGCCCGAAAAGCGGAAGCCTACCTGAAACAGAGCGGCATTGCACAGACCAGTTATTGGGGCCCGGAAGCCGAATTCTTCCTGTTCAATGATGTGCGCTATGGGACTTCGACCAATTCCAGTTTTTACAGCGTTGATAGCGTGGAGGGCTGGTGGAAGTCGATGGAAGACTCGAAGCCGAACCTGGGCGCTCAGATTCCTCCCAAGCGCGGTTACTTCCCCACACCGCCTGCAGATACATTGCAGGACATCCGCAGCAAAATTGTCCTGTCGCTGATCGATGCGGGCGTTGATGTCGAAGTGCACCACCACGAAGTAGCCACCGCCGGCCAATGCGAAATCGACATGCGTTTTTCACCTTTGCTGAAGATGGCGGATAGCGTCATAAAGTACAAATACTTGGTGAAGAACGTTGCCCGCGCCAATGGATTGACGGCCACCTTCATGCCGAAACCCTTGTTCGGCGATAATGGCTCCGGGATGCACGTTCACCAGAGCTTGTGGGACGATACGAAGAATTTGTTCTTTGATGAGTCCGGGTATGCCGGTCTGTCAGATATGGCAAAGTATTACATTGGCGGTTTGCTCAAGCATGCACCGGCTTTGCTGGCCTTCGCCGCACCCACGACGAACTCTTATCGCCGCCTGGTGCCCGGTTTTGAAGCACCGGTTAACTTGGCCTACTCCCAGCGCAACCGGTCGGCTGTCTGCCGCATCCCGGTCTATTCCAAGAGCGCCAAAGCCAAACGTGTTGAATTCCGCGCGCCCGATCCTTCCGCCAATCCCTACTTGTGCTTCCCCGCGCTGCTGATGGCCGGTTTGGATGGCATCCAGAATCGTATTGATCCGGGTGATGCGGTTGACCGTGATCTGTACGATCTCCCGCCCGAAGAATTGGCGAAAGTTAAACAGGTTCCCGGTTCCCTGGCAGACGTGCTCAATGCACTTGAAGCTGATCATGACTTCCTGCTCAAGGGCGATGTTTTCACGGCGGATCTGGTCGAAACTTACATTGCCTACAAGCGTGAAAATGAAGTGGATCCTGCTCGTTTGCGCCCGCATCCATACGAGTTCACATTGTATTTCGACATTTAGTCTCGGACCCAATCTGCTGCTCCGGTCGTTCGAAGCGAGTTTTGATTGGTAATCTGAATCACAGTCTTTGCAGGGAAAGATGTAATCGAAAGGCCGAGGGTCGCCCTCGGTCTTTCTTATAAGGCATATGACTCTGTTTATTTCGTCGTTTGTTCTTGCGATTACTTTTTGCGCACCACCCGGCGTGGTGGCGGCAGAAACCATCCGGCGTGGATTCGCTCGCGGGTTCTGGCCGGCGCTGCTTGTTCAGATCGGGTCGCTGATCGGTGACTCGACCTGGGCAACGTTGGCGCTTATCGGTGCGGCTGCCTTGGTCCAAAACTGGACTGTGCGCTTGTGCCTCTCCCTGCTTGGAATCGGATTCCTGGGTTATCTGGCGGTGAAGTCCATCAAAGAGGCGCGACATGGCGTGATTCCTGAGGCGACCTCCTCTTCTGGCCGGAGTGATTTGGCAATGGGCGCCGTGCTGTCGTTAAGCAATCCGTTCTCGATCGCTTTTTGGGCCAGCGTCAGCACGTCGGTCTTTGCCGTTGTTCCGGGTACCCCGCAGATGTATCACTATGTGATCTTCTTTTCTGCTTTCTTCCTTGGTCTGCTCTTGTGGTGCTTTTTTATGGCAGGACTGGTGGCGTGGGGACGCCGCTTGATTACTCCGATATTCTTTCGCTGGTTGAACCTGACCTGCGGCGCAGCCATGGGGCTGTTCGCTCTGCAACTTGGCTGGCAGTTGACCCAGAATATGCGCTGACGCAACTCGCCCACAATTGGTGCCATAATGAGAAGATAGCAAGTGGTTCTTTGGGCCCCCTACGTGATGGCTACATGGAGCCGTGGTAACAGAAATATGTAGGTTGAGACGTTCCGGACATTTGTCGACGATTATTCCCAATAGAATGGAAAGGTGCTGCCGACAAGCCATCAGGTGACTGGAATGAGTGGTAAAAATGGCAAAGAATTGGTATCGTAGATTTATGAAACCACAAACTTCTTTACCTTCTGAGGAAACAGACCCCCGTCTGCTCGAGGCGCTGGCGAGCCTGAACCAGATCAGTGCGACGATCAACCAAATTGGCCCCAGTGACGCCGGTAGCAATGACGTGAGCCTTCAGTTGATCGTCGAAAGTGCGATTCGGGTTGTGCCGGGTTCGTCGGCGGTTATTTACACGTACGATCAGGCCTCCGGCATTTTCGAGAGTGAATCGCGCGTCTCGGCAGAGCCTGGACAGCGCTTTCCCCCTTTGGAGGTGATCGCGCCAGATGATGCCCCTCGGCTGGACGGTATCGGTATGCGGACGATCAAGCGCAGGCGTAAGACTTTGTCTTACGAAGAATCCGATTTGGATGTGCATCCTTATCAGGCTGCGCTGGGGGTGAAAGCGGTGGGATGTTTCCCGCTGATTGTGGCAGGGCAGGCCGTTGGTGTTTTGTACATTTACCTGCACGAAGAACGGGAATTTACTCACCTCGAGCAGCTCATGCTCGATAACTTTGTCAATCAAGCGGCGATGGCGATTTACCATACGCGACGCCTGGCCGGAATCCGGCGAGACCTGGCGCGTAAAGAAGAAGAGTTGAGCCGTTTACGTCGGGCAGGCATGCTCATTTCATCGCGCTTGCGCCTGGAGGAAACGCTCGAATCGATTCTGCAACTGGCCCTTGAAGTGACCAACGCTCAATACGGCATCTTCCGGCTGTTGGACAAAAGCGGCGAGTTCCTCATTACCCGCGCGGTCAGTGGTGCATGCCTGGAGCGTCCGATGGTCGAAATGCTGCCACTGCATGGGAATAGCATCATGGCGAACGTGGCGCGCAGCCGGCAGCCGTTATTGATCGCGGATTTGCGTGAGGAGCCCTGGTCTACCGTTTATTATCCGCTCGACTCCAGCCTGGAAATGCGCTCGGAGCTGGCCGTGCCTTTGATCAATGCCAGCGGACGGCTGGAAGGTGTCTTGAATCTGGAAAGTCCGCATCCGGGCGCGTTCTCTGAAAATGATAGCCACATGTTGCAGTCGTTGGCGACGTACGCGGTTGCGGCGATCCAGGAAGTGCGTTTGCTCGATGCTTTGCAGGAAGTGGCGCAATTGTTGCTTTCTCAACCTTACCAGCAAGTGCTCGATCACCTTGCTCGTGTTGCCAACGATTTACTCAATGCTTCGTCCAGCGCGATCTGGTTGTCGAATGAAGACGAGGTGCTGGAACTGGCCGCTTCGGATGGCGAATACCGTCATGGAGACGAGATTCCGCTCCAGGGGAGTCTGACCGGCCAGGCCGTTTTGCTGAAAAAGCCTGTCGTGGCGCACGATGTCCGGACGGATCCACGGTTTTATCGTCGGGATCTGGCTGAGTCCCAGAGCTGGTCGCGGGCTCTGATCGTGCCATTGCTTTCTGGAGACGATAATCAGGCTATTGGTGCTTTTAGCGTTTTTAGCACCGATGCCGATGTGGGTCGCTTTGCCGAATCGGAATGGGATAAGAAAGTGTTGACCTGCCTGGCGCATTATGCTGCGTTGGCAGTACAGAACGAGGGGCACCAGCAAGCGCTGCGCGCCTCACAAGAGCAGCGTTCGATTGCGGAAACCTTTGCGGCGGTAGGCGATATTGCTGCCAACTTGCTGCATAACATGAACAATAAGGTGGGCACCATTCCGGTGCGTGTGCAGACCATCCAGGATAAATGTCATCCGGCGCTGGAGGCCGACCCTTACCTGGCCAATAATCTGACGGAGATCGAGCATTGCGCCATGGAAGCCATGCAGATCGTACAGGATAATCTTTCACATTTGCGTCCCATTCGGCTGGAGCATGTGTATGTGGCGCCTCGCGTGGCAGAAGCCATCCACGCGGCGCAATTGCCGTCGGAAATCCAGGTTCAAATCGAGGGGCTGGATGATCTGCCCATGGTGATCGCAGGGGGCCAGAGCCTGACGTTTGTGTTCAAGAATTTGATCGAGAATGCCTCTGATGCAATGCACGGGACGGGCGTCATTACCATTCAGGGCGTTTCGGGCCCAATGTGGGTGGAAATTGCCGTCAGTGATAGCGGCCCCGGCATTCTGCCGGAATTGCACGATCGCATCTTCGAGTTGGATTTCTCCGGGCGCACAAACGTCCGCCCTGGTAAACTGGGTTTTGGCCTTTGGTGGGTGAAAACACTTATGACGCGCCTGGAAGGTTCCGTGGTCATCGAAAGCGATGGGCAGCACGGCACGACGTTTCGGCTCCGGCTGCCTTGTGTAAAGGATGAATCATGACTTCTCCGGCTTTTCGTGCACTGGTCATCGAGGACGATCATTCCTGGCAGCAGATTCTGAGTGAAATCCTTACAGATTGCGGCCTGGAAGTGGACATCGCCAGCAGCGTCGACGAGGCGACCTTGATTCTCAGGGCCCAACCGCACCGTTTGGCTGTGGTGGACCTTTCGTTGTCTCCCAATGACCATAACAACTACGATGGCTTGCGGGTGCTGGACGCCGTGCGCCGCCTTGATCCGAACTGCCGGACGATTCTCCTGACCGGTTTTGCCACCGTCGAATTGGCCGTCACTGCCCTGACGGATTACGGCGCGTTTACCTTTTTACGCAAAGAAAGCTTTCATCGCAGCCAGTTCCGCGACATCGTCTATCGTGCATTGGCCAGCGCGCCGCAACAACTCGGCCCGGAGCCGGTTTCCACGTCGGAAGTTGCCGTCACCCCTGCGGTGGAAAGCGCCGGGCCGACGGAGACTCCCAGCGCCAGAGCGTTGGTCGTGGAAGATGACGCCGGCTGGCGTAGTATTCTGGAAGAACTGTTGAAAGACGCCGGGTTTCACGTGCGGGCCTGTGCCAGTTTCGGGGATGCGTTGGGCTACCTGCGCCGGGAAAAGTTCAAGCTGGCCGTCGTCGATCTGTCTTTGAAGGGCACCATCAACTACACCTGGGACCAGGGAGCCACCAACCAGCGTTTGGAGGGCTATCAACTGCTTGCCAGCACACGCGCCAGTGGGGTGCCAACTATCGTGGTGAGCGGAATCGCCGAACCGGAGGAGATTCAACGCATCTATACTGAACACGCGGTTTCCGCTTACATCGAAAAGCAGACCTTCGACCGGGCCACATTCCGCCGTGTCGTTGAAGAAGCCCGGGTGGCGCGCGAGGCGCTTAGCGAGTTGAACGCCCTGACCGACCGTGAACGCGAAGTGTTGGAATTATTGTCTCTGGGGCTGACCAACAAGGAAATTGCCGAGAAACTGGTGATTACCACCAACACCGTCAAACGCCACTTGAAGGCTATCTTCGAGAAGCTGGGCGTGCATACCCGTTCGGCAGCGGTGGCGAAGGTGGCCGGCGAAAAGTAAAGTCCAAGTTCATGCAGCGGGGAAAGCCAAAGTACGTTTTCCTTGTTCGGTTGGCTCATGTATGAAAAGTGTGCGAGGAGTGTCACTGCGATGAAGCAGCCTCCTTCATCAAAAGGTGAGATTGCTTCATTCGCGAAGAATGCTTGTTCGCAATGACATGCACACTTTCAATCGATGAGCCGTTCGGTTTTTCACTCTGCTTAGTCGGTCTCTTTGCTCAAGTGTTATCATAGGGTCAGTCTTATGTTTTTAATGGGACGTAAACTTCAGGGAAACAGACGAATTCATTATCCTTAGGAGGTATTTCTGATGAAGGCAATTGCGGTGATCCCAACGACAACAACTTTACAATTGGTGGAACGCCCTGAACCGAAACTCTCTGCCCCCGACGAAATCAAGCTGCGCGTATTGCGTGTTGGCATCTGTGGTACCGACCGGGAGGAAGCTGCGGGTGGACGCTCGGAAGCGCCAAGCGGCGCCAAGGAACTGGTGATCGGGCACGAGATGTTCGGCCAGGTCGTCGAAGTTGGCGCAGAGGTGACCCGTGTGCATCCCGGCGATTATGCGGTTTTCACCGTCCGACGCGGATGCGGCAAGTGTCTGCCTTGTTTGATGAACCGCTCCGATATGTGCCAGACGGGCGAATATCACGAGCGCGGTATCTGGGGCCTGGATGGTTACCAGACCGAGTATGTCGTCGATAAAGAGCAATACGTTGTGCACGTGCCTTCCGAACTGGAACCGGTTGGCGTGTTGTGCGAGCCCTTGTCGGTTGCCGAAAAAGCCATCGACGAGGCGGTACGCCTGCAGGAGGCGCGCCTGCCTGAAGCAGGTGTCACCCCCAACTGGTTGTTTGGCCGGCGGTGCCTGGTCGCCGGGCTGGGCCCCATCGGATTGCTGGCTGCGTTGGCGCTGCGCTTGCGCGGTGCCGAAGTATACGGCCTGGATGTGGTTGACGCCGACACGGCCCGCCCCCAATGGCTGACCACGATCGGCGGGCAGTATGTAGACGCGCGTAAGGTGCCGGCGAATCAAGTGGACGATAAACTCGGCGCGATGGATTTGATCTTCGAAGCAACCGGTGTCGCCGCCCTGGAATTCAATCTGTTGGACGCCCTGAACACGAACGGCGTTTACGTGCTGACCGGGATTCCTGGTGGCGACCGCCCGCTGGAAATCCCCGGCGCCGAACTCATCCGCCAATTGGTGCTACGCAATCAGGTCTTGGTGGGCAGCGTCAACGCTTCGCGCAACCACTTCCAGATGGCGGTCAACGATTTGATGCAGGCCAGATTCCGGTGGGGTGACCATGTGACCAGGTTGATTACCGACCGCCATGCGCACACTGATTTCGATAAGGTGCTGCACCAACATACGCCGGATGAAATCAAGACGGTGATTGAGTGGGGAACTCCCCAGAAATAAGCACAACAGACCACAGTCCATTTCTGGCTGTGGTTTTTGTTTTAAGGCAGATGTGCTTTACTTTTCTACCGTCGGCTAAAAATCGTGGTACACAGCACCCGTAGGAATATCGTGCGGGTCGAAAGGGGTCACCTGGTAAACGTGATAGTTCAGCCAGTTGGCATATAACAGGCTGGCGTGACCACGCCAACGGACCTGCGGCGGTTGGGATGGGTCGTCGTTTGGGAAGTAATTGCGTGGGACGTTGATGGGTAATCCCCTCTTGACATCCCGGTCGTACTCCGATTTGAGGGTCAGCGGATCGTATTCGGAATGGCCGGTGATGAAGACGTGACGTCCATCCTTCGAGCCGACGATGTAGATTCCGGCTTCGTCCGACTCGGCCAGGATTTCGAGATCGGGCACGCGCTCGATGTCAGCCCGACGGATTTCGGTGTGGCGTGAATGCGGGGCCAGGAAAACATCGTCGAAACCGCGTAACAGCCGTCGGGTGGGTGCGAGCGTGCGATGCTTGAAAACGCCGAACATTTTTTCGGATAGGGGATACTTCGGAATGCCGTAGTGATGATAGAGTCCGGCCTGTGCGCCCCAACAAATGTAGAAGGTCGAAACCACGTTCGTCTCGGCCCAGTCCATAACCTGGCAAAGTTCGGGCCAGTAATCCACCTCTGTAAAATCGAGCCGTTCTACCGGCGCACCGGTAATGATCAGCCCGTCGAATTTCTCGTTCTGGATGGTTTCGAAGGTCTGGTAATGCTGGAGCAGGTGTTCGGCATCGGTGTTTTTGGCCTCGTGGCTGGCCGTGTGTAGCAGGGTAACGTCCACTTGTAACGCGGTATTTCCGAGCAGGCGCAACAGTTGCGTCTCGGTGGCGATTTTGGTGGGCATCAGGTTAAGGATGGCAACGCGCAGGGCGCGGATGTCTTGATGAAGAGCGCGGTCCTCTCCCATGACGAAGACATTCTCCTTTTCAAGGATTTCGCGTGCAGGCAGTGTACTGGGGATTTTGACGGGCATCTTGAGTTCCTTGTTTGACCCAAAGCCCCGTCCAGTGTTACCTGGAATGGGGGAATGCGTGGGGATGTTTTAAAAAGCATCCCCATAGACACCTGTAACGATACTTGGCTCTTCGGGAACGAGTGGGATAAAGCGGATTTAGTGTGGTGGTGGGGGGGGGGCCC
>JBJKRF010000142.1:0-21791 GCA_046704785.1 Anaerolineales bacterium | reverse complement strand
CGGCGTGGTTTGTGCGAATTTCTAGACCCGGGTTAAGGTGATAGTTCTAGGAAGGGGGTGTTTTTGCGTCAAAAGCAACAAAAAACACCCCGTCGAACGATAATCGCAAAGTAATTTGCCTTTACTCGTATCCATTTACTGGCCAGGCAGGTTGAAATAGTTGTAAACGGATAGGGCGATTTGTGCGAACATTTTATTCATCGGGTCGAATAAAGCCTGAATGGGGTGATAAACGTAAATACACAACACGAAGTTCCCGCTGGGTGTGTAGACGATGGCGGCATCGCTAAAGTTTTGGATGATACCCGAGGGGCCACTGATCCAGCCGTGTTTGTGGGCTACTTGTGTGCCGTCTGGTACACCCGCCTGGATGAGCACGCCGATACGATCCTGGGTCAGGTAGCTATTGACCATCGTCTGGCAGACCGATTTGTTGAACTTATCCGGCCAGGCGGCCACCAACGCTCCGCCGCCATCCTGGGCGCATTGATAGATGTCGACCAGCAAAGCGCCCTCGTCGGATGGCGTGATCTGGTTGTACGGGTCCGGGTTGGTGACCACATCGGTGCGCTGGTTGGACGGGGTGGTAAAACGCTGCAGAAGTGGCGCGCCATCGTAGAAGTAACCGGCAATGAAAGTATCCTCCAGGCCGAGGGTCTTCATGTCGGCGGTGACCGACAGCGGCCCGGTGCCGGATTCGATCTTGTCCATCAAGGCGTCGGTGGCGTCGTTGTTGGACTGGGTGATCATCTCCAGCATCAACTTGCGTGTGCTGTCGTCCAGCGTGGGGCCGAAATGTTTGTAAACGGAGATCATGACCGGGATTTTGATCGAACTGGCGGCGCTGAAAGCGATGTCGGTTGGCTCGACGGAGATTTCGTGGTTTTTGTCATAGCCGAAGTGTAATTCGTCGCCGGTTTGCAGATCTTGCATGTAGATGCCCACAACGCCATCGAAGGGGGTCAGGTCGATGATTTGCTCGATGAGGGTCTTCAGGCTGTCGAGCGACGGACGCCCGGGTGCGGTGCGTGTGTAACTGAGCGCCACGCTTCGATTGGTTGGCGACTTGAGCGCATCTTCGATCAATTGGGTTGCCCGGTTGACGTCCAGTTCCAGGCCCGATTTCCCGGATACGAAAGTGGTTTGTCCCGGCTGGGGCACAGCCGCGACGGCCGGTTGGTCGTAACGAGGAGAAATTTGTTCCTGGAGATAGGCTTGGAGCCGGTCGTCCGAAATGCTTGCGATGAGGGGCACGTCTTGTGTGGTCGGCTGGCGATTCCATAAAAAGTCCCAGAATCCGCCCCAAAAGGAACTGCCGGTGCGTTGCAGGTCGGCAGCCGCCAACATCGACTCGGTGTCGATCTGGAAACCAGCGACTCCCGGGTCCATGTGGATCACGGCTCCGGCATACTGAATTTCGACAGGCGAATTGTAGACCTGCAGCAGGCGTTGTGAGGCTGCCTGTGGGTCCAATCCGCCAACGGGAACGCCTGCGATGGTCATGCCCGAAGGATAGTCTTCGCGCAGGCGGCTGTATGTCGAGAGTTCCACCATCGTCAAAATGATGGCGGCTGCAATGAAAATAAGAGAAATCCACCGTAACAGGAAGGATGGGTCGCGTACGATCCTCACGATACCTCCAACAAAAGAGCCCAACTTCTGCGGTTCGTGCGCACAGTTTTTGCCCATTTGGGCGGGAAAAGGAGTCGGGCAGTTGCGCATTGCGCGTGGCCTGTGCCCCCTCTGGCCCCAATCGATAAGAAGTTATGTCTGCGGTCTGATGGCAAAAACATTGGCTGCCAATAAAATATAAGAAATCCAGACTGAGTCGGCAATAAAAAGGTGAATCAGTTGCATCCAGATAGGCGCGAGCAGCAAGAGATTAGTCACACCGGCTGCCCATTGGAGCAGGATGACCCCGCCTAGAATCAAACTCAAGCGCCGGACGGCTTTATCCTCGAATTGTTTCCGGAGATAGCCGATCAGGTAGAACGTATACGTCCCGACCACGATTCCAATCAAGGGGTGAATGACTCGCAGCCGGATGAGAAAACTCACGCCTGCTTCGGTATCTTGTGCCAGGCCTTGCGCCAGAGTCTTGGCCGGGAAGAGCGTATCGCCCAGGGCGGTGATCGCGCCGGTCATGCCAATCAGGCAAATGCCCAGGATGCCAGCGCCGAGCAACAGCACCCATTTCCGCTGTCCCTTGAAGGAGATGGCTTTCCCGCCGGAAGCCCACCAGGCGGTCAACGCTACAAAGGCCAACAGGACGAAGGTGTTTAGCAAGTGTACGCCGACGGCAAGGGCGCGCGCCACGGACGAGGTTTGTCCGACGAAGTCGAACAAGACCAACCCGGCGCCGAGCAGCGCTTCGACGATGATGAAGACGCCCGATCCCACCAAGCCGATGCGCACCGGGCTACCCTTTTTGAAGATACGCCAACCCCAAATGACCATGACGAAAATCAAGATCAGGTCGCCGCCGCTCAAGGCGCGATGGGTAAACTCGATCGTGGTCTGGATGCGTTCAGGGGTAGGAATAAGTTCCCCGTTGCAGGTTGGCCAGTGGTTGCCGCACCCGGCGCCGGAACCGGTCGCACGGACGAGTGCTCCCCATAGGATGACCAGTAGATTCCATCCCAGGACAAACCAGGAATACTTGGCGAAATTCGATAGCTTCATGGTGTTGCTCCCGGCTTCGTGACTTTTATCACCTGCGGAGTATAACATACCCATGTTTGCGACCTGTGCTAAAATCCAAAAAGGACGCGAAACTCTCAACGAATCCTAATCTGGTTCTCCAAAGATCGATGGCTGTGGAAGTCTTTCGAGGACTTTGACCTTTCTGCACATTAAAGAGGTTCCATGTTGCGTTCGTTTTTAATCTTCCTCTCTACGGCTGCCTGGGCCCAGAGTTTGGTCACCAAATGGGGAATTGCCCGGCGGGCGGCTGCCCGTTTTGTCGCCGGGTCGACACTGGATGACGCCATCCGGGTTGCTAAAGCGCTTAATGCCAAGGGGATCAATGTCACCCTGGACTGGCTGGGCGAGCATACGACTTCTACGGCAGAGGCCAATACCGCGGCAGACCAGATTATCGCCATGTTGGATGCCATACGAGAATCAGGCGTCCGCTCCAACATTTCGATCAAGCTTTCGCAGATTGGGATGGGCCTGGATGATGAGACCTGTCGCGGCAACTTGTTGCGCATCCTCGAACGCGCCCGCAAGTTGAAAGATTTTGTGCGCATCGATATGGAAGCTGCAACCTGGACCGAGCCAACGATCGAATTCTTAACGGCGGTGCAGCAAGAGGGGCTGGGCGCGGAAACCGTCGGCACGGTGCTGCAATCTTATCTCTACCGGACGGAGGCGGATGCGCGTAAGCTCGTCGAAAGCGGAACACGGATTCGGGTGGTCAAGGGAGCTTACCGGGAGCCGCCAGAGGTCGCTTATCCCCAGAAGGCAGATGTCGATGCCAGCTTCGATACGATCGCGTCCATTTTGATCGATGCTTCGCTGGCAAAAAAAACGGTGCTCAGCAAAAGCGGGCGGATTCCGCCCATCCCCGCCATTGCTTCCCACGACGAAAAACGCATTACCTTTGCCAAGGCCTACGCTGAAAAGATCGGCCTGCCGAAACGCGGAATAGAGTTCCAGATGTTGTACGGCATTCGCCGCGATTTGCAGGAGGCCCTGGCAGCCGAGGGATACCCGGTGCGGGTGTATGTCCCGTTTGGGACGCACTGGTATCCTTACTTTATGCGCCGCCTGGCCGAGCGCCCGGCAAACATCTGGTTCTTCCTTTCGAACGCCTTTCGACGTTGATCCTGGGTGAATTGTAGGGTTTGGCGGCAGATACGGGTTTAAAATGCAATCATGACCGATCTTCCGCTTGCCGTTGTGACAGGCGGCGCACATCGCTTGGGACGCTCTTTTGCGTTGTGTCTGGCCCGGCGAGGATACGCCCTGCTGTTGCATTATCATCGCTCGGTGGATGCTGCAACTGCGACGGCGGCGCAGGCGCACGAGAGGGGCGTGCCCGTTTTTTTGTTCCAGGCCGATTTGAGCGACGAAGCGCAGACCCGTCGGCTTTTTACCGCTGTGGATGAAACCGGCCTCCCGCTGCGGGTGCTGGTCAACTCGGCGGCGCGCATGGAGCCTGCCGACGTGCGCACGATGTCTGCCGAGGCGTTTGACGCCACGCTGACCCTGAATTTGCGCGCTCCGTTATTGTGCGCGCAGCAGGCTTTTCAGCGTATGGATTCCGGCGGCCTGATCGTCAACGTCACAGATGCCGGCGCGCGAAAGGTTTGGTCGGCTTTCCCGGCTTACACGGTCAGCAAAGCTGCTTTGGAGAAGTTGACCCAGGTGCTGGCCCGCGCGTTCGCGCCCAAAGTGCGCGTCAACGCCATCGCCCCCGGGCTGGTCCTGCCTGCCGACGGGGCTCCCTCGGAAGAATGGACGCGGCTTGTCAACCGCCTGCCGCTTCGGCGTTCTGCATCGACCGATGAAATCGTCTCAGCGCTGGAATTCCTGATAGAAAGCGAGTATATTACCGGACAGACCATCACCGTCGACGGCGGTTACTCGCTGGTTTAAGCCGCTTTCTGCGTCGCGTCAAAAGGAGCCTCTCGTGCCGGAAACCCCTGCTTTTCTTGCCGAACGCTTGAAGACCGAAGGCCAAAAAATGCGCGTATTCTTTATTGCTTTGACCGACGCGCAGTGGAACGTTGTCGTCTACTCGGAAGGTGCGGAATGGACAGCGCGCTCGATCCTGGCGCATCTGGTCACAGCCGAGCAAGGCTTCGTCCGTTTGTTTGCCAGTATCTGTGAGGGTGGCACCGGTGTTTCGGAGACGTTCGATATCGACCGTTACAATGCCCGCCAGCAAGAAAAAACGAGAGAATTGTCTGTGCTGGAACTGCTGGATCAATTCACTGCCGTCCGGGCGCAGATGGCGACGTGGGTCTCGACACGGTCCCCGACGGATCTGGAAAGGCGCGGACGCCATCCATTCCTGGGCGTGACCAGTCTGGCCGAGATGATTAAAATGGTCTATCGACATAACCAAATCCATTATCGCGACCTGCGTAAAGCGCTTGGGGAAAGTTAGTCTTCTCTTATTATGGAACAACTTCGTCATGTTCTGCGTTTTGTACGTCCCATCCAGTTGTTGCTTGCCTTGCTTGCTTACAGCTTTGGATTGGGTGTAGCGCGTTATCTTGGCACTGTGCTGCAGCCAGCGTCGACTCTGCTCGGCGCTCTGATCTTGTTGTTGATGCTGATCGTTTCCAACCTGCTGGGCGAATATTTCCGTCCGTTCAATGAGCCGCTGGTCGTCGGTGAAACACGTAAAGAACGAGAGAGCTTGCGTACCTTGTTGTTGTTCATTGGTGTGGCTATGCTTGCCCTGGCCGCACTATTTACCTCCTTGCTATTGCTGGATCACTTGCTTGCCAGTGAGCCTGCCCTCGTCCTTGCGGTCTTTGCGCTACTCTCGCTGGCGAATGCCGTCCCGCCTTTTCGCCTCATCGACCGTGGATATGGCGAACTGGTGCTTGCGCTTTTACTGGCCGTTCTAATGCCAACCACGGCTTTCCTTTTGCAGGCAGAGAAACTCCATCGCCTGATTACGCTGTTCACATTTCCGCTATTTTTATTGGCGCTTGTTTATTTGCTGGCGCTCGATTTCCCGGCGTATGCCGAAGACCTCCGGTACCAACGCCGTACCTTGTTGATGCGACTGACCTGGCAACGGGCGATCCCGGTGCATAATGCCCTTTTGTTCGGCGCCTATTTTTTTCTGGTTGCCATGCCTTTCCTCAATGTGTCTTTTTCGCTGGTCTGGCCGGCGTTGTTCACGCTTCCTCTGGCGGCCTATCAAATCTTTATGTTTCGGAATATTGCTGACGGTGCGAAGCCACTCTGGCGGGTGTTGGTCGTTACTGCGACAGCCATCTTTGGCCTGACCGTTTATCTATTGGCTCTGACGTTCTGGCTCCATTGAGCTTTTCGCAGTATGATTGGGATGACTCTCCCGCAAGTTCGAGACGAAACTTTTGGTTGGCTTGCGGGTTGGTTTTCCGGAAGTCGCTGGGCAGCTTATACTGCCCAATGCGTTGAAAATTGCAAGGTTTGTGCCGGAACTTTCCTGTGATTTGAGGGTTTCGGAAAATGTGGAAACAAAGGGTACCTGCAGAGAAGTTTTTCAGGTGAAGGCCAGGAAACAACTCTACGGCTCTTCCTTTTGTGGAAGTTCCTGAAGAACCGATAAAGGAGAATCAAATGACAATTGAAGTGGTGGATGCCTCTACATCGTTTTTCGACCGCCCCAATGTAGAAAAGGATGTCATCCCGGTTGGAGAGGGGATTCCGTTTGGAATCGAGCGTGTCTCGAATCCTGTGGTGGGAATCGGAGGAGTCTATGGCGCTTGGGGAAAAAGCTATGATAACCAGGTGCTCCCGGCGCTGGTTGAAGAGCGTCTGGGCCGCAAGCTTTCACCGAAAGAAAAATTGAGTCTGGCCGACCTTGGGTTCGTCAACCGTCATCATGTCCCTGAGATGACGGACGAGGAGAACAAGGAGATCGAGGTGGAGGTTGGCGCGCGCCTGTTGCGGGAAGCGGCGCATGTCTGTGGCTGGGACCCGGCGGATGTCGACGCCGTTCTGATCGGTGTGAGCGCGCCCATCTCTGGCGATTTCCTCGACCGGATCGCAGAAAAAGCCGGGATCATGGCTTCGGCGTTGAAGGTCACTATCCATAAAGCCTGCGATGGTTCGACCAGCGCCCTTCATCTGGCGCTGAACCCGAACCTCCCTGAAAATTTGCAGCTTTCCAAGAATATCGCCAAAATGCTGGACGGTAAGAAGGTGCTTGTGGGCGGAATCGAAGGACTGAGCCGTTTCATTAACAAGTCTCACGATTTTTACGCCTGGCAATTGTTCGGCAACGCTGCTGGGGTGATTGGAATTATCCCCGGTAAGACCATTAAATTCCTGGTGGGTCAATCTCGTGAAGTCTACGACCTGGATGGCGTGCTCCAGGTGCAGATGCGCTATCCGCATGCGCTCCAGAGGCGAGAAGGCGAACTGAACGTCGAGGTGACGCAGCTGTCCGAGCACGAGATTCGCGTCGCCGGCTTAATGCATGAGCCGGAGGATGGCTCGTCGGTGGTAATGGCGGAGCCGATGGGCATGGTCAAACTCTTCGTGCGCACCGGCGTTGAAATCGTCCGGGATGTCTATCAGGAGTACCAGCAGCGGCTGTCTGAGATGGGAATTGTCGGCAAATCGTTCGCAGTCTCGATTTGCCACCACGCCAACTACAAGATCAACAAACTAAAAGAGAAGCACCTCCAGAACGGTGGGATTGTCCTGCCCATGCCGTGGTTGCTCAGCGAGTTCGGCAATGTCAGCGCTGCCTCTAACATGATCGCCCTATTGCGCGAACTTCCGGAGCTGGAACCGCACGATCACGTTTTGATCGATGGATTTGGAGCGGGTACCTATTACGATACGATTGCCGTGGAGATGGGTAAGGCTTCGTAAGCAAGTGTAGAGAGAAACCTGAGACGGGAGCCTTGGCCCCGTCTTTTTTTTATGCCTTGGGCCGCTCCAACCCATCCAGCCAGCGCATCAGGAGCAGCAAAAGGATGGATGAGACGACCAATACCACCGAAAGCGCAATTGCCACGCCGACGTTGCGCTCGAAGCCGAGATAGATGGCCAGGGGCATCGTCTGTGTGACGCCTTGCAAGTTTCCGGCGAACAGGATGGTCGCGCCGAATTCGCCTAACGCGCGCGTCCAGGCCAGCACGCCGCCGCTCAACAGGGCGCGTGCCGCCAGCGGAAACATGATGTCGCGGAAGAGTTGCCATTGATTGGCGCCCGCGACGCGCGCCGCTTCTTCCACTTCCGAATCGATCCCGGTAAATCCGATGCGCGCCGCCCGAATGTATAACGGCGCAGAGACAAAAGTCTGCGCCATGACGACGGCAGTCGTCGTAAAAGGGATCGTGATCCCGAACCGAACCAGCGCCGCGCCAAAAATACCCTGGCGTCCGAAAGCCAGTAAAAGCGCCAGGCCTGCCACAGAGGGCGGCAGCACAACAGGAAGATCGATGGTCAGTTCGAGCCATGTTTTCCCTTTGAAAGCTCGACGCGCCAGTAGATAGGCCAACGGGGTGCCGGCCAGGACCGTCGCCAGCACGCTGAGGGCGCTGGTCACCAGACTCAATCGCAGGGCGCTCAATGCGGGTGTCGACAGTGCGTCCACTATAAAATTTGCGTTCCAGGCGCGCGATAAGAGCGAGACAATTGGCAGGGCCAGTAAGACCAATAACGCCAGGCTGGGCAAGGTGAGCACCCAACTGGTGTGATCGTTGCGATACGATTCCCTTGAGATTTTACGAAATGCCATAGATTTACACGAGGGCGAAAATCATAGAGCTTCTGCTAAGGTTGCGCAGGCCGAAAGCCCCATTTTTTTAAAATAGATTGTCCCTCGCTCGACAGGACAAAATGAATGAACTGGTTGGCGAGGCCTTTGTTATGCGTGTTCACCAATGGCGCGATGGGATACTTTGCAATAACGTTCAGGTTGGCAGGGATTTCGATGGATTGTAGCTCCGGCGCGGCTACGGCGTCAGAAGTGTAAACGATTCCGGCGTCTGCCTCTCCAAGTTGGACTTTTGCCACCACCTGTTTGACGTTGTCTTCGTTCGAGACGACATTTGCCAGCACCTTGGCTTTGAATCCCATCCCGAACGTCCCGTTCATGTTGTCCAAAGCCTGACGGGCATACTTGCCTACCGGGACGTCCTCGGCTGCCAGCACCAGTTTTAGCCCCGGTTTGGATAGGTCCTGTAGCTGGACGATGTTGGCCGGGTTATTCGATGGCAAAATGACCACCAGTTGGTTGGTCAGGAAAATCTGTTGGGCATCCTGTTCGATGAATTTTTCGTTGATCAACGTATCCATCTCTAATTGGTTGGCCGAGGCAAACACGTCGGCTTGCGCGCCTTGCTCGATCTGTGTGCGCAAGTTTTGCGAGCCTCCAAAGTTAAGTTTTACCTCAACGCCCGGATTCGCATTCTCGAATTGCTTCCCAATCTCGGTGAACGCATCGGTTAAAGAGGCTGCTGCGAAAACGGTGATTGCCCGAGGCGTCGGTGCCGGCGCGGCAGCCGGCCCGCATGCAGAAAGTATAAGGACTGCCGGCGTGACAAATAAAAATAGTCTGCGGAGCATGTTCGCATCCTTCCCGGAAAATTTTTGCCATTATACCCTCTATTAAGGAAAAACTTAACCAGCATGGTTGCATTCCTTCGCTCGGAAGATCGGGATTGCAACCTCTTTTTAATCGTATTAGGGATTGCGCGAAATCGCACACAGGGGTACCATCAAGAAAGCTACTCAATAGATAACTGCTGCGCTTCACCGCATGGCGGTGGTCGTGTGGGTAACTCACCGCGGAGGTTATGGAATGTCTTACGCTCTCGTCATAGATGATAATCGCGCTACGGCAGACTCGCTCGTGCGCGTACTACAAGTATTGAGCGTCCCGTCGCGGGCGGCCTATGGGCCGGGGCCGGGCATGGCGATTCTCCGTTCGGAGACGCCATCGGTCGTTTTTCTGGATATCAATATGCCGGGTGTTAGCGGCTTTGAGATTTTGCGCTATTGCAGCCGTGAACCCCGATTGGCGAAAGTGCCCGTCCTGATCGTTTCCTCGGACGACCAGCCGCAGACGCGTCAGCAGGCGTTGGACGGCGGCGCGCGCGCCTATCTTCTCAAACCTGTAACCGTCGATATCTTGGAAGAAGCCTTGAAAAAAAATCACATTCTGTAAACGGAAAATCCCCAAAAGCCAGGAGCGAACGAAAAACTCTTCGATGGTGCTTGTTTTTGCCATCGGAGAGTTTTTGTCTTCTCGTAACGCATTCCCTTTCTTGCGAGAACCCTGGGTGTCCTTCGGAAAAAGTGCAATTTGTGACTGTGACGAGTATAATAACAACTTGGAGGAAGATTGCTATGACTACGCTAGAAGAAGGAACCCTTGCGCCTGATTTTGCGCTTTCAGATGAGACTGGCGAGCTTCGTCACCTTTCAGATTATCGTGGACAAACGCTTGTCCTTTATTTTTATCCCAAAGATGATACGCCGGGATGTACAACGGAAGCCTGCAATTTCCGCGACAACTATACGGCATACGAAGAAGCCGGCATCGTCATCCTTGGCGTCAGCCCGGATTCGCCCAAATCGCACAGTAAATTCAAGCAAAAATATCAATTGCCTTTTCCGTTGCTTGTGGATGATGACCATCAAGTTTGTGAACAGTACGGTGTTTGGGGGACGAAAAAATTTATGGGGCGCGAATATGTGGGTGTCTTGCGCACAACATTTGTGATTGATTCGGACGGCCATATCAAAAAAGTGTTCGAGGATGTCAAACCCGCCCAGCACAGCACGGAAGTCCTCTCGGCAATAAAGGAATGACCCTTTTGTCAATGGATGACCGGGACCTTCTGCGTGCACGCTGGGCGACTTTTGCAGCGCTCTCCCTGGTTTTTGGCTTTTATTTAGTCACCGAGCTCCCTCTGAACCATTGGGTGGCTGCGCTTATCGCCGTGGCTACCGCCAGCCTCCTGACCGCAGTATTGGAGTTTTGGTTACGGTTGTCATTGCGTCGAGCTTTGGCAGGGCAGAATCTGGTCGAGACTCGGCAACGCTATGAATATTCCCGCGTGCATTTGCGGGCAGCCATCGAGTTGCAGCGTCAGTTCCTTCAGGCGCATTCCGAAAACGAAGTATTGGAGGTCATTCTGGTCGCATGCGCTGAGTCGCTGCGAGCAAGTGGCGCGTCCTTTGTTCCTTATGATGAATGGGGGCAAAGCCTTCCGCCATTGGTGCATGGGAAGACACCGGAAAATACATTGCAGGCTTGGACACAGCGCTTGTCGTCCCCTGAAACGCGGCAGGCTTGTAAGCATTGTGAGACCATGCACGGCGGCCCTGATTGCGCCTTGTTGGTGCAGACCAGAAACTTCCCTTCCAGGTTGAAGTGTTTCCCGTTGTTTCGCGGTGAACAAGAAGTAGGGGTGGCAAATTTCTTTTTCGACCATGATGTTGAGATCGATGCAGATTCTCAGGCCTTCGTTTCAGATATACTGCGCTCCGCAGGTTTTGCCTTGGAAATGCTGCAAAGTCGCGACCAGGAGATTGCGGCTTTGCGCTATTTGCAGACGGCGGCGCCTCAGAAGTCAGACCTATCCGACTTATTGAAGAATTTGCTCGAAAATGTGCAGCACGCCTTGGATGTTGATTTTGCCATCCTGTATTTACCGTCTGGTGAGTTAGGGAATTCGCGCTCAGAACCGTTGTTGTTGACGCGCGAGCGTGCTGAGATCGCAGCTGCCTTCCCCTTGCCGAATCTTTCTTTCCTGGAGGGTCTTTGGAAAAGCGTGCTTTCCACGGGGCATTCGATTTCCTTGGAAAATGTGACCCTCAACAAAAATGAGACGTGGAAGGTGTTGTTAGCGGTGCCGCTGGCCGGGCGGGCCGGTGAGCCGTCCGGCGTGTTGGTGCTTGGGTCGAACTCTGCCCAACCCTTTGCACAGCGTCAGCAAATGTTGTTGGAGACCCTGGCCGCTCAGTCTGCCTTGTTGATCCAAAACGCTCGCCTGATGGTTCAACTGGAATATCAGGCGGTCGTTGATGAACGTACCCGCCTGGCGCGGGAAATCCATGACGGGCTGGCGCAGACCTTGGCGTTCCTGAAAATACAGGCGATGCAGATGCAGAGCTATCTCTCGCGTGGCGAAATCGACCGTTTGACGGATAGTTTGCAGGCCAGTTATCGTACACTTTCTGATGCGTATGTCGATGCCCGGCAAGCGATTGACAACCTGCGCCGAATCCCGTCGACGGGGTTGCGGAGCTGGATCGAACAGGCTGCGGATGATTTCACCCAGACGGCTGATATCATGGTCGACCTGTCAGAGTTCAGCCTTTCGGTCGATTACTCGGTCAACATTCAAGCGCAACTCATACGCATTGTGCAGGAAGCGTTGAACAATGTTCGCAAGCATGCCCTGGCGAAGCACGTTTCCATTCGGGGCTGGCAGGATGGGGATTTCAGCGTTATCCAAATTCGGGACGACGGGGTGGGATTCGTTCCGGCGCAGGTTGAGTCGAGTGCGCGGTATGGACTCAAAGGGATGTATGAGCGAGCCGAGTCTATCGGGGCTGATTTCCAGATTACGAGTAGGCCCGGCCGAGGAACGACGATTTCATTGCGGATTCCGGTGTCTATTTGGGAGAAGGTATGAGTCAACTGCGTATCATTGTCGTTGATGATCATGCACTGTTTCGGCGTGGGTTAATTAGCTTGCTTGAAGAGATGGATGATTTTACCGTTGTAGGCGAGGCTTCCAATGGGAAGGAAGCGCTTGATTTGATCGCCGGGGTGGATGCTGATGTTGTGTTGCTCGATATCAATATGCCTGTGATGAATGGGATTGATGCTTTGACACAGCTTCGCAAAGATGCTTTGGACTTGCGCGTGCTCATGTTGACGATTTCTCAAAACGATGATGATTTGATCAGCGCGATCATTGCCGGGGCAAATGGATATGTTTTAAAGAACACCGAGCCGGACGTTTTGCATTCGGCTATTTTGCAGGTTGTGGCAGGAAATTCCGTGCTATCGCCGGAAGTGACTGCCAAGGTGCTGCAAGCGATTCGTCGCTCACAGGTGGACCGGAATCGGGGATTGTTGAGCGAGCGTGAGGTGGACGTGTTGAAATGTCTGGCGCACGGGCAGACGACTGCTCAGATTGCTACGACGTTGTTTATTTCTGAAAATACCGTCAAGACACATATCCGCCATATTCTAGGAAAGATGGAAGTCAACAACCGCGCAGAGGCGGTTGCGCGGGCGGCGCAGATGGACTTGATATAAAATTGTTCCGGCGGCGGGTGATGATAAAATCACCCGCTTTTTTGTTTTAAATCCCCCAATCATGAAACATAGTTTACATGACAAAACAGAGAAAATTTGGTAAATTTGCTTCCTGTAAATTAATGTGGAGTTAAGGCTCTCCAGGAATCGCTGTGATGGGCAGCCCTGATGTTGTTGCCATGGAATTCCAAAAGGACCGGATTATAAACGGATGACGAGCGATCAAGGGAAACCAAGGCGTGTGTTGATAGTTTCTGCGAATCCATTGTTTCGGGAAGGCTTACGTAAAATGTATGCGGAGCGATGGGGTGCAAAGGCGGTCATTGTTGCAATGCCTACAACAATGGCTGAAACGCTCGAAGCACTGGCTGCACATCAGCCGGATTTGGTGATTCTTGATCATGATGATGGTGCTATCAATCGCGCGGAGTTTATGAACAAGTTTGTGAACGAAGAAACACCGATGCAGGTTATGCTTGTTTCTTTAAAGGAGTCGGGCCAGGTCGTCGTTTATGATCGCCGTCGTATGACTTCTTCGCAGGCTGAGAGTTGGTTGAATAATCCTTGGAATGACTGAACTCGCTCAGTGAGTTTTGGAGGAGACACGTTATGCAAAATGTTCGTCACTTTGTGATCATGGGTGTGCTGGTGGTTGCTATGTCTTTCGGCGTGTATTATGGTCTGAATGCGTCAGGCCTTTACCCGGTAGAGGCGAGTGCTCAAGCGATCCAGGTCGACTGGCTGATGAATCTTCACATGGAGTTGATCTCTTTCTTTTTCTCTTTGATTGTTGTGCCTTTGCTTTATAGTTTGGTCGTCTTCCATCGTCGAAATGGCGACACATCGGACGGACAATATTTTGAAGGAAATACGGCGTTGGAGATTACCTGGACGATAATTCCACTCGTGATCGTTCTTGGATTGGGCTATATTGGTGCGCAGAATTTGACCGAGATCAACGCCGCCGATCCGGACGCGTTGAGCATCCAGGTCATTGCCTATCAGTGGGCCTGGAAATTTCAATATCCAGAGGGATTTACGTCGACTGACCTTTACTTGCCAATCGATAAACAGGTCAATTTCGAACTTACCAGTCAAGATGTGATCCATTCTTTCTGGGTGCCCGAGTTCCGTATCAAACATGATGTCATTCCGGGCACGACAGAATACCTCAGAATTACTCCAATTCGCCTTGGTAGTTATAAACTTCGTTGCGCTGAAATTTGTGGTGTCGGGCATTCTTACATGATTGCGAATGTGTATGTTGTGTCTCAGGCAGATTATGACGCCTGGGTGGCTCAACAAGTGCAAGCTGCTAAAACAGCTGCAACGGTTCCTGACCCAACTCGTGGACAGCAGTTTTACCAGACCGGCGGTTGCAAAGCTTGCCATTCTATTGATGGTTCCCCAGGCGTTGGCCCAACTTGGAAAGGTCTCTATGGCTCTCAAGTGAAGCTTACTGATGGCACGACTGTTTCGGCTGATGATGCTTACCTTGTTGAATCGATCAAATCACCAAATGCCAAGATTGTGGCGGGTTTTTCTGCGAATGTAATGCCGAAGTTTGGATCAATTTTGAGTGATTCCCAAATTGCAGATTTAGTGGCGTATATCAAGACGTTGAAGTAGGAGGAACTCGATGGAGAACAAGTCGTCCCAAGAATTTTTCAAGGGGGTAAAGCTTGCGGTTGGTGGACTGCTGGCGGGTACCGTTCTGGGTATTCTGCTACACATCCTGTCAACCCAAGCCTTTGACGTTTCTTATTTGTGGGACCTGCCTTCTTGGTTCCTGGGGCTTTTCGCGGCTGTGCTTGGCTTCTTTTATGGGCTTTTGGGGTATTGGGGAATCGTGAAAGGCTTGATCTGGCAGATTGGCGGCACGCTGATTGGTGCATTCTTTGTCACCGGTCTTCGTGCGCTGTTGGGGATGTCAGTCTTTGATGTGATGGGGTTCACGGAGCCAGCCTGGGTTGTTGGTGGACTGATTGGCGCCTTATCCTTTTTGTACGGCGTTGGCTCAATGAGCGATTGGTTGAAATGGGCAGCAGGAGAGGATACGCCAGAAGAACATGAAGACGTTCCCGGTTGGCGGAGGTATTTTGGCGTTTCGCTGGATCATAAAGTCATTGGCATTCAATACACAGTGACAGCTTTGATTCTGATGTCGATTGCGGGTATCTTTGCTCTGATCTTTCGCACAGAATTAACCGAGCCTGGGTTGCAGTTCCTGACGGCTCAAACTTATAACACCTTAATGAGCCTCCATGGCATGGTAATGATCGTGTCGATTCTTTTTGGGGTCTCTGGACTGATCAATTACCTTGTCCCGGTCTTGATCGGGGCGCACGATATGGCCTTCCCGCGTTTGAACGCTTTTGCATATTGGATCGGGGTCCCGGCCGCTCTTTTGCTGTTGAGCAGTTTCCCGTTGGGCGGTGTAGAGACCGGCTGGGTTGGCTATGTGCCGCTTGGCGCACGCGCTCCCTTAGGGCAGCAGATGTTCTATCTTGGCGTCATCGTATTTGGGTGGTCGTCGATTTTGGGCGGGATTAATCTGGTTGTGACGGTGATGCGATTGCGTGCTTCGAGCATGACGCCTTTCCGTATGCCGATCTTTGTTTGGGCCGCGATTGCGACTTCTATCATTACGCTGACGGCCACACAAGAGATCGGTTTGGCTTTTCAGTTGGTTACCTTTCAGCGTCTTCTGGGGATGCCTTTCTTTGATCCGACGAAAGGTGGCAATCCGGTCCTTTACCAACATTTGTTCTGGTTCTATTCCCACCCGGTGGTGTACGTGTTCGTCTTACCTGGCTTGGGAATCATCAGTGAATTGTTGCCAGTCTTCGTTCGTAAGCCCCTCTTTGGCTATAAATGGATTGCAATGTCTTCAATTGGGATCGCCCTGGT
This sequence comes from Anaerolineales bacterium, assembly GCA_046704785.1. Taxonomy (GTDB): domain Bacteria; phylum Chloroflexota; class Anaerolineae; order Anaerolineales; family Villigracilaceae; genus JBJKRF01. The sequence goes on along the minus strand of JBJKRF010000142.1, from coordinate 5,917 downwards.
CGGTTTTCTGGTTTGGGCGCACCACATGTTCACGTCGGGCATGAATGAGTATATGCGCGTGCCATTTATGTATACGACGCTGCTAGTTGCCATCCCTACGGGGGTGAAGTTTTTCTCGTGGGTGGCCACCCTGTGGGGTGGAAAGATTGAACTTCCGACGCCAATGCTGTTTGTTTTGGGCGGAATCGTCGTCTTTCTGTTAGGCGGTCTTTCTGGCCCGCCGAATGCAACCGTTTCGACGGACTTGTACCTGCATGATACCTACTTTATCGTTGGACATTTCCACGACACGATGTTCGGGGGGTACATCTTCCCATTCTTTGCGGCGATATATTATTGGTTTCCAAAAGCGACGGGAAAGAAGCTCAGCGAGAAGTTGGGAAAATGGCATTTCTGGTTGATGACCCCCTCGTTCTTGATTTTGACTTTGTTTATGATGCGTATAGGGATGCTGGGCATGCGGCGCCGTATCGCGGACTATGATCCGGCTTTAGGTCTGACTCCTTGGCAGGTTGCTATGACGATTGCTGGTTTCCTGATCGCATTTTCTATTTTGCTCTTCTTTATCAACATGTACAAAACGCTCAAAAATGGTGAGGTTGCGACGGGAAATGTATGGCGGTCTCGCTCTCCCGAATGGCAGGTTCCTTCACCTATGCCGGTGCATAACTACGATCACGAAATTCAGGTTGTCGGTGAGCCTTATGATTACGGTGTCCCCGACTCCGTGTATGTCAAAATGCAGTAATTTCGGAGGATGAACGTGACGACAATGACTCACGAACAAGAGCATTCTGGTGGCCTGATTCAGGGCCTGGTGGTTTTCATCTTTTTAGTTTTCCTGACGCTGGTAGAGTTCCTCATTGCAATCACGAATGATGACGTGCTACTGCTAGCGATGGTTGGGGTCATTAAAACTGGCCTGGTTGTTTACTACTATATGCATATCTATAAGTTGGGCGAGGTTGATACCAATAACGATCCCCACAGTGCTGCCTATAAACTGATTTCGAATCGCTGGGGGCTGTGGCTTTTTATCCTTTCAGACAGTTTCCTGTTCGGCGGCTTATTGGTGACCCGTTTCAATTTGTTGGGACTCACCCGTCCCGACCTGAATCAATATCTTGGCTTGACGGTTACCCTTGTGCTCCTGATCTCTAGCTTCTTTATGAATCGCGCCGAGACCCAGATAGCCCTTGGGAATCGGCGTGCCTTTCTAATCAGTACGGCTATTACCATCCTGCTGGGAATTGCTTTTTTGGCCGGAGTCATTGGTGTGGAATGGCGTGATGCTCCCTTTGCGCCGGGAGATAGCACTTACAGCGCTGTCTTTTTCATGATGACAGGCTTGCACGCCTTTCACGTTCTGACAGGCGTCATTTTGCTTCTGATAGTTCTTCGTAATGGAATGCGTGGTCGCTATAGCGCCGATGCGCACTGGGCCGTGGAAGCGGCAACGATTTATTGGCACTTCGTCGACGTAGCCTGGATATTCTTCTACCCCGCTTTGTATTTGATCGGACATCTATCCTAGCTGGGTAATACGGTAGGTTGGCTGACGGAGTCCATAAAGGAAGTACCATGGGTCGTCAAATTGTAAACCGCATTCTGATTTGCATCGTTCTGGGCCTTGCTACTGCTTTTGTCGTCAATGAGTTTTTCTTCTTGTTTATAAAAAGCGCAGCAGGCCGGGGACCAGAGACGATTACGCTTGTAATCCCTCCGGGGACGGCTCAACGTATTGCTCAAGGTCAGACCACGCCCGGCATCCCCGCCAGTCAGGTTTTTGTGGTGGGCGATACCCTGGTCGTTAAAAACGAGGACTCTGTTGCCCACAAGCTTGGTCCGCTTTTTGTCCCCTCTGGCACGTCGGCCAGCCTTAAGTTGGATGTTGCCCAGAATCAAACGTTTTCCTGCTCTTTCTACCCGACAAAAACCTTTGGTATTGATGTGCAGGAACCGGTTACGTTTATCACTCGTTTGACGGGCATCCTATTTGCAGCTTTTCCGCTCAGCGTCCTTTTTGTTGTTTACGGTTTTCTGGTCCGTCCCTTAAAGACTGAAGTCAAAGTACTTGAAGAAGTGAAGCAAGTATGACTCGTACTGTGCTGGGCATGATATTCAGTCGCCGTTGGGCCTGGGCGACTGTTCTTGTTATTGCTGGAACAGCTCTTTGTGTTCGGCTTGGCATCTGGCAGTTGGACCGTCTGGCGCAACGCCGGGCATTCAATGCACATTACTATCAAGTTGTTAGTATGCCAATGCTTCACCTGGCAGCGGCGCCTTCTGAAGACCTGACAACGATGGATTATCGTAAAGTCGAGGCCACCGGCACCTATGATTTTGATCATCAGGTAGTGCTTCGTAATCGCTCCTACAGCAATGTGCCCAGTTACGGCTCACTTGTGCCCGATAACGAACCTGGTTACGATTTGCTTACGCCACTTGTCTTATCAGATGGTTCGGCAATCCTCGTCGACCGGGGCTGGATTCCCAGCGCAGGCAATGATACCCCGGATAAATGGCACCAATATGACGTTTTGGGCGTCGTAACTGTCGACGGTATTCTGCGTCAAGGGGAAACGCAACCAGAAATGGGGGGCGTTCCCGATCCAACGCTTCAGCCGGGGCAAACTCACCTTGATTACTGGAATTTGGTCAACGTCGAACGTATCGGTCAGCAATTGCCGTACCCCCTGCTCCCGGCCTTCATTGAGCCAAATCCTGATAATCGCACGACGCCACCCATCCCATCTCAGCCGCAGCCCGATTTGAGCGAAGGGCCGCACATGGGATATGCAGTTCAATGGTTCTTGTTTGCAAGTCTTCTGTTCTTTGGGTATCCGATTTTTTATCTTCGTAAACAGGCTCTGGAGATGAAAAAATGAAGTTCTCTCTTTCGACCTCTTTCGCTCGGCTCGCTTTGCTCACCTTTATTGCGCTAATGTTTCTGAGCGTCGGTGGGCGTTTGATCGTTGGTCAGAATTATGCCGCTTGTGCTTCCTGGCCTTTCTGTGCTCCTGGCGGTGCAGCCGGATGGGCAATGCTCTTTCATCGCTTTTCGGCAGGCTTTGCCTCGATCCTGATGCTCGCTTTGCTCTTTCAGGCCTGGCGGACACAACGGGACCATCGCATCCTCCTGCCCTTGACAACCGTGACGGTGATCCTGTTTTTTGCTCAAGCACTTGTGGGTGCGATCGAGGTGACCCGCAACTTTCCACCGAGCCTTTTGATTCTCCATGCCTCCACAGCAATTTCCCTTTGGGTGGCTATGACCGGTTTGGTAATTGCCTCTGGTTTCATGGCAAAGGCCTCTGTAACGTTTCCACCCCTTGATGTCGCTCAGCGGATGAAGGATTTTGTCACATTAACCAAGCCAATTATTGTTTTGCTGCTTTTGGTAACGACTTTCGCGGGGATGGTCGCCGGGGCAAAGGCCTGGCCATCTTTGTCTATAGTCTTTTGGACGCTTTTAGGGGGCGCGCTGGCTGCTGGTGGATCGGGAGCCCTTAATCAATACATCGACCGTGATCTCGACAAAAATATGCAGCGAACGGCCAAACGTCCCCTTTCTGCTGGCCGAATGACCCCGGCGGAGGGCCTTTCTTTTGGTCTCGCGCTATGCATTCTTAGTTTTTATCTGTTGACCAGCTTTGTCAATTTGCTCGCGGCTCTTCTATCGTTGCTGGGCATTATCTACTATGTTGTTTTGTATAGTGTCTTGCTAAAAAAGGCGACCGTTCAAAATATTGTCATTGGCGGTGGCGCTGGGGCGATTCCTCCGATGGTTGGTTGGGCTGCCGCAACAGGACGTTTGGATGTCCCCGCGCTTTTCCTGTTTGCGATTATTTTTATGTGGACGCCTCCTCACTTCTGGGCGCTGGCGCTGGTTCGCGAAAAAGACTATGCACGTGCCGGTGTTCCGATGTTGCCTGTTGTGCGCGGCGAGAAAGAAACTCGCAAGCAAGTTCTAATTTATACACTTGAACTTGTCGTTGTAACGCTCTTGCTGCCTCTTTTTAAGATGGCCGGGGGCATTTACTTGATTTCTGCGCTGGCGTTGGGCTTTGGATTGATTTATGCAGCCTGGCGCGTATACCGGATCGAAGGAAATAAGGTGGCCTGGCAGATGTATCGTTACTCCAGCATGTACTTGGCCCTTTTGTTCCTCGCTCTTGTTGTGGACGCATTGGTCAAGCTGTAAGCATACGCCAAGCCAATATTTCTTTTTCGAATGAAAGGCATCCCCTTTGGAGGAGGTGCCTTTTTACTTTCTGATCAGTAGCTCGCTCTGCTTGTCTAAATAGACGATTTGCCAGTTTGGCGTATTTTGCAGGGCCGAGGCGATCGGCGAATTGGGCTCGACCAGAGCAATGCGTATGTCATGCGTGGCAAAGTCCTTTTGCCAGCCTATCCCGTTGTAGACATCCGAAAAGTGACTCATTTCTGCGTCACCGTGTACGTCTGCGCGGCCATCGATGTATACCAGATATTGCGGGTATAGCCGCCAGATTAGATAGCCGCCCCAGTTGTACGCGTTGAAAACATTTCCAGCGGGTTTGTTCCTTATTATCCAATTTGTGGCTTCTACAGGAAAACTCTGCTCTTCCGCCATTTGTTGATTTTGTAGAACTGATATGACGCGGACTCCTGCCACAAGCAAAATGCATCCAACAAGCAAAGCGTTAATAGTCCCCATCATTTTGTTGGTCGCACTTGTTTCAAGATTTAACTTGATTTCCGCGCTCAACTGGTCGGTGAGCACGGGAACTGCAACGATAGCAAATAAATAGACATTACGCATGGAACGCAGCGCCGCATACTCAAAAATAATCATCAGTGCGATCTCGGTTAGCGATGCAGAACGCTTGGAGAATAATCCGGCGGCGATTACGCTCAAAATGAGCCATGCAAGGGGTTGCCATTCAGGTGCGTGAAAATTGGGAGAGAACCATTCTTGGATATAAGTCTGCATGGCCGTGCTGTTCAGCGTCTCGAATGGATATGTGAACATGCGTGCGCCGTTAGGATTAATGAGCACGGCTGCAGTACACGCCCCCAGAATAACTGCCAGAATGCCCAGTTGTTTCCAACTCGATTGACTTGACGAGACGACGCCGTTTTTTCTCTCCGCGACGAGTTTTTCTGCTCCTTTTCCGAGTAAATAAATGCCAATAATACCCAGGCCAAGAGCGTAGCCTGCATGCAGGTTGACCCACAAAATCATCAAGGCTGGCAAGACTACTACAAACTTGGTTTTCTCTTTTTCAAAATATTGGTTGAGCAGGTAAAGGAAAAGGGCTGCAAGTAGCAAAGATAACATTTGTGGGCGTACGCCCCAGGTCGGTGCGGTGGCAATTGCGCCCAACAAGGTCACGAAACCAGCAATATATGGTTTGGCAGCGCTGCGTAGATAGACGAGCCAGAAGGCTGCTGTGATTATTAAGCCGAAAACAACGCTTAATAGTCCCAATCCGCCGACGCGATAAATGCCATATAGAAGTAATTCTGACAGCCACTCGTGCGTTACCCATTCCTTGCCCTGGCTGATATAAGAGAATGGATCGGTACGTGGGATCGAGTGCGTTTCGGCGATGTATTGCCCTGTGCGCAGATGCCACCAAAAATCTGGGTCGACGACTTCACGCGTCGAAATGGTGAAAAGTGTGATGAACAAAACGGCGACAAAAACTAGGCGGACGGAGAGGCGCATGCGAATTTCCTGTTGGGAAAGATGACTGTTATTTTACTCGAATCAAAAAGCGACACATTGTAGTGCCGCTTTTTTGTGTTGTGCGCCCAGCATGGGCGTTGACTAGAGGGTGAAAGACCCTTATGGAGGTTGATTGCACCAACCATTAGCCAAGAGCAAGGGCATCACCGCGAGGTGGGGTCTGGAGGAAGCTGGCGGCAAACC
>JBJKRF010000141.1:0-16497 GCA_046704785.1 Anaerolineales bacterium | reverse complement strand
ATGGGGTAGACCCCCCTTTTTTTGTTTTTCCGGGGGGGTATATTTATGGGGGTAGGGGCGGCGCTCCCCCCCCCACATCCCCCGTAAATCCGGCTTTCTCGTGCGACTTTCCGAAGACCCGCTTTTACTTCCCTTTGACGAAGTTTTCCAACATGCTGGTGAACTCCATCGGGAAGATGTACTTGGTTGAGGGGCTGGTACCGATGGTCTTGAGCGTGTCGAAATACTGCAGCGTCATGGTCTTCTGGTCGATGGTCTTGGCGGCGGAGAAAATCTGTTCCAGGGCCTTCGAGAAACCTTCCGCGCGCAGCACCTGGGCTTGCTGGTCGCCTTCGGCTTGCAGAATGGCGGACTGCTTCTGGCCTTCGGCCTTCAGAATGGCGGACTGCTTTTCGCCTTCGGCCACGTTGATTGCGGCTTCGCGGGTACCGGTCGACTCGGTGACCACCGCGCGGCGGATACGTTCCGCCGACATCTGGCGGTTCATGGCGTCCTGCACTTCGCGCGGCGGGATGATTTCGCGGATTTCGACGTTGGTCACTTTTACACCCCAACGCTCGGTGACTTCGTCCAGGCGGGTGCGCAGCATGTTGTTGATATGCTCGCGTTCTGAAAGCACGTCGTCGAGCGAAATGCCACCGATGACGGCGCGCAGCGTGGTAGTGGCGATACCGGCGGCTGCCGACTCGAAGTTGCCGACCTGCAACACGGATTGCGTCGAGTCCAGCACTTTGTAATACCACAAGAAATCGATCGAGATGGGGGCGTTGTCTTTGGTGATGGAGGTCTGGTGCGGCACCTCGCGGATCTGCTCGCGCAGGTCTACTTTGACGGCGCGGTCGATGATCGGGATCAGGAAGACGATACCGGGTCCTTTATCCCCGATGCAGCGACCCAGGCGGAAGACGACCAGGCGTTGATATTCCGGCACAATGCGGATGGCATTTGCCAGCACGATAATACCGATCACTACGACAAAGATGACCAAACACAGCACGGAAGAAAATACGGGACTCATGGGTACGACTCCTTATGAAACATAGTGGTTTTGAACGTTCCTTAACTTATGAGAAAAGAAGATGCACCGTTCGGTAGCGATCTTCGAAAAGCCTGTGCTTATTTCTGCGCTTTTTCTACGACCAGGACAAAACCTTCCCGGCGCAGGATGCGTATTTCCGTCCCGGCGCGAATGGGACTCTCGCTGCGTGCGCTCCATAGTTCGCCAGAAGCCTGCACCGAGCCTTCTTCGTGGATGTCGGTCTTGGCCTCGCCCAGGGTGCCAATCAAACGGTTCGGGTCGTTTCGAATCGGGGCGTGCAATGCGACCAAGATACGGTCGCTACTGACCCACAAAAATCCCCCGGTTAGCAGAGAGACGATGGTCGCCAGGAATGGGTCGACACTGATCAGGCTGCCGGATTGGGCTGGGAACAGGAAGACCGAGCCGCCGATAACGAGCAGGATGGTCAACGTTACCAGGGGGACGCGTGGCAGTTTGCTGCGTAGTGCCAGCAGGAAGGGGACGATGCTTAACACAATCAGTCCCAGTGCCCACAGGTTGAGACCCAAGTTGTAGGCAGCGTAGCCGGCCAACGTCAGACAGAATAGCGTGCCAACTTCCAATAAACCGGTTCCCGGTTGCACCAGGGCCAGCAGGCCGAGTACCACGCCGATCACCAGCAAAACGTACGCGACGTTGGGGTTGAGCAAAAGGTCCATGTTGTTTCTCCATGTCCATCCGAATCATTATACATCGGATTGAAATTAGCGCGCTTTTCGGAAAATGAGGAGTTGTTTGTTGTTCGCGACTCCGAAAAGGCTCAATTGATATACGTGCCAGATTTGACGCCAGTTTCGTGCTTAGGCCGGTTTTAGCCTCTACCTTGGGAGCGCACGGGGGCCGATGTATAATTGACCGAGTTTGCACAAAGGAGCCTATGTGAATTTCGAGAAGATTTGCGTCCTGGGCCTGGGCTATATTGGCCTGCCCACGGCCAGTATGTTTGCGACGAACGGCATCCAGGTCTTGGGTGTAGACGTCAATACCCAGGTGGTGGAGACCTTGCGCAGTGGTGGAATCCATATTCACGAGCCGGGATTGCGCGCCATCGTCGAAGCGGCTATCGAGTCGGGGGGGCTGACGGTCGCAACCGCCCCCGCGGCGGCGGATGCGTTCATCATCGCCGTCCCGACGCCATTTTACGCGCATGACTTTGGGGCATACGAAGGCAAGTCTTTCAAGAAGGCGGATATGCGCGCTGTCACATCGGCGGCGGAGGCCATTGTGCCGCACCTGCGCAAGGGCAACCTGGTGGTGCTCGAATCAACCTCGCCGCCGCGCACAACCATGGATTTGGTGGCGCCCATTTTAGAGAGATCCGGTTTGAAGGCCGGAGATGATTTCTACCTAGCGTATTCGCCGGAGCGTGTGCTTCCGGGGCAGATCCTGCGTGAGTTGGTGGAAAACGCGCGCGTCATCGGCGGCGTGACGCCCGATTCGGCGCGGGCCGGGCGCGACTTGTACACTGCTTTCGTCAAGGGGGAGATTGTCGAAACGGACGCGACCACCGCCGAGATGGTCAAGTTAATGGAGAACACCTATCGCGATGTGAACATTGCGATTGCCAATGAATTCTCGCGACTGTCCGAGCGCTTCGGCGTGGACGTTTGGGAGGCTATTGCGCTGGCGAACCGCCATCCGCGCGTCAAGATTCTCAATCCGGGGCCGGGCGTGGGCGGACATTGTATCAGCGTCGATCCGTGGTTCTTCGTCGAGGCGGCTCCCGACCTGACGCCGCTGATCGCGCAGTCGCGCCGTGTGAACGACTCGCAGCCTGAATTCGTCGTCGAAACGGTGCGACGGCTGCTGGGGAACCTGAACGGACGGAAAATTGCGGCACTGGGTCTGGCTTATAAACCGGATGTCGACGACCTGCGGGAAAGTCCCGCTGTGGAGGTGGTTCGCCTGCTCGAGCAGACGGGCGCTGCAGTGTTGGCCTTCGAACCGTTCAAGCCGGAAGTGTGCCTGCCGGGGATTCACACCGTGCCCACGCTGGGGGCAGCCCTCAAGGAAGCCGATGCGGTGATGTTGCTGGTCGGCCATCAGCGCTTTTGTGCCCTGACTCCGGTACAGTTGGCGGAATTGACGCCGGCGCGCGTCCTGATCGATGTGGTTAACGGTTGGGCCGGTGCAGACTGGCAGGCCAGCGAGTTTCGTGTCGAGCGCATCGGCGTGCGAAAATAGGACTTCCGTGGGCGGCTTTTTCAAGCCGCCCAAACAATTTTGCAACCCCTGATGCAGTACGATTTCATCCCGGCCTTGTTGTATAATCGATTTGTGAACAGGTTTTCGCGCTGGATTGGGATTTTGTTGGTTCTTCTCGGTTTGCTAACGTCGACAAGTGGCGTTGCGCAGGCGCAGGAGGGAACCTCTAAGTATTTCCCTGAGACGGGCCATAACGTGAGCGGGGAGTTTTGGACGTATTACCAGAGCGTGCCGAACGCGCAGACAGTCTTTGGATATCCCATTACGGAGGCGTTCAACGATGTGAAGTTGGGGCGCGTGGTGCAGTATTTCACGCGTGCGCGCTTTGAATTGAACCCGGCCTTGCCGCCTGGTCAGCGTGTGCAGCTCACAGCGCTGGGCCAATTGCTCTACCAGCCCGGCCCCGGCCTGAACTTTTTCACGCCGATCGGTTGTCGCTCGTTCGACAGCGGTTATTCGGTCTGCTACGCTTTCCTTGACTTTTTCGACAAGAACGGCGGGGAAGCGGTCTTCGGACAGCCCATCTCCAGTTTCGAATTCCTGAATGGACGGATCGTGCAGTACTTCGAGCGCGCCCGTTTCGACTGGTATCCGGAATACCCCGAGGGGCAGAAGGTGGTGCTGGCGGATCTGGGCCGTTCCTACTTCGATAGCGTGGGCGCCGACCCGAACCTGCTCAGCCCGGTCAAGCCCAGCAATTTCCCCGGCGGCGTGCTCTCGCTACAGCCGCGCGCTTTCGTCTTGAACGCGGTGGTGCAGCCGACCGACCAGCAAACCGTTTATGTGATCGTGCAGGATCAGACGCTTAGCCCCGTCTATAACGCCTTTGTTACGTTGACGGTCTATTGGGCGGCGGGCGGCCCACAAAGTACTACGTTGTCGACGAATAAGGATGGCGTGGTGATCGTACCCTTTGCCGTGCAGAAGCAGCCGCCCGGCGCTTTGATCACAGTTAAAGTTCAGGTGTCTTATGGCAGCCTGGAAGGGGAGACGGAAACCTCGTTCCGTATCTGGCAATAGAAAAAACTCATCACGGAAATCACGGAGCGCAGAGTTCTTCAATTGGTGGATGAAGCGGATTGATGGGGTGTGTGCGGTGCGAAACACCGCACACACCCCATCGCTATTCCTGTTTTGCTCTGCGTGTTTAGTGGCAAACAGCCTTTTTGCAATAGACTCAACACTCAAATGCAATACGCCACTGTCATTTGCTTCGTGTTTGGAATTCGAAGACAGGCCCATCCTTGCAGGCCAATTTCCAGCCATGGGGAAAAGTGACGGCGCAGGCGCCGCAAGCTGCCAGCCCGCCACAGGGAAGGGACGTCTCGATTAGAATTTGCGCATAGACAATGTGTGCTGTCGTGGTGAGAAGCGTCAGAAGCGTAGGGATTTGATTGCGCGAAGCGTCGAGGGCCAGATAATCAGCCCAGTTCAAGAGTTCTGGCAGGTTCGCTGAGGGCAAAATCTCGATCGCTGCGGGCAGGCCGTCGGGCGCCGCATCGGTCAGCAGAGCGACCTCGGCATTTTGGCCGTTTGCCGACGCGACCAGCGGCAGCAGGCGGGCCGGCGTTGGCCCGAAGGCGCACAGGGCCACATGGCGGGCGCCGGATGGCAAGTGAAAACCGTGACCCAGCGGTCCGCGCAGGACCAGTTCCGTGCCGGGGGCCCAGGAAACTGGCAGGGGCGGGGCCGCATAAAACCCGCCGGGCGCTGTCCCGGCTTGATAAACGGGAGTCGACAACGGGGCGCTTGGGTCGGAGATGGCATGGGCCAACAGGTATTGCCCGGGCGCGGGGATTACCGTTGCAGCACAGGCAAGGCGCGCCGCGCGCTTTCCATCCAAGTAGGTTTCTTCGATGCGACCTTTTGCGGTGTGCACGCGTTAATGCTATCACGATATAATCTGTTCTCTCGTTGAAAATCTCAAAGACTCCGGGCGTGTGCTGCAAAGGAGTGATTTTGGCAGTAAAATTTGGAGAACTTGCTGCTTTTTCTTCTGGAAAGGAGTTGAATGACCTTGGAAACGGCCCCTGAAAACGCGATTCATCTGACCAGCCTGTCGAGCTGCGCCGGCTGCGCTTCCAAATTGAGCGCCCAGACGCTGTCTCAGATTCTGCGCCCCGTCTCCGATTTATTCGACCCTGGGTCTTATCCTGACCTGTTGGTTGGGTTGGGTGAGCCGGACGATGCCGCCGTCTGGGAGCTGGATGAGCAGCGCGCTCTGGTGGTGACGACCGATTTCTTTACGCCGGTGGTGGATACCCCGTACGATTACGGCGCGATTGCCGCTGCAAACAGCTTGAGCGACGTGTATGCCATGGGCGGAACGCCTTTCCTGGCGCTGAATATCGCCGCGCTGCCGGCAGACCTGCCGGCGGAAGTGTTGACCGCTATCTTGCGCGGCGGGGCCGAGAAAGCGCGCGAAGCCGGGGTGGTGGTCGCGGGCGGGCATACCGTCAAAGATAGTGAGCCGAAGTATGGCCTGGTGGTGTTGGGATTCGTCCATCCACAGAAAATGATAACCAAGGGTGGTGCGCGCCCCGGTCAGGCCTTGGTGTTGAGCAAACCCCTGGGATTTGGCGTGACCAACACGGCCATCAAGAACGGACAAGCCACGCCGCAGGATGTGCGCGAGGTGGTCGATTGGATGAGTCGTCTGAACAAAACTGCCGGGCAACTGGCCGTGGAGTTTGACCTGCGCGGCGGTACCGATGTGACCGGTTTTAGCTTGTTGGGACACGCCTGGCAAATGGCCGGCGCTGCTGGCGTGGGGCTGCGCATCGAGTATTCGCGTGTGCCGTTTGTCTCCTGTGCGCGTAAATTTGCCGAAATGGGCACGTTCCCCGGCGGCTCGCTGGACAACCGCGCCCATTTCGGGCAGTCCGTGCAGTTCGACGAAAGATTGGACGAGGCCGCCCGTATGCTGTTGTTCGACGCCCAGACCAGCGGCGGGCTCCTGCTGTGTGTTCCCAAGGAGCAACTTCCCGATGTCGAGTCCCGCGCGAAAGAACTGGCACAGCCGTTGTGGGTGATCGGCGAGGTCGTCGAAGGACAGGGAATTCAGGTATTCGCTTGACACCTCCTTGGAAAGATGGAATTTTAGTGTTCCCTATGGTAGGGGGCAAGCAAGGGAAAGGCGTGCCAGACGTTGCACCCCCACGAATCTGCTTCATCTTGCCGACTCCAGCGTAGCTCCGTTTTACCGCTTGGATTACAGCGAGATGGCGTTATACTGAGAATGAGTGACCTGACTCTACAAAGGTAGAACTGTGAATCATGTATGATGGAAGTAGTGGCCTACAAATTCTTGCGATCTTCGTCCTGATTCTGCTCAACGGTCTCTTTGTCATGTCGGAAATGGCGGTTATTTCGGCGCGGAAAGCACGCCTGCAGCAGCGCGCCAATGAGGGAGATCCTGCCGCGCAGACGGCCCTGAATCTGGCAAACGATCCCAACGTTTTTCTCTCCACAGTACAAATTGGCATGACCCTGATCAGTGTATTGGTCGGTGCGTTAGGGGGCGCGGCGCTCTCTGAGCCATTGGCGCAATGGATGGCGCGCATTCCCTGGCTGGCGCCTTTTGCCAACTCCCTGGCTTTTGGCCTGGTGGTTGTGATCATTGCGTTACTTTCATTGCTCTTTGGCGAGCTGGCCCCCAAACGGCTGGCCCTGCATGCGCCGGAACGCGTGGCCTCTGGCATTGCCGGGCCGATGATGTTTGTTTCCAAAGTGTTTGCGCCACTGGTCACCCTGATGAGCGTTTCCACAGACTTGATTATGCGTCTATTAGGTATCCACGAAAGCATTGAACCTCCGGTGACCGAAGAAGAAATTCAAGTTCTGATCGACCAGGGGACGCAAGCCGGCATCTTCGAAGTGGCCGAACAGGACATGGTCGAAGGAGTCTTTCGGCTGAACGACCGCCGTGTCAGTTCGCTGATGACTCCCCGCAGCGAGATTGCCTGGCTGGATGTCAAAGATACGTCCGAAGAGCGTCGCCAACAGATCGAGGAGAATCCCTACTCGCGTTATCCCGTCTGTGAAGACAGCCTCGATAGCATCCTGGGCGTGATCGAGGCCCGCGACCTGTTGCTCGAAAGCTTGCAGGGCGAAGCCTTGCAACTCAAACGCAATTTGCAAGAACCCATCTACATCCCGGAGACCTCGTTGGCCTCCAAAGCGCTGGAGGTCTTCAAATCCGGCGGCACGGAGATGATGCTGGTCGTAGACGAATTTGGCTCAGTGCAGGGCCTGCTGACCATTTTCGACATCCTCGAAGAGATCGTCGGCGACATCCTCAACGGCGAACCCCAGGCCACACAGCGTCAGGACGGCTCCTGGCTGTTGGATGGTTTGTTGCCCGTTGAAGACTTCAAGGAAATCTTCAACCTGCGTTACCTGCCCGACGAAGATGAGTACGAAACATTGGGCGGTTTTGTCATGATGCAGCTAGGGCGCATCCCCGCCGTTTCTGACCACTTCGAATGGAGCGCGATGAACTTTGAAGTGATGGACATGGATGGTAAGCGCGTCGATAAAGTATTGGTGACCGCCAAGCAGGCCAAGTCGAAGGACGGCGCTATGCTTGATCAGGCCCCCCATAAACGCGCTCCAGGAAAATAAGTTTGGCTCGTCGCCCTGGCCCTTTTCTCCACATTTCAAGGAATTTGTGGAAAACCGCTCGCAAATGGAAAAATTGTGCTATAATGCCAACGTAATAATCCCCACCCATATACAATAAACCTGCTTATGTCATCCTTGGCGGTAGGGGCCAAATTGGGTGACGAGCTATTTCCGATAGATGGACATTGAACCCCAAAATCATAAAAGCTGACGAGAAGCGAACACCCTTCGCAACAGGGTGTATTTTCGTATTTCTACACTATCCCCAAAACTGAAATGGAATCATGATGAATATTCTGGAACTGGAAAGTATGCCGTTGGCCGAACTCCGTGGATTTGCGGCCAAAGAATTCAATGTAGAAAAAGCCAATCGGATGAAAAAAGAGGCGCTCGTCTTGCGTCTACGCCAGGAAGAAGCCGCCCGCGAAGGGCTGGAAATCCGTGGCGGAATCCTTGAGATTTTGGACGAGGGAATTGGCTTTTTGCGCTCTGCCCGTTACAGCATCAGTGAAGACGACGTGTACGTCTCGCAGGCCCAACTGAGACGCTATGACATGCGCAATGGCGATCTTATCATCGGCCACGTGCGCCCGCCGCGCGACACCGAACGACACTGGGGACTTCTCAAGGTCGAAACCGTCAACGGTGTAGACCCTGAAGAAGCCAAATACCGTCCCAAGTTCGAGGCCCTGACCCCAATTTTCCCGGACCAGCGCTTCGACCTGGAAACCCGTGGCGACATCATCGCCACCCGCCTGATCAACCTGATCGCTCCCATCGGACGCGGGCAGCGCGGTTTGATCGTTTCCCCTCCGAAGGCGGGCAAGACCACGATTTTGAAGCAAATTGCCAACGCCATTTCGACGCAATATCCTGACGTGCATCTGATGATTGCCATGATTGGCGAACGCCCGGAAGAAGTCACGGACATGGATCGCTCGGTGGATGCCGAAGTGATTGCTTCCACTTTCGACGAGCCCGTTACGGCGCATGTGCGTACGGCTGAAATTGCACTCGAACGCGCCAAGCGTCTGGTGGAGATCAAACGTCACGTAGTCATTTTGATGGATTCGATCACACGTTTGGCGCGTGCTTACAACCTGACGGTGAATCCGTCGGGCCGCACCCTGTCGGGTGGTATGGACCCCTCGGCGTTGTACCCTCCTAAGCATTTTTTCGGTGCGGCGCGTAACGTCGAAGAGGGTGGTTCGCTGACCATCATCGCTACCTGCTTGGTCGATACCGGTTCCCGCCTGGATGACGTGGTTTTTGAAGAATTCAAAGGCACCGGTAACATGGAATTGCACCTCTCGCGCAAATTGCAGGAACGCCGTATCTTCCCTGCCGTAGACATCGAACGTTCGTCCACGCGCCGCGAGGAACTCTTGCTCGGCCCCGACATCCTGCAGCGCTCCTGGACCATGCGCCGTATGTACATCCAGATGACTTCTTCGCCGCCGCAGGGCGCCGGTATGGATTCAGCCGTTGCGACCGAAGCCATTTTGACACGCATGTCCAAGACGCAAAATAATCAAGAATTCTTAGAGACTCTTAATGATGCCATGTAAGCCATGGCGCGCCGGAGGTATAATTTTCTCCGGGTGATCCTATGGAAAAAATTACCACTTCACGCTGGTTTTCGTTCATCAGTTGGGGGATTACAACGCTCATTGTCCTCGGGTCGGTAGCCTTCGCCTTCTGGCGTTTGCAAGGCCCGACGACGGCTTATGCACAGGTGCCGGCGGCGACCCTGCAGCCTGCAACGACGCAGGCTGCGGCGCATGCCCAGAACGACCCCTCCACCGATTTCTTCACGATAGATGCGCCTGCTATTTATCGCAAACTGACCCTTAAGACAATCATCCCCGCAGACCGTCCGCGTACCGATGTAGTCGACTATAAGGTCGTTCATGGCGATTCGTTATTCGAAATCGCCAATCAGTTCGGGCTCAAGCCCGAATCCGTTTTGTGGGCCAATTTTGACATTTTACAGGACGACCCGAATAGCTTGCGCCCCGGCCAAACGCTTAAAATTCCACCGACGGATGGCATCCTGTATCAATGGAAAGAGGGTGACACGGTTGATAAAGTGGCGGCCAAATATTACGCCAAACCGTCTGATATTATGAACTGGCCTGGGAATATTACCGACCTGACCAACCCGACGTTCACAGTTGGCCAGACGGTGATGATCCCCGGTGGTTGGCGCGAAAGCAGCGCCTGGATCCAACCGGTGGCTGCGGTTGGACACTCAGGTACGGCAAATGTGGGTACCTCGGTTTGTAGTACCACGCCGGTCAGCACCGGCGGATTCATCTGGCCCGCAAATAATCACTACCTTTCGGGAAATGATTATTCACCAACCCATCGTGGTATTGATATTGCCGCTGGTGAGGGCGCGCCGATTTACGCGGCGGATAGCGGTGTTGTGGTCAAAGCGGACGGTGGATACAACGCAGGTTATGGAAACGTGATTATGATCGATCATGGTAATGGCTACGAAACGTTGTATGCCCACTTGAGCCAGATCAACGTACAACTCTGTCAGAGTGTTTCACAGGGCCAACTTATTGGTCTGGCCGGTGCAACCGGTAATGCTTTTGGCGCCCACCTGCACTTTGAAGTTCGCCTGAATGGCGGCTTCGTTGACCCCTGGTACGTTCTTCCCTGAGTCAATTTCGGTTAAAATAAGACCTCCCACGAATGGTGGGAGGTCTTTATGAATAAGAAACTCTTTCGAATTGTACTCAAAAATTTGCCCTTGGGCGAAATTCGTTTTTATGAACAGGTTGGGTCGACGAACGACGAAGCTCTCGCTTGGGCTGCAGAGGGCGCGCCGGATTTGTCGCTGGTTGTGGCCGAAGAGCAAACCGCCGGGCGTGGACGCGTGGGCCGTAAGTGGTTCACGCCGCCGGGGACGGCCCTGGCTGTCAGTTTGATCCTCAAGCCCACGCCGGCCGAGAGACGGAATTCGAGCCTGATTTCAGGCCTGGGCGCGCTGGCGTTAGTGGATGCGCTACGACACTACGACCTGACTGCGCAGGTTAAATGGCCGAACGACATCCTGATCAACCGGCGTAAGGTAGCCGGCGTGTTGGCGGAGTCCGTCTGGATGGGGACGGAGGTCGAAAGTTTTGTGCTGGGTATGGGCGTCAACGTGCTTCCGGCGGCTATCCCGCCGGGGGAGATGCTCAACTTCCCGGCGACCTGTGTACAGGATGAAGCCTCCGGGCCTGTTGAGCGGACAGATCTGCTTCGCGAGATGTTGAGCGCACTGCTGGCGTGGCGCCTGCTCGTGGGAACCGAGACCTTTGTACATGCCTGGGAGACGACCCTGGCCTTTCGCGGTGAAATGGTGCGGGTTTGGGCCGACGAGACGGAGTCCGTCAGGGGCGAATTGCTTGGTCTCGAAACGGACGGCAGCCTGCGGGTGCGTTCGACCGATGGCGCGGTCCATCTTCTGCGCTTTGGCGAGCTTCACCTGCGTCCCCTGTGATATACTGGATTTTCGAAGGCGCAAATTTAGCGTCTGCCCTGCTGACAGGGATTTGTAGCAGTACGATAAGCGAGGTGTATGATGTTCGACGATCTAAGAAACGAAGCCGAGTCGACGCCGTTTTTCCAAGACAATGAGCCTGACATCTCTCTTGACGAGCAGCCGAAAAAGCCTGGTTTTAGCCTGGATGGAAAGATTCTGGGGATGACCCCAGGGCAGCGGCTTATCATTGCGGCAATGTTGGCTATGGTCACTTGCATTTTGGGATCGATGCTTTTGCTGGTCATGGGCGTAGTGAATCCCTTTTAGTCTCGCCGTTATATTTTCCCCAATAACGCAGAAAAGAAAAGCCGACGCACTCACAGGTGCGTCGGCTTTGTTATCGGAAGCTGGTGCTAAAGCAGGCTGGGTTGTTCGTTGGGTGATTTGACTTGTTCGTGCTGGCCGTTTCCATTGCCGGCGCCGGCACGCTTGAGGTCGGCGCTGGCAATACGTGCGATGGCTGCCACGCTATCGCCAGACTGGAGTCGGATCAGATGTACTCCGCGCGTGGCGCGCCCGGCCGTCTTGATGGCTTTGACTTTCAAGCGCAATACGATGCCATTGGCTGAAATAATGGTGATATCGTCGGACGGTTGCACGACGCGTGCAGCGACAATTTTACCGATGGTCGGAAGCGCTTTTTGGTCGATAGTAGAAATACCGCGGGTCGCACGTCCCTTGGCCGTGTACTGTTTTAGCGTGGTTTGTTTCCCGACGCCTGTTTCCGTTACCACAAGTAAGGCACCCTCTTTTTCGATGACCTCCATGCTGGCGACGCAATCGCTTTTGCTCAGACGAATGCCCTGCACGCCGCTGGCGGCGCGCCCCATCGACCGGACGGCGCTCTCTTTGAAACGCAACGCCTGCCCCTCTTGTGTAACCAGGATGATTTCGTCCTGGCCGCTGGTGACGCGCGCCCAGCCGAGTTCATCGCCGTTTTCGAGAGTCATGGCGATCAAGCCGGATGGACGCACGGCGGCGAACTCTTCCAGATCGACGCGTTTGACCTTGCCGTGCACGGTTGCGAGGGTGCAGAACTCATGCGAACCAAAATCCGGGACGGCCAGTGTGGCGGTAATCTTCTCGTTGGCGCCCAGCGAAAGCACGTTGTAAATGGAAATCCCTTTTCCGGTGCGGTCGGCATCGGGAATCTGGTACACCTTTTCGCTGTAGACTTTGCCTTTGTCTGAGAAGAACAGCACCGTCTGGAGCGTGCGCGCCGGGAACATGAACAGGACTTCGTCCTCTTCCTTGGTCGTGTGGCCGGTGACGCCGCGTCCGCCGATGCCCTGTGAGCGGTACGCGGTAGCGCTGGTGCGTTTGATGTAGCCGCGCTGTGTCAGCGTGATCAATACGGCTTCGTCCTGTACCAAATCCTCTTCTTTGAGTTCTTCTTTGGCATCCCCCGCGATACGCGTCCGCCGCTCGTCGCCATATTTTTCGGACAACTCGCGCAGGTCGTCCTGGATGAGCGCCAGAATCTTTTTCGGATGCGCCAACAGGTCTTCCAGCCGTTCGATCTGTTCCCTGACCTGCTTGGCCTCTTCTTCGATCTTCCAACGTTCCAAGGCAGAGAGACGGCGCAATTGCATGTCGAGGATGGCTTGCGCCTGGAGTTCGCTCAAATTGAAGCGCGTTATCAAGTTTTCTTTGGCCGCCTCGGCATCGTCGGCTTCGCGGATCGTTTTGATGACATCGTCGAGGTTGGCCAGGGCGATGAGCAGACCATCCAGGATGTGGGCGCGCGCTCGGGCTTTGTTCAACTCAAACTGCGAGCGGCGCGTGATAACGGTCACACGATGTTCGATGAAGAGTTGCAGCGCGCGTTTGAGCGTTAGCGTGCGGGGCTCACCGTCGACGAGGGCCAACATCTGCACGCCAAACGTAGATTGTAAGGCAGTGTATTTATAAAGCTGGTTGAGCACTTTTTTGGGTTGTGCTCCCCGCTTTAGCTCGATGACGATGCTCATCCCGCGCTGGTCCGATTCATCGCGCAGGTCGGAGATCATGTCGATTTTGTCTTCCCGGACGAGTTCGGCGATGCGTTCGATCAGCGTGGATTTGTTGACCTGATAAGGAATCTCGGTGATGATGATTTGGTGGCGCCCGCCCTTGGTCTCTTCGATGTGTGCCAGGCCGCGTAGAACAATGCGCCCTTTACCGGTTGTGTAGGTGTGGACGATGCCTTCCCGTCCGACGATGATGCCGCCGGTGGGGAAGTCGGGGCCGGGGATGAATTCCATCAGTTCCTCGGCGGTAATGTCGTCCACCTTGTCATACTCCTCGATCATGTAATCGATGGCGCGTGCCAACTCGCGCAGGTTGTGCGGCGGGATGTTGGTTGCCATGCCTACGGCGATTCCGGACGAGCCGTTAAGGAGCAGGTTAGGAATACGGCTGGGTAAGACCAACGGCTCCTGGAGCGAATCGTCGAAGTTGGGGCCGAAGTCCACCGTGTCCTTTTCGATGTCGGCCAGCAGTTCCTCCGCCAGGCGGTTGAGGCGGGCCTCGGTATAACGCATGGCGGCCGGGGCATCGCCGTCTACCGATCCAAAGTTTCCTTGCCCGTCGACCAGTGTGTAGCGCATGGAGAAGTCCTGGGCCATGCGCGCCATCGATTCGTAAACAGCCGCGTCGCCATGCGGATGGTATTTTCCCAGCACTTCCCCGACGATACGCGCCGATTTTTTATAGGAAGATGTAGGTCGCAGCCCAAGCTCGTGCATGGCATACAAAATACGACGGTGCACGGGCTTCAACCCGTCGCGTGCGTCGGGCAGTGCGCGCGCCACGATGACGCTCATGGCATAGTCCAGATAGGCATCGCGCATCTGGGTATCAATATCCACTTGGTGTATTGTGCCGATTTCCATGAGAAAAGAACCCTCTTGATTCAGGCTGCAACGACACCCCGTCAGAAAGCGGGGTAGACGGAGAAACACCGGATGCCTGCCTGATTATCCGGTGTCTCTGGAGCGAAGTGTGCTCGCAACCCCTTCATTATACCGCAGGTGGCCTGCTCTCCCCAAAATTTTAACGCAGCGGCTCTGTGAAAATCCATGGCGAGAGAATCCCACACCCTCACATCTACCCCTTACCA
Source organism: Anaerolineales bacterium (assembly GCA_046704785.1). GTDB lineage: Bacteria > Chloroflexota > Anaerolineae > Anaerolineales > Villigracilaceae > JBJKRF01. The sequence continues at coordinate 1,971 of JBJKRF010000141.1, read as the reverse complement.
CGGGAAATCCTAAAGAACCGCAACTTGTCAAAAAAACATCGGGTTGTTATGATGTAGGTGTATTGAGTTCTCTCTTGTTCGCCCGTTTTCATGCGAGTCTGAAATAACCAAATTACCGGGTTTTAGATCGCGATTTTATGGAGGGAAGGTTCAGTGAAATCCCTGCGATTTTATCTTTCTGGATTGATTTTAGTTTGCTTGGTCGCGGGTTGCGCCCAAGTAGTGGGTAATCCCCCGGGTTCGGCGGGGACCGTTCCGACTAGTACGGCGTCGGTCGAGCCGACGATTACGCCGAAGGCGACCATTACACCCATCCCGCCGCCCACGCGTCGCCCAACCTCGGAGAGCATCTCCGATTTGCTTTCGACGCCGACGCTCCTTTACGTGCCTTCCTTTACGCCTTTTCCCACGTTTACGGAGTTGCCCATTTCGGAAACGCTACAAGGTAGTCCACTGCCCGGCGTATTTACACTTACCCCCGAGGGGTTGAAATGTAACGTTGACTCGTCCTCCCCTTCTTGGGGAATGGTCTTCAAGCCCCGCACCGATTTTATCGCCGAGTGGAAAGTCTACAATACCGGCAGCCTGATGTGGCATCAGGGTGATATTCTCTTCGGTTATGTGAGCGGCGACAAGTTACAACCTTCTGACCGCGCGGATACTGCCCTTCCGATCACTATTTATCGAAATGATAAGATCAACCTTCATGTCCATTTGGTCTCTCCAAAGGAGCCGGGTTCGTATGTGGCAACCTGGGGGTTGCGTCGCTCGAACAAGCAAGACTTTTTTTGTACTTTTTCCATTGCGATTAGCGTGGTGAAAAAATGAAGATAATGGGCTTTTTTGCCCGGAACTTGTTTTGTTGTACCGATTCCAAAAAAGCCGCAAAGCCGCAAACGTTCCTTGCCTGACGGGGGCATAGTATGATAAAATCTTGCCCGCAGTTATCGGCAAAATAGACCAGATTAGTTTCTTGTCGATTATTGCAAGTGTTTCGGGGCGTGGCTCAGCCCGGCTAGAGCGCACGGTTCGGGTCCGTGAGGTCCCCGGTTCAAATCCGGGCGCCCCGACAAATGGCAACCGGGACTACCCTGGCTGTGCTTCCTTACATAGGGTAGTCCCGGTTGCGCTTCCTGAGCGGAAGCTTTTGGTAAAGACGATGGGAACTCTTCCTCGCTATATTTCTCTCCCTGAAGCGGCCCGGCGATTGCGCCTGGACGAGGCGCAGGTACGCGCGTTGATCGAATCTGGTAGAATCAAGGGCGGAACTTTACCCGATGGAGAGATGCTCGTGACCGAAGACAGCCTGCCAAAAACGATGGTAACTCTTCCTCACTATATTTCTCTCCCTGACGCGGCCCAGCGATTGCGCCTGAACGAGGCGCAGGTACGCGCGTTGATCGAATCTGGTAGAATCAAGGGTGGAACCTTACCCGATGGAGAGATGATCGTGACCGAAGATAGCCTGCCCCAACGAAAAGAAGACCTGCCGGAGTATAAATTGTTCGCCGACCTGCGTGGGAAGCCTATTTGGATCAGCAAGGCAGCCAGGGAATATTCTGTCACACAGCAAACGATTAGCAATTGGGTAAAAGCGGGGGTAATCAAACGCTTAGGTAAAGAGGGGAATAAAGTGCTTATTGATGAAGCTGACGTAGCCTATTGTGCCGAAATCTATCGGCAACGGGGCGGGCAAGGAAAAACGTTATTTAACTCAGATGGAACCCCCTACAAATCCAAGACCAGCTTTGCTGCCTAATTGCATTCAATTTACCTGACAAACGGCGTCCCGCCGTTTTTTTTGCGCACAATCCACAAAAGTTATTGACATCTTTTGTGGATTGTGCTACACTACCCCCAGCAAGCCATGAACACACCCCATCTAACCGTTGACAAAATCGTCAGCCAGCGGGTGTGTTTTTTGTTGCACTTTACCGGCTGGAGCTTACCATGGAGACACGAGCCACGCAA
>JBJKRF010000140.1:0-40588 GCA_046704785.1 Anaerolineales bacterium | reverse complement strand
CCTACAGCTCCACCCAGGTCGGTGGGTGCCCCACCGCCTCGAGGAACCGCAGCATCTCGTCGGGCCGCAGCGTCGTCGTCATGGCGTTGTCGAGCGGGTGGAAGCTCCAGAAGTCGTAGTCCCGGAGGCCCGCATCGAGCGCGACCGACACCTCGCCCCCGTGGTCGTTGACGACCCCGAACGGGGTCACCGCGCCCGGAATGACACCCAGGTACTTCATCAGCCGCTCGCGGCTCCCGAACGAGAGGCGTTTCATGCCCAGCGTTCCGGCCAGGGCGGACAGGTCGACAGGGCAGTCCTCGCGGGCCACCACCAGGCACATGGCTCCCTTCTTGTCGCGCACGAAGAGGTTCTTGGTGTGCGCTCCGGGTAGCTCCCCGCGCAGAGCCTTCGCCTCCTCCACCGTGAAGACGGGCGGATGGTGCACGGTGGTCGCGTCGATCCCCAGCCCGGCCAGGACCTCGAGCAGTTCGTCGGGGGTCGCGGGACGGGTTCCGTCCGCCAGCAGCGGGTCGGGGCTCTCACTCATCGGTTACGCTCCAGAAATGTCAGGATCTGCCGGGCGAGGGGCCGCGTGGTGGAGGGCGAGAGGATGTCCCCGGCCAGCACGTGATGGCTCGGATCGCCGTCCCCCTCCACGACGTGCAGGCTGACCTCCGACGAGCCGAACCGGGCGAGCGCGGCGCGGGTCGCGCGCGGATCGACCACCTGGTCCTGCTCCGAGTAGGCGACGAACACCGGCACGGTCACGGTCTCGAAGGGGAGCGCGCGCACGTCGTGGACCAGGGCCATCAGGGGCAGCAGCGCCGAGGAGGGATAGCAGGTCGTCCAGTGGCGCGCCTGGCGCTCGTTCTCCGGCTCGAACCGACGCTCCCTTCCGACCAGCATCCGGGCCACGAGGCGACCGCCGGGCCACGTGAGCAGCGGAGCCAGCGGATGGCGGAGCCCGAAGTTGGGCGAGACGAGCACGAGCGCGGCGAGCGCGCTCCTCCACCGAGGCTGGGCGGCCGCCCAAACTGCGAGCGACCCGCCCGTGGACGTTCCCATGAGCACGACCCGCCCCCCGAGGCGAGATCCGATCTCCAGGGCCTCGTCGGTATCGTGGAGCCAGTCGGCCGCCGTGGCCCGCGCCAAGGCCGCACCGTCCCTCCCGTGTCCGCTCAGGCGGGTGTAGAACAGGTTGGCGCCCAGCCGCTCGGCCACCATGCGCGGGAGCGGCTCGACCTCGTGGCGGTCCGCGCTGAAGCCGTGGATGTAGACCACCGCGAGGGCGGTGCGCTCGCGCACGCCCTCCGTCGCCCAGACGATGGTCTTGGCCGCCTCCGGGCGGAGATCGGGCACGTCGGACTCCGAAGCGGCCAGCCAGGCATCCAGGTCGTCGGGCAGCGAGGGCGTCGGCCCCGTCGCGGCGGCGCCGCGTCCCCTGCCCTTGCCCTCCATGGGACGGCTCAGCCGCTCTTCTGGCTCGCGACCAGCTTCTTCAGGTCCTCCCCGAGCTGCTTGGACATGTAGTCGGCGAGCGACGACACGGCCTGGGCCTCGTTGACCTGGATGACCCCGATGGTGAAGACGGGAATGGCCTTGGCGTTCGCCTCCTTCGGGATCTTGACCGCGGAAAAGCCCATCGGCGTCCCGGCCTCCAGCTTCTTCAGGATCTCGGGGGTCAGAGGCGTCATGATCCGGATCGGTTTCCCGGTGTCGGCATTGCCGCTCCAGATGATGTCGGCCTTCCCCAGGTCGCCGAAGTGCAGCAGATAAGTGGTCTCACCTCCGATCGGATGCGGGAGGTTCGCCTCCAGCATCAGCGCCGGCGTCATCGCGAACCCGGGCACGTCGAACGTGAAGCCCAGAGAATCGAGGACGGCGTGCGCCTGCTCTACCTGGGCACTGTCGAGGCCGGACGTCGGACGCAGGACCGGCTGGACCGCGACCACGACGATGATGTTGCCTCGGCGTGAGCTCGCCTGGGTTCTCGCCCCCCCGAGGCCTCCCCCCGGGTTGACCTGCACGGGCGTCGGGTCGCTCCAGGGCAGGAACTGCTGGATGTTCCAGAGGTCGTTCGCGCTGTCGACGAACTGGAAGGGATCGCCCGGCCGGGCGCTGTCGGCCGCGGCGACCCGGCACAGCGTGCTGGAGATGCCCTGACACGCCTGCCGCACCGCACTTCGCACGAAGACCATGCCGGCGCACGGTGCCGCGGCTACCTGGACGGAATCGGCGTGGGCACTGTCGGCCTTCGCGCGCGCGGTGGCCTGCACGCCGGCCATCGCCCGCTGGAGCACGGCCTTGATCGTGTCGCGGCCCGTCTGTCTCACGGTCCGGAGCGAGTCGCTGTTCGTCTCCACGATGCGGCGAGCGAGATCCTGATCGCTGTGGAACCACCTGCGGACACGAGCCTCCACGGAGTCCTTCGCGTTCAGCGACGCGACGATCGACGTGTCCTCCAGCGCGACCGCTTCCGCGATGGAGTCGAGACGGTTGAAGCGCCTCACCTGGGGCTGCATCGTGTTGTCGAGCGCCTGCAGGCGCGAAAGCGGCCGGACGCACGCTCGCGAGCGGGCCAGCTCCACCGCCGCCATTCCCGCGGGCGGCTCATCCTGGGCCGAGAGGCCCGTGGCCGAAACGGACAGCAGGGCGAAGAGCGCGAGGGTGACGATCGGACGTACCAGGGTTCTCAATGACAGACTCCGTGAGGTTGGATCGGTTGGAACGGATACGATAGCGCGAATCCAGTGAAAAAGGTCCCCGCGCATGAGCCGCGGGAAGCCGCGGAACCGACGGTGTGGCGCGTCGGTCCAGGGGGCCTCATCATTGGTGGTCATCCTTGAAGGAGCAATCCGATGGCTTCAGTGGGGACGGGGCATCCGGTCCTGACCGACGGGCGGACCGGCCTCCCCAACCGACTCCAGTTCGAGACAGTCTATCGCTTTCTCTTCTTCGGCGCCGACAGAGGGGTCCCGCTGGCCCTGATGATGATGCAGATCGACGCCTCCGACGAGTCTTCCTTCGTGGCGGCCGCCCGCCGTCTGGCTTCATCGACCCGGAGCTCCGACCTGCTCGCCCATCTGGGTGACGGCCGGTTCGTCACGCTCCTGCTCGGCTGCAACCAGCACGGGGCGCGCATCGCGGCCGATCGGGTCGCCAGCCTGCTCGGCGAGGTGCCTGGCACGACATTCGCCATCGCGTTGGCGGCCTACCATGAAGAGCTCAAGGAGCCGCCCCAGCTTCTGGACGCCGCGGAGGGGGCGCTGGAGCGGGCACGGGCCGCCGGGGGCGGCGCGGAGATCGGAGTGGCGTGAGTCCGCACGAGGAGGTACCTACCGGCCCGCCTCTGGAGACGCCGGCGTCCGATCGCCTCAGGAAGGGGTTCTTGATGGCACTGACCGTGCTGATCACGCTCCTCTTCCTGTTCATGATCCGTCAGTTCCTGATGGCGATCCTCCTGGCGGCGATCTTCTCGGGGATGGTGCACCCGGTGCGCGAGCGGATCCAGCGGCGCTTCGGGGGACGGCGCAGGCTGGCCTCGCTGACCACGCTCCTGTTCATCCTCCTGATCGTGGTCCTGCCGCTCCTCGCGTTCTTCGGGCTGGTGGCGAAGCAGGCCGTGGACGTGAGCCAGGCCGCCGGTCCCTGGATCGAGCGCCAGATCTCGCAGATGGACCGGCTCGATCAGCATCTGCGGCACATGCCCTTGATGGACCACATCCCCGGAGTGCGTCGGCTCCTGCCGACGAGCGAGCAGGTGGGCGCGAAGGCCGGGGAGGTGGCCTCCAAGGTCGGCTCGTTCCTCGTCAACGGGCTCGCCAGCGTCACGCGGGGCACGGTCGGCTTCCTCTTCCAGCTCTTCATCATGCACTACGCCATGTACTTCTTCCTGGTACGTGGCGCGGAGATGCTGAGATGGGTCCTGTACTACATCCCGCTCTCGGCCGAGGACGAAGCACGTCTTCTGGAGAAGTTCACCTCCGTGGCCCGTGCCACGCTCAAGGGCTCCCTCCTCATCGGCGTGGTGCAGGGTACGGCGACGGGGCTCGGCCTCTGGATCACGGGGGTTCCGAGTGCGGCCTTCTGGGGCACCGTGACGATCGTCGTCTCGATGATCCCGGCCATCGGATCGCTGCTGGTGTGGGCTCCGGCCGTGCTCTACCTGCTGGTTACCGGACACGTCGGAGCCGGCCTCGCCCTCCTCGCCTGGTGCGGGATCGGCGTGAGCAGCATCGACAACTTCCTGAGACCGGTCCTGGTGGGCCGGGACACGAAGATGTCCGACCTCATGGTGCTGTTGAGCACCCTCGGCGGGATCATGCTCTTCGGGATGTCGGGCTTCATCGTCGGTCCCATCGTGGCCGCACTCTTCGTCACGGTCTGGCACCTCTACGGAGAAGCCTTCCGGGAGATGCTGCCCGGCGAGCCGCCGGCGCAGGCGTGAGCGGTGGGGGGGGGGGCCCGCCCCCCCCCCCCCCCCCCCCCCCCCCCCAACTCTATTCAACACCACGGAAATCCTAGAGAACCAGCAAATCACAAAGGATATTCCCTGAGATTTCCGATAAAGAATCTCTGAGAGAGCAAGATAAAGTAATCTTAAAGATTAGCTCACCCGGCTTTCATCATCGATTAATTCAGCGCTAAGCATTCCAAGGCATGATTGAAAACGCGGCACATGGAGAAAGTTCTTGAGGAAACACGATGTCATTTAAAATCACACACTACTCACAGCGTGATCCCCAATGGAAGAATACCTTGCTTGGAACCAGTAACCTGACAATTGGCTCATCTGGTTGTGCCTTGACCAGCGTCGCCATGTTGTTGAGTGGCTTTAGCCTGACGGAGACTCCCGCCAGCTTGAATGACAAGCTCAAAGAGGCCGGCGGTTTCGACGGGGCCATGATCGCCTGGTACGTGGTCAACAAACTGCATCCCGAAGCCACTTACAAGAACATCCTCATGTGTGAAAATAGTCCGGCGCCTCTGGCGCAAATCGACGCGGCGCTGGACAACAACCAGCCGGTAATCGTCGAAGTGGACAGTTCCCCGGCGCCGGGATTACAAAACCATTGGGTAGTTTTGTACGCCAAAAAAGAGGACGACTATCTGATGCTCGATCCATGGCCCTATCCATCGGACAGCAGCGATACACTGCTGAGCACGCGGTACGGCTACGGAAAACCGCTTACACAGGCCATCAGCGCCATTATCTTCTACCAAGTCGCAGATGCAGACAGCGCCACGGCAGCAGACAGTTCTTCCAACATCCCTTACGTCACCGAGACAACGAAACCCGCCATGGACGACGCCAGCATGCTCGTCCAGGTAGTCGCCGGGTTGTACGACAGCGGCCTGCACCTGCGCGACGTTGCGTCCATCGGCGGAAGCCTGATGGCAAGCGAGGCGTCGGGCGTTTGGCTGGCCTCTCTGGAATCAGAAAGTGACACGACCGCCAAAGTTGGCATCAATAACGCCTGGCTCAACGTCCGCGACCCGGAAGGGCACGTTGGCTATGTGGCGGCTTGGTATCTGCAAATTCCACAGGCGGTCAAAGCGACAGTACTAAGCGATACAGACGCCAAGAATGCGGCGCTCAACCAGGCAATGGCTGCCTCGGTGCCAAGCCCCGTGGCAACAACAGCCCCCTCCGCAGCGTTGGCCGTCTGCGTCTCGCCAACAACGGCACGTTACGGGTTGAATCTGCGCGACCAACCCGTCTATAACGGGAGCATCATCAAAGTGGAAAGCGCTGGGACGAAGCTCAACGTCCTCGAAGCGCCAGAAGTCGCACGTCCGAAAATTGGAGCCCGCAACCAATGGATCAAAGTATGTGATCCGGAGGGTCATACGGGCTATGTTGCTTCGTCGTTCGTCCTGCCCCTGTGACGGGCGACCCTTCTTCCTTCGTCCCGCGGAATGCCTCTGCGGGCCTAAATAAGACCCGGTTCCTCACACGAACCGGGTCTTTGTATTTTATTTCAGCAAGGCGTCGATCGCGCTGGCAAACGCGTCATAGGGCTGTGCGCCCCGGATGGCGAGTTGCCCGTTGATGACAAAGGAGGGCGTGCCCTGCACGCCGGCTGCCTGGCCATCGGTGCCATCCTGATCGACCCGGCTTGAATATTTTCCACTGGAAAGACAGGTGTTAAATTGGTTCATATCCAACCCCAAATTACCGGCGAAGGCCTGCAAGTGGTCATCGGAAAAAGCGCCACTGTTTTCGCTTCCCTGATTGCTGAACAACATATCGTGATATTCCCAGAATTGACCTTGGTCGCCGGCGCAATAGGCCGCCTCGGCTGCACGTTTGGATTCGGGCCCGATAAATTCACCCATGGAGCGGAACTCAAAATACACTTTTCCGGTGGCGATGTAGTTCTCGATCAACTGCTGCTGTGTCATCTGCTCGAACCTTGCGCAGAAAGGACACTGGTAATCGGCGTATTCAACGATCTTGACCGGCGCATTGGGGTCGCCCATAGCATTCCCTTTGGCCTGCGGATAGAGCGAGGAAGTCGGTTGCGTTGCCTCTACTGAAGAAGTTGGCGTAGCTAGAATTTCTGGTGTCGGCGTATTGTTTCCCAGATTGAAAACGTTGGCCGCTCTATAATTACCAAACATCATCAGCGCTCCCCCTACCGCCAAAACGCCAACGCAACACACAATCAACACCGCTGCCCCACCCAACACCCACCACAACCAGGGTCTGCTTCGCTTGCTTTCAACTGGCTCGTTCATGATTGACTCCTTTTCAAATGAATTATCCCTTAATTCTACCGTGCAGAAAAGTTTTTTGCGCAGGGATAGAGCACAGACTCTGGCAGGATATTCGCTGAAGATACGCATCCAAAAAGCTTGCACAACAAGAATATTTGTTCTATAATTCAAGCATGGATGTCCTTTCGCGCCTGAAACTGCTTTCAGAACAAATGAGCCTCGAGCCGGATGTCGAACACCGCCCCGGCTGTTTCACGCCGCAAGAAGGAATTCTGCCACAACGCGCCGAGATCCTCTTCGTCCATAAGGCACAAATGCCCAACAGAGGTAGCCTCAAGCTGCTCAAGACGCTATTGACCTCCGCCTGCGAGCGCGATTGTTTCTACTGCCCTTTCCGCGCCGGACGGAATTTTCGGCGCGCCACGTTCAAGCCGGACGAGTTCGCTTCCCTGTTCATGACGCTCCAGCACGCTGGCGCAGCCGAGGGCATTTTCCTGAGTTCCGGAATCGCCGGGGGCGGAATTCGCACGCAGGACAAACTGCTCGATACCGCCGACATCCTGCGCAACAAATTCGGCTTTCGCGGCTACATCCATCTCAAAGTGATGCCGGGCGCCGAAAAAGCCCAGGTGGAACGCGCCATACAACTCGCCGACCGGGTTTCCGTCAACCTGGAGGCCCCCAACACCGAACGTCTGGCCCACCTGGCTCCACACAAAATCTTCATGGAAGAACTACTGCGTCCGCTACGCTGGGTGGACGAAATCCGCCGCTCGGTACCGCCCGCCAAGAGTTGGAACGGGCGCTGGCCCTCCACGGTGACGCAGTTCGTGGCAGGTGGAGCCGACGAATCGGACCTGGAATTATTGACCATGACCGACTGGCTGCACCGCAACGTCCGGTTGAAACGCGCCTATTTTTCGGCCTTCCACCCCATCGCCGACACGCCCCTAGAGAATAAACCCGCCGTCGACCCGCTACGCGAACAACGTCTATACGAGGCATCCTTCCTTTTGCGCGACTACGGATTCGGGCTGGAGGAGCTCCCCTTCGGCACTGACGGCCAGTTGCCGCTGTCCGCAGACCCCAAATTGGCCTGGGCCCAGACCAATTTAGGAGAACACCCTTTGGAGATCAACAAAGCCGAACGCCACGAACTGCTGCGTGTCCCCGGCATCGGCCTACACGCTGTGGAGTCTATTCTCCAGGCCCGCCGCCAGGGAACTCTGCGTGACCTGAGCGTCCTGCGCCGCTTGGGCATCCAATCGACGCGGGCAGCGCCATTTCTCTTATTCGATGGACAACGCACCCCTTACCAACCCGCCCTGTTCTGACTCCCCTGCACGATGGCTGAAAGCCCCCCAAAAAACCATTCCTTTTGTCTCATTGCAATCGAAGAGTTGACTTGTTAGACTCCTCTTTAAACGCTTTGGTTTCCCGGCGTTGCTTCATTACGCTGGTTATCACCAGGGATTTATTCTGTTGGAGGAGAAAAGATGAAAAAACGTATTTTTTCTATTTGGTTGATGCTTATCCTGGCCGCGCTGGCTTGCAATTTACCAAGCGGTGCCAATGTTGCGAACGCCACCGATACGGCAGCCGCTGCCACAATCGCTGCGCAACAAACGGAAGGGGCAGTCAACCAAATAGAAACAAGCGAAACGCCCACGCTCACGCCGGAGTCTACGGATACGAGCACTCCGCCAGCGCCAACAATAGCCGCTCAAACCGTCACCGACACGCCACTACCTTGCAACGCAGCCACCTTTGTCAAGGATGTCACTTTCCCTGATGGGTCGCAAATCCTCAGCGGGACAGCTTTCACCAAGACCTGGCGATTCAAAAACGTCGGAACCTGCACCTGGAATTCGAGTTACCAGATCATCTTCGATCACGGCGCACAGATGGGCGGCCCAGACTCGCAGAGCCTGACCAGCGGCACAGTGCCACCCAACGCCACCGTCGACATTTCGGTGAATTTGACCGCCCCATCCAGCCCCGACCATTACCGCGGCTACTGGCAGTTCCGTGACCCCAGCGGCGTGCTCTTCGGGTTAAGCACCGGTTCCTTCTGGGTCGACATTCAGGATGTCGCGCCCACCGCGACGAACAACCCCAGCCCGACGCCAAGTGCTACGCTCCCGCCGGCCATCGCCGCCGCCCAACTTTCCCTGATCAGCGGACAGAGCGGTTCGGTGCGCTCCGATGGGACCGTGTTAACTGCGCCCAACGTAGGCGACACGGATACGAACACCAGCTCACAGGCTTTCCTGACCTTCGATATGAGTTCGATCCCTTCAGGCGTAACCCTGGTCGGTGTGCAAGTAGATTTCAGCAGCTACGATACCCTCGGCAGCCCCTTCTCCCTGGGGAATCTGCGTATGTACGCGCAAAATTATGGCTCGCTGGGTGCCGGCGACTATTACAGTGGGGCAACCAGCGGTGCGTTCATGCGCTGGGGCAGCACAGGCGACCTGACGTCGGTCATCGCGCCACCAGACAGCTCCCTGCTGAATTATCTGCAATCCAAGGTAGGCAGTTCGCAAGTGCAGTTCCGCGTCCAATTCAACGAGAATGCCGATAACGGCAACAACGTTGCTGATATGGTGCGTCTGGGTACGAGCATCAAACTGACCGTCTCATACACCGCACCCTGATCCCTGCATACAAAAAAGAGACGGTCGTATCCCGTCTCTTCGAGAAACATCAAAAACAGGAGCGATTGTCGAATCGCTCCTATTGATTCTTTGTCAATTCATCCCAGGCGCCCACCCAGGGGGTGCCCAATCGATGTCCAGCCGGCAAATTAACCTTATTCAACTTACCGGCAACCTGCACTACCATCATCGCCAAGGTGGCCCAATCATCGGCCAACAGAGCGGTCCGCATTTTCTCGGCATATTGCCCGGCCCACATCCACTCCATGCGGAAGCGGTCCGCCTTGACCCAATATCCACGCTTCTCCCAGGCCGCCACAGATACGTCGATACTCTCGGCAATGGTCGCCAGCGCCAGGACGATGAAGGCCGCCAGATCGCGCGTCTCCGGCCCAGGGTCGCTTTGTTTCGCCACTTCACGGACAGCTGCCACTACAGCCTTGCTTAAACGGGTACGCTCTTTCCCAGCAGAGTCAGGATTAATAATTCGGGACACGAAGTGGGATTATACTCCATCCATCCGTTACCAGACAGCCAAATTCTGCCGCGACTTCCCCGTCCATCGATTGACGCCTACCTGCGCAGGCTTTATAATCTCCCGCGTTCCGGGGACATGCTGGAATTGGCAGACAGGCATGACTTAGGATCATGTGCCGCAAGGCGTGAGGGTTCAAGTCCCTCTGTCCCCACTGACACAAAAGAACCATTTCCCGGCCCTACCCGGCCCATTTGAAACAAAAACAAGCCATCTCGATGAAAAATTCCGCAAGAACCGAAAATCATTAATCGGAAGGAAGGTATTCTGCTTTGAAGATTGAGACCCATCCGCGCGACGACCACCAGTTGACTCTGGTTGTGGAAGTCGAACCTGAAAAACTGGAAGGTGCGCGTCACCGCGCCGCGCGCAAGATCGCTGAGCGGGCCAAGATTCCCGGTTTTCGCCCCGGTAAAGCGCCTTATGATGTGGTGCGCCGCTTATACGGAGACGCCGCCATCACCGAGGACGCTGTCGAATTGATCGTGGACGAAGTCTACCCACAGGCCCTGAAAGAGGCCGACGTGGAACCGGCGGCTGCCGGGCAGTTGGAAAATATCGAAAGCCTGGAACCACCCAAGTTCGTTTTCACCGTACCGCTGATGCCCAGCGTCGACCTGGGCGACTACCGGTCCATCCGCCAGGCCTACGACTTCCAGCCCCCCAGCGAAGACGACCTGAATGAAGAGATCGAAAACCTGCGTTTTCTATACGGCAGCCGCGAGACGGTGGAACGCCCGGTAGAGGAAGGCGACCTGGTCTCAGTAGACGTCACAGCCAACAAGGTGGATGCCGCCGAGGAGGAAGCCCCGCTCGACGAACACAAAGGTCATGCCCTGCAAATCCGCAAAGACAGCAAGTACGAGAACGAGTGGCCTTTCCCCGGTTTCTCTCGCGAACTGATCGGCGCCAAGCCTGGCGAGAGCTTGGAAATCACCCATAAATTCACCAAAAAGCAAGGCGGCGAAGCCTTCCAGGGCCAGAACATCAAATTCGACGTGACCATCAAAGCGGTACGCGGCGTCAACCTGCCCGCGCTGGATGATGAATTCGCCAGAAAGACCGGCCTGGGACAAAACCTCGAAGAATTCCGCGAACACTTGCGCCAGAACATTGAAGAGGATGCCAATTCCCGTTACGACTCCCAATACTTCGACGATCTGATCGGCAAGGTCAAAGCAGGCGCTACCATCAAATATCCACCGCAGGTACTCGAACACGAGGTGGAACACGTCTTGAGCGATATCGAAAGCCGGTTGCAATCGCAAGGTGTGGAAAACCTGGAAACATACTTCAAGCTGGTGAATACCGACCGCGAGAAGTTTATCGAAGAGCAGGCCAAACCCACCGCCAAGAGTATGCTCGAACGCGGCTTGATCCTGGACGAAATTGCGCGCCAGAAGAAAATCAAAATCGACGAAAAAACCCTCGAGAAGGAATTCAGCAACACCTGGGCCACACTCGCCACAATGGACGAGGAATTCAACAAGCGCACCCGTGGCGGGACGCGCGCCTCGCGCGAGATGGTCGACGCCGTTGCCATGGATTCCGCCAATCGCTTGATGACCCGTCGCGTGCTCGACTATCTCAAAGAGGTTGCCACCGGGCAGGTTGCAGAAGAAGAACCGGCGGAGGAGAAAAAATCGACGGGGAGCAAGAGCAAGACGAGCAAGAAGGCCGCCGCCGGCGCAGAGAAGAAACCTGCGACCGCACGCAAGTCCGGCGTCAAAGCCAAGGCGTCGACGACATCCAAAGCGGCCTCCACAAAAAAGTCCGCTGCCAAAACGACGGCTTCCACCAAAGCTGCATCGACCCCTAAAGCGCCCAAGGCCGAAAAGGCCCCGGCTGAAAGCGCCACTGAGGAGTCGGCATAACAACACAGGGACGGCGAAAAGTCGTCCCTGTGTTTATTCATGTGTGATACACCATTAACGCAAATCCAACAAAACTTGTGTATCATTGTCGGTATTCTTGGAAAGTACGGCTACGCTATTTCTACGAAAAAGATTGCCGAATTACAATGAGTTACTCAAGGAGCAAAACATGATCCCTGATTTCAAAAGCGTCATTCCAATGGTTATCGAGTCTTCAGGCCGTGGTGAGCGCGCATACGATATTTACTCATTGCTGCTCAAAGAACGAATCATCTTCCTGGGCACAGCCATCGACGACCAGGTCGCCAACTTGATCGTGGCGCAATTACTATACCTGAACCACGAAGACCCGGAGAAAGAAATCCAGATGTACATCAACTCGCCTGGCGGACAAATCTACGCCGGCCTGGCGATTTATGACACGATACAGATGATCTCCAACCCGGTTAGCACAGTGGCCGTCGGCGTGACTGCTTCGTTCGGCACCGTGCTACTGACCGCCGGAACCAAGGGACGCCGTTATGCCTTGCCAAACGCAACCGTCCACATGCACCAACCGCTGGGCGGCGCCCAAGGCCAGGCTACGGACATCGAGATCCAGGCCAAGCAAATCCTGCGGCTGAAATCGCTGCTGACCGACATCATGTCCAAACACACCGGGCAACCGCTGGAAGTCATCGAACGCGACACCGACCGCGACTTCTACCTGGAAGCCCAGCAAGCGGTGGACTATGGCCTGGTCGATCAGGTTTTACAGGTGCCTGAGAAAAAAGAAGCCTGAACGAGTCTTTTTGCAAAGAAACCAATCAGGGACGACAAAAATCGTCCCTGATTTTTGTTCTCAGAAAGCCTGTCGCAAGGAAAAGACAGTTCGCACACCCCTGCAAATCCGCTTCGTCCCACTCCAAGAGAACCAAAAAGACAAGATACCTCGGCTTTTTTCGGCGTTTCTGAACGCCCTCAGGTATAATTGCAAGGGCCTTCCTGCCAGAGAAATCCGTCCCAGGTGAGGCAACCCTTTTTCAGGAAAATTCTCGCAGCGATGACATTGCTTCCCCCCAACGCAAAAGCCCTGATTCTCGATATGGACGGCGTCTTATGGCGCAGCGAACAGCCCATCGGCAACTTACCAGAAATCTTTGCCTGCATCCACGAACGCGGCCTGGATTTTATGTTGGCGACCAACAACGCCACGCGCACGCCCGCGCAATACGTGCAAAAGCTGGCAGGGTTTGGCGTCCAGGTCGAAGAAGCGCAAATCATCAACTCGGCCATGACGGTCGCCTATTTGGTGGCCCAGCGCTTTCCGCAGGGCGGTCTCGTCTACGTTGTCGGCGAAAACGGTGTACGTCAGGCGCTCAAGGAACGCGGTTTCGAAGCCGTTGACGAATTCACGCTTGCCAACCCGCCGCTGGCGGTCGTCGCCGGATTGGACCGGAAAATCACGTACGAAAAGCTCCGCATAGCGACTCTGTTAATTCGTAACAACAACGTTCCGTATTACGCCACCAACCCCGACCGCACCTTCCCAACGCCGGAAGGCCTGGTGCCGGGCGCGGGCGCCATCCTGGCCTCGCTCAACGCTTCGACGGATCAAGAACCCATCCTGGCGGGCAAACCGCAGCCGGCGATGATGGAATTGGCCCTCGAACGGCTGGACACATCAGCGGCGGACACCCTGGTGGTTGGCGACCGTCTCGAAACGGACATCGCCGGCGGTCAGGCTGTTGGCTGCCCGACAGCGCTCGTGCTGAGCGGCGTCAGCAGCCGCGCAGCCGCCGAAAAGTGGAGTCCGCCCGTCGACATCATCGCAGACGACCTTGCAACTCTTATTGGTGTATAGAACAGTCAAACAGACTTTATCGGTATGAATGATTCGATCCCAACCATTTACGACTTCGACCTGAACACCCTGACCGAACATGTGCGCGCCTGGGGAGAACCGGCGTTCCGGGCGAAACAGATCTGGCAAGGCCTCTACAAAAACCTGTGGACCACGCCCGACGAGTTCACAACCCTGTCCAAGCCTTTGCGCGAAAAACTGGCGACAGACCTGCGCTTCGAGGTACTCCGGCCTACCGTGCGACTTGATTCCAGCGACGGACAGACTCGCAAAACACTCTTCGCCCTACCAGACGGGGCACAGATCGAAGCGGTGCTGATGCGCTACCAACGCCGTCGCACCTTGTGCATCTCTACACAGGTCGGTTGCGCCATGGGTTGCACCTTTTGCGCCACCGGTCAGATGGGCTTCACACGTCACCTCTCCAGCGGCGAAATCATCGCGCAGGTCATTTACTACGCCCGGCTGCTTCACGACGAAGGGGAACAGGTGACGAACGTAGTGCTGATGGGAATGGGCGAACCTTTCCACAATTACGACAACAGCATGGCCGCCGTCGACCGCCTGAACGACCCGGACGGCTATCATCTGGGTGCGCGGCGTTTCACCATCTCGACCGTCGGACTGGTGCCGATGATCCAGCGCTTCGCCGCCGAAAAGCGACAGGTCAACCTGGCCGTTTCGCTGCACGCCTCGCAGGATGCGCTGCGCGAGAGCATGATGCCGGTGGACAAGAAATACAAGCTCGAGGCCTTGATGGCAGCCTGCCGGGAATACGTCCAGACCACCGGACGGCGTATCACCTTCGAGTGGGCTTTGATTTACGATGTCAACGACACCCCCGAAGAGGCCCGCAAATTGGCTGCCCTGCTGAAAGGACTGCTCTGCCACGTCAACGTTATTCCACTGAATCCGACCACCGGCTACAGCGGCAAAGCTACTACGCGTCAGCGGGCAACCCAATTCCAATCGATTTTGGAACAACATGGAATTCCCTGCACCATTCGCATCCGCCGCGGCATCGACATCCAGGCCGGCTGCGGCCAACTGGCTTCGCGGGCGCTTGCAGGATAAACGCAATATTTAACACCCTTATGGTATACTGGCTACGCGCAATCCGCACTTATTTCGCTTGTCAGAACCACTACTTTGCAGTATAAGTCACGCATCCCTCATCCATGGACCTGCTATGAACGACGAAAAAAGCACCTGGCTCAATCGAACTCCTATCCCCGCACTGCCCTGGCTCAATATGGAAGTGCTGATTTTCGCCATTATCATCGCGCTGGCCTTTGTCAGTCGTTTCTACGACCTTGGCGTACGCGTGATGAGCCATGACGAAAGTCTGCATACCTACTTCTCCTGGCTGCTATACAAAGGCCAGGGATACGAATACAACCCCATGATGCACGGGCCGCTGCAATTCCATCTATTGGCGCTCTCTTATTTCCTGTTCGGCGCCAGTGATTTCACGGCGCGCATCCCGGCAGCCTTGTTTAGCATTGCCACCATTTTCACCCTATGGCACTGGCGGCGCTACCTGGGTCGCGCCGGCATGATCGCCGCCGCCGTCATGATGCTCATCTCGCCCTATATGCTGTTCTACGGACGGTACGTCCGCAACGAGGCCTATGCAGGGCTTTACGGCATCTTGATGCTATACGCGATCCTACGCTACCTGGAAACCGGCTTACCTCGTTATCTATACCTGTTAGCCGCGGCGACAGTTTTACACTTCACGATCAAAGAAACAGCCTTTATTTATACCGCCGAGGCCATGATCTTCCTGGCAGCGTATTTCATCGCGCAAGTCACACGCCGCTCGTGGGAAGAACGTGAAAACGACCTGCGAGCTTTCGTTGTCAGCCTGATTGTCAGCGTCCTGGCCTTTGGGGGTGGCCTGGGATTGGCGCTTGCCAACAAAAGCGGCACCCTGAGCGCAGGGGAAACGGCCTCACCGGCGATTCCCGGCCAAGGCGCCTCACCGCTGTCAGCGCCGGCAGGTGGCGTCTCGCCCGTCATGATATTGCTTGCCATCGGCTTGTTGGCGATCATCGCCAGTATTTATTTCTTGATTCGCGGCTACGGACTGCAAAAAATACGCCAGGAGCGCTCTTTCGACATGCTGCTCCTGCTGACGACGCTCATCCTGCCGATGCTGACAGCCTTCCCGGTGAAGTTCCTGGGCGGCAACCCGACGGACTACAGCATGTCCCAGATCCCGATGACGCTGTCGGTGTTACTTCCCCTGGTAGCTGTTTCTATCTTTGTTGGCCTGTGGTGGAATCGTAACGTCTGGTGGAAAGCCGCCCTGCTCTTTTACGTCATTTTCACCGTTTTCTACACTACGATGTTCACCAACGGCTCCGGCTTCTTTGCCGGTCTGGTCGGCGCGCTGGGATATTGGCTCGAACAGCAAGGTGTACAACGCGGCAGCCAACCCTGGTATTACTACATTCTCATTCAAATTCCCATGTACGAGTTCCTGCCGGCCATTGCCTCGATTTTCGGTTTCATTATCGGCAGACGGCGGTTGAAAGAGGCCAAGACAAAACTCGATACCGTCTCTGCCAACCTGCCCAACACGTATTCCTTACTCGGTTGGTGGGTAATCGCCAGCATCGTCGCTTTTACATTTGCAGGCGAAAAGATGCCCTGGCTGACTTATCACCTGACCTTGCCCATGATTCTGTTCGGCGGGTGGGCCATCGGCTCGCTGCTCGATCGCGTCGACTGGCAGGAGTTCCGCCAACATAAAGCCATCCTCTCGTTGGGGTTACTGGTCGTACTGGTGCTAAGTCTCGCAGGCGCTCTTATCTCTGCGCTGGGAAGTCCGCCGCCGTTTACAGGCAAGGACCTCGACCACTTACGCGTCACAATCAGTCTAATTATCTCCCTTATCGGGGTCGCCGGCAGCCTGGTGGGCTTGTATTACATCTTCGCGCGTTGGTCACTACGGCAAGCCGTCTACTTGTTCGTCCTGTCTTTCTTTGGCATTCTCGCCATTTTGACAACCCGCACCGCGATCCGCGCTGCTTATATCAACTACGACAACGCACAGGAATATCTGGTTTACGCTCACGGCTTTACCGGCATCAAAGACGCCATGCAACAGATTACGGAGCTTTCAGAGAAAACCACCGGCGGGCTGGACATCGTGGTTGGTTACGACGACGCCGTTTCGTGGCCGCTCTCCTGGTACCTGCGCGACTTCACCAACGCACGCTACTATGGCAGCCAACCCACCAATGACTTGCGCAACGCACCGGCCATCCTGGTAGGCAGCAGCAACTACAGCAAGATCGAGCCCATCGTTGGAAACGCCTATTACGAATACGATTACATTCGCATGGTCTGGCCCAACCAGGATTACTTCAACCTGACCTGGGACCGCCTACAATACGCCATCACCAACCCCGACATGCGCGCCGCCATCCTGGATGTGTGGCTCAACCGCGACTTCACCAAGTACGCCACAGCCACCGGCAGCACCACGACGACCATCTCGAACTGGCAACCTTCCGACCGAATGCGGCTCTACATCCGCAAAGACGCCGCCCAACTCATCTGGAATTATGGAACGGCGCAATCCAGCACGCCGCCCCAGGCCGACCCCTACGAAAAAGGCACCATCCAGCTCAAAGCGGACGAATCCATCGGGGCCGCCGGCAACCAGCCCGGTCAATTGAATGCGCCCCGCGGCATTGCCATCGCCCCGGACGGCACGATTTACGTCGCCGACTCACGCAACAACCGCATCGAACATTTCACCCCTGAAGGAAAGTACCTCAACGGCTGGGGCACCTTCGCCGATATCAGCAAGGGCAGCGCACCCATCGGAACATTCAATGAGCCCTGGGGAGTAGCCGTCGGGCCGGATGGCTCTGTCTACGTAACAGATACCTGGAACCATCGCGTCGAGAAGTTCGACGCAAGCGGCAAACCTCTGACCAGTTGGGGCACCTTCGGAACGGCCGATACGCCCGGTGCGCTGTACGGCCCGCGCGGCATCACAGTGGATTCGAAAGGTCGCGTGTACGTCGCCGATACCGGCAATAAACGGATCGTTGTCTTCGACTCGAACGGCAAAGAACTCACCTCGTTTGGCTCGGAAGGCTCACAACCCGGCCAGTTCGACGAGCCGGTGGACGTCAAGCTCGACTCGCAGGGCAACCTGTTCGTGACCGACACATGGAACCAACGCGTGCAGGAGTTCTCTCCCTCGGCGGACGGCCTGACCTACACCCCACTACGTGAATGGCCCATCTCCGGATGGTACGGCCAGTCGTTAGACAACAAACCATATATTGTCATCTCGCCTGATAATCACGTCTTCGTAACCGATCCCGAAGGCTATCGCGTGATCGAATTCGACGAGAACGGTACCTTCGTCCAGGCCTGGGGCCAAGCCGGCACAGATATGTCCAGCCTGGGGCAGCCTTCAGGCATTACCATCGATCAGGCCGGGCACGTCTGGGTAACGGACGCCGCCAACAACCGCATAATGCGTTTCAGTCCTCCGGCAAAATAAGCCGCGATAAGCAGGGGCAGCCGCACGGCTGCCCCTTTTGGCTCCCCAAGATTTTCCGTGGTAGGGGTAGATATGGGGGGATGGGTGCGGCGTTTCGCGCGCACCCATCCCCCCATCAATCCACTTCATCACGCTGATTCCCAAAGCCCCCCTTTTCTTGGCAGTGGTATAATCGCCGACGGCAAGTCTGGGAGACTTACCCCAATTGAACAGGGAGATAGAACCCACATGAAACTGCACGAATACCAGTCAAAACAAATCTTTTCCCGTTATGGGGTCCCCATTCCGAAAGGGCGCGTAGCGGCTACCGCAAGCGAAGCAAGACACATCGCAGAAGAGCTGGGTGGCCGCGTCGTTATTAAGTCGCAGGTACTGGTTGGTGGACGAGGAAAAGCCGGTGGCGTTCGCCTCGCCAAAGACCCGGCTGAAGCGGAACAAGCTGCAACGCAGGTATTGACGATGGAAATCAAAGGGCTGCCAGTACGTAAAGTATTGGTGGACGAGGCCGCCGCCATCGATCAGGAAATCTACCTGGGCATTACAAACGACCGCAGCGCAAAAAAACCTGTCATCATGGCCTCTGCGGCGGGCGGCGTCGAAATCGAAGAAGTGGCGCGCAGCACACCGGAGAAAATCGTCAAGGTACACGTCAATCCGCTTTTGGGCATTAAGGACTATCAGGCGCGCGATATTGCCACCGGAATCGACCTGCCGCGTGAATATTGGAAATCCTTCGCCCAGATTCTTAAGAGCCTGTGGGAATGCTATACCGCAAACGACGCCACGCTGGCCGAGATCAACCCATTGGTCATCACCGAAGACAAGCGCCTGGTGGCCCTGGATGGCAAGATGCTGATCGATGACAACGCCATATTCCGCCACCCGGACCTGGCCGAAATGCGCGACCTGGACGCCGAAGCGCCATCCGAGGTGGAAGCGCGCAAGTACGGCCTGACGTATATCAAGCTGGACGGAGACATCGGTTGCATGGTCAACGGCGCCGGCCTGGCAATGGCAACCATGGATATTATCAATTTCTTCGGCGGGCAACCCGCCAACTTTCTGGACATCGGCGGCGGCGCAGGCGCGGAAAAAGTGGCAGCAGCCATGCGCATCATCCTGACCGATCCGAATGTCGATGCCGTGCTGTTCAATATCTTCGGCGGAATCACGCGCTGCGACGAAGTAGCCAAGGGCATCTTGAGCGCCATGGACGAGGTCAAGCCCAAGGTGCCGATGATCGTGCGACTGGTGGGCACCAATGCCGAGGAAGGCCGCCAGATGCTGGCCGATGCAAACATGATCACCGCCGAGACCCTGGCCGACGCAGCGCAAAAAGCCGTCGCAGCCGCCAAAGGCGCGTAACGAGGAGAAACATCGATGAGCATTTTGATCAATAAACAGACGCGCCTGTTGGTGCAGGGCATTACCGGTAACGAGGGACTTTTCCATACGCAGCAAATGGTCGCTTACGGCACGAACGTCGTGGGCGGCGTGACGCCCGGCAAGGGCGGCGAATGGGTGGACGGCAAGATCCCGGTCTTCGACTCGGTCAAATTAGCGGTCGAAGCCACCGGCGCAAATACGAGCGTCATCTTCGTCCCGGCGCGCTTCGCCCCGGACGCCATCTTCGAGGCCGCCGACGCAGGCATGCCCTTCGTCATCTGCATTACGGAGGGCATCCCGGTCGGCGACATGATGCGCGTGCGCAACTACATCGACCAGAAAGGCGTGCGCCTGCTT
This sequence comes from Anaerolineales bacterium, assembly GCA_046704785.1. GTDB lineage: Bacteria > Chloroflexota > Anaerolineae > Anaerolineales > Villigracilaceae > JBJKRF01. The sequence goes on along the minus strand of JBJKRF010000140.1, from coordinate 20,703 downwards.
GGGCCCAACTGCCCTGGCTTACTGACAGCCGGCGAGTCGAAAGTCGGCATCATCCCCGGCAACATTGCCATCCCCGGCAACATTGGCGTGGTTTCACGGTCAGGCACGCTCACCTATGAAGTGCTGTACGCGCTCAAGCAGCAGGATATGGGCACCAGCACTTGCGTCGGCATCGGCGGCGACCCCGTGAACGGCACCAGCTTCATCGACGTGCTGGAGATGTTCGAGGGCGACCCACAGACCGACAAAGTGGTCATGATCGGCGAGATCGGCGGTTCTGACGAAGAAAAAGCCGCCCAGTTCATCGCAACCAAGATGACCAAGCCGGTGGTCTCGTTCATCGCCGGCCAGACGGCCCCGCCCGGCAAACGGATGGGGCACGCAGGCGCCATCGTCGAGGGCGGCGAAGGCACCGCCGCATCGAAGATCCAGGCTCTGCAGGCAGCCGGCGTCAAGGTTGCCAAGCACCCCGAAGAAATCCCTGTGCTGTTGAAATAAGCATAACGGTGCGGTTCAAATGAACCGCACCGTTGCAGTTTAACGGGAAACGCCAACGGGGGCGTACGACATTTTTCCGCTTTGATAGCGAACATCACCCTTTAAACAGATAGAACCGCCTTCATGGGCGGCTCTACTGTATAATCATTGCAAGTCTACTTACTACGGTTCTCGATGTAGTTGACGGCTTCGCCCACGGTTGTAATCTTCTGAGCGTCTTCGTCAGAAATCTCCGTACCGAATTTGTCCTCGAAGGCCATGATCAGTTCGACCAGGTCCAGCGAGTCGGCCTCGAGATCTTCGCGGAAGCGGGCATCCATCGTAATTTTACCTTCATCCACCCCAAGCAGTTCAACGATGATTGCCGTGATTTCGCTAAGCGTATCAGCCATACAATCCTCCTGTAGAATTTTCGTCTGGGTTCGCAGGGGCATTATACCCAAGCAGGTATTGTACCACCACGTTTCAGTCTTCAAACAGGAACACAGGATAATGACAAAAGTTGCGCCCATCGAACAAAGAAAAGCAGACCATATCAAGATCAACCTGGAGAAGGATGTACGCTCCGCGCTGACGACCGGCCTCGAACGCTATCACTTCGTCCACGAGGCGCTGCCCGAGCTGGACCTGGCCGAGATCGATACGACCCTCAACCTGTTCGGCAAAAAACTGGCCGTCCCCCTGCTGGTCAGTTCCATGACCGGCGGGACGGCGGAGGCCGAGACGATCAACCACCGTCTGGCCGAAGCGGCTCAGACGGTGGGCCTGGCCATGGGCGTCGGTTCGCAGCGCACCGCCCTCGAACACCCCGAACGCCAGAAAACTTTCCAGGTGCGCAAAGTCGCGCCGGACATCCTGCTCTTCGCCAACCTGGGCGCGGTGCAGTTCAACTACGGCTACGGCGTGGAACAGTGCCGCCGCGCCGTGGACATGATCCAGGCCGACGCTTTGTACCTGCATCTGAATCCGGTGCAGGAAGCCGTGCAGGCCGGCGGCGATACAAATTTCAAAGAGCTGGCCCGCAAAATCGAACAGGTGTGTAAACAGATCGATGTGCCGGTACTGGTCAAGGAGGTGGGCTGGGGCATCTCGGAACGGACGGCCAAGCTGCTGGCCGAATGCGGCGTGGCCGCCATCGATGTGGCCGGGGCAGGCGGGACGAGCTGGTCGCAGGTGGAGATGCACCGCGCGCCCGACGAATTCATCCGTGAACTGGCCGCCACGTTCGTCGGCTGGGGCATTCCCACCGCCGAGTCGATCCTGAACGTGCGGCGGGCTACGCCGGAGATGCCGGTCTTCGCCAGCGGCGGCCTGCGCGACGGCCTCGACCTCGCCAAGTGTCTGGCTCTGGGCGCCATGCTGGGCGGCATGGCCAGCCCCTTCTTGAAAGCCGCCGCGGTCTCGACTGAGAAAGCCATCGAACGCATGCAACTGACCCAGCGCCAGCTCGAGGTGACCATGTTTGCCTGCGGGGCAGGTTCGCTGGCAGCGCTAAGGACGGGCAAATTGGCGGAAAGGTAAAGTTGTATACAATGCCCGCGGGTGAAAATTGCGTGTTCCTGCTCGATAAAAAGCGCATTTTCACCCGTGATGGGTATAATTACAGGGGAAACTAGCGCCAGGGTAGACGAGGCAACGCGCATGGCCGATCAATCACAATCACACAAAGACAATCTGTTCGGGTTGCTCAAAAACCTGTGGTCTCCGATTGCCGAGTTCCTCGGCGCGGTCACCACGGCTTATACCTTCTACCAACTCTGGCAGGGAGACCAGGCCAGCCTCAATTATTTCCTGGCGGGCGGCGTCCTGCTGGTTGTGCTGATTGCGCTGGCCTGGGTGGGATTCAAGACGAAAACGGTTCATCGCGGCGTGTTGCTCCTTGGCGAAGAAATGAGTATTGAACATCGGCCCGCCTACCCGGCTTTCTATCGCCGGGCGCGCATCGGGCTGGCGCTGGTATTGCTTGGAATGATTGCAGGCGGGGGAATCCTGCTTCAGCGCCGCCAGGCTTTGCAGGCCAAGCTGGTGGTCGTGGTGGCCGCCTTCGACGGCCCGGAGCAGGTCTACGGGCTGCAAAACGAAATCATCGAGAAGCTCGACGCCGATTTTTCGGGCGACGACAGCGTGGAAATCAAGAATGTACCGGATGTGATCACACCGGAAGCAGGCAGCCCGGCGGCGCGCAAGCTGGGCCAACGCTACCTGGCCGACGTAGTCCTGTGGGGCTGGTACCGCCCGACGCAGAACCCCAACATCACCCTGCACGTCGAGAACCTGGACCCGCCCGGCAGCCTGCCCCTCGATACCAGCAGCACACTGAAGCCAAGCGCCAACCTGGCCGACCTGCAATCCTTTTCCTTCCAGCAGCAAGCCGGGCAGGAAACCGGCGCGCTGATCTTTTTCCTGACCGGTTACATTCAATATAAAAACAACCATTATACACAGGCGCTGGCACATTTCGACGACGCGCTGGATCAAATATCGGGCAACGCCCAATTACTCAACAATCAGGATCAGATTTATTTATATCGGGGAAATACCTACCTTTCTCTCGATCAATACACACAAGCCCTCGCCGACTACACCCAGGCCATCCACATCAATCCCAAAAACGTCAACGCCTATGTCAACCGCGGGGCCACCTACGGCGGGCAGAGACAAACTGACAAAGCCCTCGCCGACTACACCCAGGCTATCCAACTCGACCCCAAGGATGTCCTGGCCTACTACAACCGCGGGACCACCTACGGAGATCAGGGGCAGTACGATAAAGCCCTCGCCGACTTCGATCAAGCTATCCAACTCGACCCCAAAGACGCTGCCGCCTACAACAACCGCGGGTTCGCCTACGACAAACAGGGGCAAACCGACAAGGCCCTCGCCGACTTCAATAAAGCTATCCAACTCGACCCCAAAGATGCCAACGCCTACTTCAACCGCGGGAACGCCTACGACAAGCAGCAGCAGTACGACAAGGCCCTCGCCGACTACACCCAGGCCATCCAACTCGACCCCAAGCTCGCCCTGGCCTACAACAACCGCGGGCTCGTCTACCAGAAACTGGGCAAAACGGCGGAAGCCGCGGCGGATTTCGCCCAATACCAGGCGCTCAGCGGGCAGACGCAATCTTCAGGCGCTAAATAGGGAAAGGCCATGGAAGAAAAAGAAGCCCTGCAATGGATTCGCAAAGCCAAAGAGGAAAAGCGGATTTATTTCTCGCCCGTCATCGGCGCCGGTCTATTTGCCCTGACGTATTGGGTCTGGACTTTAGGCGTCAACAGCTATACCGGAACCGGTTCCTGAGCTAAAATCGGGCGCATGACGAATCTCATCCAAGCGATTATCTTCGACTTTGGCCGCGTCGTCCTCGAATGGGATCCCCACCGGGTTTACAGGCCCTTCTTTCAGAACGATTCCCAGGCCATCGACGCCTTCCTGTCGGAGATCGATTTCTCTGCCTGGAATCTGGAACAGGATCGAGGCCGCTCCTTTGCCGACGGCGTCGTCGAACTTTCGGCGCGCTTTCCGCAATACGCGCACCTGATTCGCGCCTACGACGAGCGCTGGGAAGACTCGGTGCCCGGGCCCATTCAGGGCACGCTCACCATCCTGCGCAGCCTCAAGCAGGCCGGCTATCTGCTCTACGGTCTGAGTAACTGGTCTGCCGAAAAATTCCAGATCGCTCGCAAAAAATACGCCTTCTTCGACTGGTTCGACGACATCCTTATTTCAGGCGAGGTGGGCCTGATCAAGCCGGACGCAGCGATCTATCGCCTGCTCCTGCAACGCATCCGCCGCCAGCCACCGGAATGCCTGTTCGTCGACGATGCCCTTTCCAACGTCGCTGCCGCGCAAAAATTGGGGTTTGCCACCGTCCACTTTCAGTCTCCGGAACAACTGGAGAACGAGCTAACCCAACAAGGGGTGACCTTACGGGGAACCTAGAGATTTGCAAAGGGTATCACAATACCGCAACGATTCGAATGAATTCAGGTACAATCTTGGCATGAGTGACACATTCATCGAAGACCTTCTTTCTGGCATAGAATCCGAACTCCAGCGCCAGGTCAGTCGTTTGGACGCGCCGCATTTCCAGGCATTTCACGAAATGCTCACCTACCACATGGGTTGGACGGGAGAAGGCGCCGGCCCGGAAGCCAGGGGCAAGCGCATCCGTCCGCTGTTGGTGCTGCTGTCCGCAGCCGGGGCGGGCGGCGACTCCCAAACCGCACTGCCGGCAGCGGCAGCGGTCGAGTTGGTGCACAACTTTTCACTCGTCCACGACGACATTCAAGACAATTCTGACAAGCGGCGTGGCCGTCCAACCGTTTGGAAGAAATGGGGCGCTCCGATGGCGATCAACGTCGGCGACGCGCTCTATACCCTGGCGCACCTGGCCGTTATGGATTTGGGCGCGTCCTACCCGGCGGAAGTCGTGGCCCGCGCAGCGAAGATTCTGCACGAGACTTGCCTCGACCTGACGCGCGGTCAATACCTCGACATGTCTTACGAAAACCGCAACGACCTCGGCGTGGAAGAATATTGGCCGATGGTCGGCGGCAAGACGGCCGCTTTGTTGGCTTGCTGTTGCAGCTTGGGAGCGCTGCTGGGTGGCGCCGACGAACCCACCCAGGAGACCTACCGCTCTTTCGGCCATTACCTCGGCCTGGCATTCCAGGTGCAGGACGACATCCTGGGCATCTGGGGAGACGAAGCGCTGACGGGGAAATCGGCGGCCTCCGATCTCATCGCCGGCAAGAAATCCCTGCCCGTTTTGGTCGGACTGAGCAAAAAAGGAAAATTCGCCACACGCTGGGCGCAAGGGCCCATCCAACCGGAGGAGGTCGAAGAAATTGCCAAGGTACTGGCAAGCGAGGGAGGTTATGAATACACGCATGAAGCCGCAAAACAGATGACCGACCTGGCGCTCGCCAACCTGCGAGAAGCAGACCCGCAAGGAGAGGCCGGCGTTGCGTTGGGAAGCCTGGCGGAAAAACTGCTCAAGCGTCACGCTTGAGCAGTCGTGCGAAAAAGTAGTTTAAAATTCACCCGCAAAAATTCCTTGACAAATCAGATGAACGCAGCTATAAATCGCTCCAATTATGCATCAACTTCCCACACCCATTAACTTTGAGGCCAAGGCTAAGCGCCAGCCCACATCCGAATTTTTGGTATCGGATTTGTGGGCTTCCGCTGGTTAAGCAGGATTGTCTAAGATAGGCCTCGCGGGTCTTTCCCTGTCAACCAACGCGCTCTCCGATACTGGAGAGCGCGTTAGTTCTTTCAGGGACACAATCCTGTCGAGAATTTCCACGAAACAGGCACCAACCACGACAATTTCTGAAGGACCTTCAGGTTTTTATTTTCCGCTATAAGGAGCTTGTATTATGATCGAAATTTTAGATACCACCTTACGAGAAGGCGAACAAACCCCCTACGTCAACTTTACCGTGGACGAAAAAGTCGAGATCGCTCAAATGCTCGACCAGGTGGGCGTAGATATGATCGAGGCTGGCGACCCGTCCGTTTCAACGAGCGTGGCCAAAGCCATCGAGCGAATCGCCGGGCTGGGGCTCAAAGCCGAGATCGTCGCCCATTCCATCGCTGCGCGCAGCGGCATCGACAAGGCGAAAGCCTGCGGCGCCGGCCGCGTCGCTATCTTTTACGCGACATCCAAGATTCACCTGGATGCAAAACTGCACAAAACGCAGGAACAGGCCGTCGACATCATCTGCGAGCACATTGCCTACGCCCGCAGTCTGGGCCTGAAAGTGCGCTATACTCCTGAAGATGCAACCCGCACCGATTTCGAGTTTCTGGTCAAAGTATGCAACGCAGCCATCGAAGCCGGGGCAGACCGTATCAGCTTCGCCGATACGCTGGGAATCATGCAACCGCATATCATGTTCGACAGCGTATGCAAATTGCGCGAGCGCCTGCTGTCCTGCAAGATCGACCTGCACTGTCACGATGACTACGGGTTGGCGCTGGCCAATAGCATGGCGGGCATCCGCGGCGGGGCGAACTGCATCCATACCACCGTCAACGGTATGGGCGAACGCACGGGCATTCCCGATTTAGCGGAAACCATCCTGGCATTCCATAATCTCGAAGGGGTCGAAAAATACAGCATCCAGCCGCTGCTCGACCTTTCTGCCTACCTGGAAAAAGTCTCCGGCTTCTTCCTGGCGCCCAACAAGCCCATCACCGGACAAAATGCCTTTACGCATAAAAGCGGCGTGCACACCAACGGCGTGCTCAAAGACCCGCGCACCTACGAGCCTTTCGACCCGGCAATCCTGGGGCGTGAGCGCAAGATCGTCATCGACAAATACACCGGAAAAAGCGCCGTGGCCGCCCGCCTGGAAGAATACGGCATCCAGGTCAGCCCGGCCGAACTGGAAGTGATCGTCTCACGCATCAAAAACCTGGGCGACGACCGCAAACGGCTCTTCGATACAGACATTATCGAAATCGCCGAGCACGTCACCGGGCGGGAAATCGACGTGATCCCGCACGAGATCAGCGCCATGGTGATGCTCGAAGTCGAATCACACGTGTATACCACCTCGGTGGTGCGCCGCCTACGCGGCTTCAAAAGCGTGGTCAACGTCTATGAAATCACGGGCGATTACGATGTCAGTGCCTTTGTCAACGTGGAGAACGTAATGGCGCTCAATAACCTGATCGAGGAAATCCGCACCGTCACCGGTGTAAAACGCACCGAGACGCGCATGGTGCTGAAGAAATATAATGGTGAAACCAACTGATCCCTACCAGCGTCCGGGAATCGCCGCCACAGGGCTCCCGGCCAATGCTGCTTTTCTATTTTCTGTATCGCACAAGGAGAAACTATGGGTACTTTGATCGAGGAGATTCTTTCACGCAAAGCCGGGCATCCGGTACATGCCGGCGAGATCGTGCTCGTGGATGTGGATTACATCATGAGTCACGACAACACCACGCCGCTGGCGATCAAAGCCTTTCGTGAGATCGGCAAACCAATTCTGGACAAGAATCGCATCGTGCTCCACTTTGACCACGCCTACCCGGCCCCCAACTTACTGGCAGCCGAGAATCAGAAGAAGATTCTGGAGTTCGTCAAAGAACAAGGCCTGCCGCATTTGTACCAGCAGGGCGTCTGCCACCAGGTGATGATCGAAGAAGGCTACGTCACGCCGGGCGCGATCCTCATCGGAGCGGATTCCCATTCGAACACCTACGGCGCCCTGGGAGCATTCGGCACAGGACTGGGCTCCACGGAGGTCGGCGTCGCCTGGGTCACGGGCAAATGCTGGTTCAAGGTGCCGGAGACCATCCGCGTGGAACTGCACGGGCAGACCCAGCCGGGAGTCTACGCCAAAGACGTGATGATTCACATCGCCGGTTTGCTCGGCATGGACGGCGGCACCTATCGCTCAGTGGAATTCGGCGGCGAGTACATCAACCACCTGCCGATGCACGAGCGCATCATCTTCCCCAACATGTCCACCGAGATCGGCGCAAAGTGCGGCCTGATCGCCGCCGACCAGACCACCCTCGACTTTCTGGAGAACGAGACCCCTGCGCAAGGGCCGTTCGAGCAGCTTCTCCCGATCAATCCGCGCTACGAACGTACCGTTGAAGTCGACGTTTCCGTTCTGACGCCGCAGGTCGCCTGCCATCCCGACGTCGACAACGTCAAACCGCTGCCAGAAGTCGAAGGCCTGGAAGTCCAGGAGGTCTACATCGGCACCTGCACCAACGCCCGCTACGAAGATCTGGAAATCGTCGCCAACATGCTCAAGGGCAAAAAGGTGCATCCATTTACACGCGTGATCGTCACGCCGGCCAGCGCGCGCATCTACAAAAAAGCGCTCCAAAACGGACTGATCGAAATTCTGATGGACGCCGGCTGCACGATCACCGGCACAGGCTGCGGCGCGTGCATCGGGCGACATGGCGGTATCCTGGCCCCCGGCGAACGCGCCCTGACCACCATGAACCGTAACTTCATCGGACGCATGGGCAGCCCGCTCTCAGAGATTTACCTGGCCAGCCCGGCCACCGCGGCGGCCACCGCCCTGACCGGCAAAATCACCGATCCGCGTAGCGTTTTGGAAGGCGCGCATTCATAGCCATTACAACAAGACAGGAGACTATTATGGGAAAAGCCTGGACTTTTGGAGAAAACATGAACACGGACGAGATCATTCCCGGCCGTTACAACATCACCATCGACCCGCTCGAACTCGCCAAAAACGTTTTTTGCGAGGTCAAACCCGAATACGCCAAGACCGTCAAACCGGGCGACGTGGTCGTCGGCGGGCAAAACTTCGGCTGCGGCTCGTCCCGCGAACACGCGCCAATCGCCATCAAAGGCTCGCAGGCCAAATGTGTAATTGCGGCCTCTTACGCGCGCATCTTCTTCCGCAATGCCATCAACATCGGCCTGCCCATCCTGGAATGTCCTGAAGCGGCTGCCGACATCCAGGAGGGTGACGAAGTGGACGTAGACCTGGCCAGCGGGCAAATCACCAATCACACCAAAAACCACACCTACCAGGCCCATCCGCTGCCAGCGTTCGTCATGAAAATCGCCGACGCGGGCGGCATCGTCAACTTCCTGAAAGAACACGACATCCAGGAACTCATGGCCTGAGCCAATGACGCATCACATCTGCCTGCTCCCCGGCGACGGCATCGGGCCGGAAGTCATCGTCCAGGCCGAACAGGTCTTGCAAGCGCTCGGCCTGGACTTGGACTTCGACCACGCCGACATCGGATTCGGCGCCTACCAGCAACACGGCAACCCCTTGCCGGATTCCACGCTGGCGGCGATTCGCGCCGCCGACGCCTCGCTGTTTGGCGCCGTCACCACGCCGCCCTCTATCCCCGGCTATTTCTCGCCGGTGGTGCGCATGCGCCAGACCCTCGACCTGTACGCCAACATACGCCCCTGTCGCTCGTTCGAACATGCCTCCTCGCGGCCCGGCATCGATATGGTGATCGTGCGCGAGAATACCGAAGACCTGTACAGCGGTGTCGAACGCCTGGAAGAGAACGGCAACCGCGCCGTCAGCGAAATGATCATCACGCGCCACGCATCGGAGAACATCCTGCGCAAGGCCTTCGAGTTGGCGCGCGCCGAGGGGCGTCAGAAAGTGACCGTCGTCCACAAGGCCAATATCCTGCGTCAGACCTGCGGCCTGTTCCGTCAGGTGGCGCTCGAAATCGCAGCAAACTATCCTGACCTGCACATGCAAGAGATGCTGGTGGACACCTGCGCCATGGAACTGATACGCGCCCCGGAACAATTCGAGGTCATCGTCACCACCAACCTGTTCGGCGACATCCTCAGCGACGAAGCCTCCATGCTGGTCGGCGGACTGGGCGTAGCGTATTCCGGCAACATCGGCGCGGAAACGGCAGTCTTCGAGCCGGTGCACGGCAGCGCGCCGAACATCGCCGGGCAGCATAAAGCCAACCCCACGGCCACTTTCCTTTCAACGGCCATGCTGTTGGATTACCTCGATGAAAAAGACAGCGCCACCCGCCTGCGTCAGACCGTCAACGACTGCATCGCACGCAACGCCGTCACAGCCGACATGGGTGGAAGCCTGACCACCGAACAGATGACAGAGCAGGTGATTCACGCGCTGTAACAGATAGGACAGAAAAGCTCTTTAAGCCAGCATAAACATCAGAACGAAAGGAAATCATCCATGACGCGAGTCGGTTTTCTATTCACGCGCCTGCGCACAGAAGAAAAAATACTACTCGAAGAACTCGAACGCCGTCCGAACGTGGAGATCGTCCGCATCCTCGACGGGGAACATTTCTTCGATATCGCCAATCCGCCCGTCGAGGTGGACGCTCTCTTCGAGCGTTCGATCTCCTACTCTCGCGGACTCTACATCTCGCGCATCTTCGAAGCCAACGGCGTTCCGGTGGTCAACCCCTCCGCGATCGCCGAACGCTGCGGCGACAAATACGTCACCAGCCAGATTCTGGTCCAGAACGGACTCCCGACGCCGCGCGTGTTGATGGCCTTCGACGCCGACATGGCCCTGTCGGCGGCAGAAGCCATGGGCTACCCTTGTGTGCTCAAGCCGGTGGTCGGTTCGTGGGGGCGCCTGCTGGCCAAAGTGGACAACCGCTCCGCCGCGGAGGCCATCATCGAGCACAAGACGGCTCTGGGCGTCAACCATCAGGTTTTTTACATCCAGGAATACATCGACAAACCAGGCCGTGACATCCGCGCTTTTGTGGTTGGCGAGCAACCGATTTGCGCCATCTACCGCTCCTCGGAAAACTGGATCACCAACACCGCACGCGGCGGGGTTGCCACGAACTGCCCGGTCACCGACGAAATCGCAGACTTGTGCCGGCGCGCGGCGCACGCCGTCGGCGGTGGGCTGCTGGCCCTCGACCTGTTCGAGACCGAGAACGGCTACACCATCAACGAGATCAACCACACCATGGAGTTTCGCAACAGCATCACCACCACCGGCGTGAACATTCCGGAGAAAATGGTGGATTACGTGCTGGCGCAAGCCAGAAGCCGGTGAAGCGTTAGCCAGGCAAAAAATACAATGAGCGATTTTGATCCGCGCGAAGCTAAGAGCTATGTCCCAACAAAGCCGCGGCAAAATGCAAGAATTCGCTGTTGATATATTCTTCGAGGAGGGCTGCTTGAAGGATAGCTCGCTTTTCGTAACACAAGATGTCTCGTTATCGATTAAAATTACGCCATTACCAGCGAAGGCGGCGACATGGAATGGAACATAACAATACACGAAGAAGATCGATATGCTGAAGTTGTCACCAGCGGCACGGTTGATTTTGATGGCACGATAGATATGGCACAGGCAATAGCCCAGGCAATGAAAAGCCGCCATATAACCAAAGCGATAATCGATCATCGCAATGCAACCGGCGTGACCGGCAATACTTCTGCTATCTATAATCGACCGAAGATATTCCGCTTTATCGGTTTAACACTGGGGATCAAGATTGCGGAGATCATCAAGCCAGAAGATGAAGGACATTTTAAATTTTTCGAGTCAGTCTGCCGCAATCAGGGATACCAACTTTCTGTGTTTCAAGATAAAGATAAGGCATTAGCCTGGTTGCTCACCTAATCATATTATTGATCACAACCAAACGGCAAAAACGCGGCGAAAAGCGGGAATGAAAATTCGCTATTGACATATTCCTTCGGGATGGTAGAATAGCGCCCAGTATGCTTGTCATGATGACTACACCCCGTTCCCGTCGTCCGCGCCTGCTTCTCGCTGAGAAGGTGGGCTGCGCTTGTGTTGGGTGACGGGTAACGGAACGACAAAAACGTATCGTCCATCCAAACGGCCCTCCTTCGGGGAGGGCTGTTTTTATTTTGTCTACGGGTTCGCCGGGCAGACGGTGTCCGTGAGACGGCTTCGGGAGCACCGAACCGGTTTCACTTCCTGCTCTTCCACGGGAACGCCCAAAGAATTATTGGGTCTTCGGGAATCGGCGTGATGAAATAGAGTGACGGAGGTGTGTGCGGCGCAAAGCACACACCCCTCCTACCCCACCACGGAAAATCCTAGAGAACCGAATTATTTTGCGTCAGGAGAAACCATGAAATCAAAACTAAAACCGCAAGTGAACAAGGTTGTGCTGGCCTACTCCGGTGGGCTGGACACATCCGTGATCGTCCCGTGGCTCAAGGAAAATTACGGCTGCGAGGTCGTCTGCTTTTGCGCCGACGTCGGCCAGGGCGATGCGGACCTGACCGGCCTGCAAAAAAAGGCTCTGGATAGCGGCGCCAGCCAGTTGATCGTGCACGACATGCGGGAAGAATTCGCCGCCGACTACCTGTTCCCCCTGCTGCGCGCAGGCGCGCTCTACGAACGCAAATACTTCCTCGGCACGTCGATCGCCCGTCCGTTGATCGCCAAGCACCTGGTGGACGTGGCCCACGAAACCGGCTCAGACGCCATCGCACACGGCGCGACCGGCAAAGGCAACGATCAGGTACGCTTTGAACTGACCGTCATGGCGCTCGATCCGCGCCTGAAAGTCATCGCTCCCTGGCGCGAATGGGACATCCGCTCACGTGAAGACGCCATCGCCTACGCCGCCGCCCACAACGTGCCGGTAACAGCCACCGTCAAGTCGATCTACAGTCGCGATTCGAATCTCTGGCACATTTCACACGAAGGCGGCCTGCTCGAAAATCCCTGGAACGAGCCGGAAGAGATCATGTACCAGATCAGCGCCTCGCCGGAGAACGCGCCTGATGAACCGGCTTATGTCGAAATCGAGTTCGAGACCGGCACCCCCGTTGCCATCAACGGCGAAAAGATGTCGCCGGCCAGCATCGTCACCTACCTCAACAAATTGGGCGGCGTGCACGGCATCGGTCGCGTAGACCTGGTGGAGAATCGTCTGGTGGGCATGAAATCGCACGGCGTCTATGAGACGCCCGGCGGCACCATCCTGCTGGCGGCCCACCGTGAAATCGAGTCGCTGGTGCTTGACCGCGAGACCATGCATTTCAAAGATATGGTCGCGGTCAAATACGCCGAACTGGTCTACAACGGCTTATGGTACGCGCCGCTGCGCGAAGCCTTGGACGCCTTCGTCGACAGCACGCAGGGCCCGGTCAGCGGCATTGCGCGCCTCAAACTCTACAAAGGAAACATCATCGTCGCCGGACGCAAGTCGCCCTTCAGCCTGTACCGCGAAGACTTCGCCACCTTTGGGCAGGAGGACGTCTACGACCAATCCGACGCCGAGGGCTTCATCCACCTGTACGGCTTGTCGCTGAAGGTGCGCGCGCTGAACAACCTGCCCATCTCCGGCTTGAACATGCCCAAGCCCGATTACAGCCGCTTCAAGCGCGACTGACGGCTCACCCGGAATACAATATCGTGCAATATCATTTCGCCTCCGCCGCCGAATGCCCGCTGCTGGCCGCCTGGAATGCGCAACTCATCCAAGACGAAGGGCACCACAATCCCATGACCCCAACGCAGATCGAAGAGCGCATGCGCGGTTGGCTGGTGTCTGGCGAGTATCGCGCCGTGATCTTCGAAGAAAGAGCCGAAGCCGTGGCTTACGCCCTATTCAGCGAAACAGAAACGGAAGTTTACTTGCGACAATTTTTCGTCGTGCGCCAGCGGCGACGCGCGGGCCTTGGCCGCCGCGCCATGCAGAAACTATTCACAGAATGCTGGCCGCAGCATAAACGCTGGAGCGTCTCCGCGCTGGCCGGAAACCAACCCGCACTCTCATTTTGGCGCGCCATGGGCTACAACGATTACAGCCTGACCCTGGAACGCCTGCCCGGCGTGCGACCACAACAGCAAGGAGCCTGAAAATGACCCTATGGGGCGGCCGCTTCCGCGGCAAACTTGATCCGGCAGCCTGGGCGCTGAACACCTCCCTGCCCTTCGACCAACGCCTGGCAGCGCAAGACGTGCGCGGTTCACTGGCCTGGGCCGGCGCGCTGCGCAAAGTCGGCGTGCTGACCAGCGACGAACACCGCCAGATCAGCGACGGACTGACCACCATCGCCGCCGAGTTCGCCGAGAATAATTTCACCTTCGAAGAAAGCGACGAAGACATTCACACGGCGGTGGAGCGCCGCCTGGGAGAATTGATCGGCACCCCGGCAGGCAAGCTGCACACCGGCCGGAGCCGCAACGACCAGATCGCCACCGATTTCAGGTTGTGGATGCTGGACACGTTGCCGCTTTTGGAGCAAGCTATCCAGGGGCTGCAATCCACGCTGGTAGCGCTGGCCGAAGCGCATCAAACCAGCCTGATGCCCGGATACACCCACCTGCAACGGGCCCAACCCGTGACGTTGGCTCACTGGCTGTTGAGTCACTTCTGGGCCCTGCAACGCGACCGCGAACGGTTGGTTGACTTGCGCGACCGCGTTGCGGTGCTGCCGTTAGGATGCGGCGCGCTGGCCGGCACGCCCTTCCCCATCGACCGGGAAACACTGGCCGCAACGCTTGGTTTCGACTCATCGGCGCCCAACAGCCTGGACGCCGTCTCCGACCGCGACTTCGCCGCCGAGTTTCTGTTCGTCTGCGCGATGACGGGCCTGCATTTAAGCAAACTTTCTGAAGCGATGGTGTTATTTACAACGACAGAGTTCGGTTTCTTCGAGCTCTCCGACACCTTTGCAACCGGCTCCAGCCTGATGCCGCAGAAGAAAAACTCCGACCTGTTCGAGCTGGCCCGCGGCAAGTCTGGAGCGCTGGTTGGGCTGCTGTCGGGGCTGTTGACGACGCTCAAGGGCCTGCCTTCGACCTACGACAAGGACTTGCAGGAAGACAAGCCGCCCGTCTTCCAGGCCAGCGATATGCTACTGGTCATCCTGCCGGTGTTGAGCGGCGCGCTGGAAAGCATGCACGTGCATACCGAACGAATGCGGGCCGCCATCGACTCGTCGATGCTGGCGACCGACCTGGCGGATTACCTCGTCCAAAAAGGGGTGCCTTTCCGCGAAGCTCACGCATCTGCGGGCAAAGCCGTGCGCATGGCAGCGGAAAAAGATATCAGCCTGGAGCAACTCCCGCTGGAGGTGTGGAAAAGCGTCGGGGCGTTCGAATCCGACGTGTACCAGGTCTTCGACCCGATGAAGTCCGTCGAAAAACGGAACGCCATCGGCGGCACCGCGCCCGAGTCGGTCAAAAGACAACTTCAACAAGCAAAATCAAAACTTTAAAATCATTTAAGGAGAAACAATATGTCTACCGTATCTTGCATCGAATGCGCCGCTGAAATCACACTCGACACAGACACCGAAGTGGGCGAAATCATCGTTTGCCCCGACTGCGGCGTCGACCTGGAAGTGACCTCGCTGGAGCCCGCGGCGGTGGAACTGGCGCCCATGGAACAAGAAGACTGGGGCGAATAACCTCACCCGACTCTCTCCCCAGCCCCGTTCGGGGCGCTTCGTGCGGAGAGGAGGGAAGAGACTGACATGCAAAAACGCCTGCGAATTGGTGTTCTGTATTCGCGTGTCCGTGTGGAAGAGAAGTGGATCTTTGCGGCACTGGAAAAACGCGGCATCGACTACGAGCGTCTCGACGATCGCATGATTTCGTTCGACCTGGACGACCCGGCCCGCTGGCGCAGCTTCGACGCGGTACTGGAACGCAGCATCAGCTTTACCAGCGGCTTGTACGCCCTGCGCATTCTGAACGCGTTCGACGTGCCCACCGTCAACACAGCGGCAGTGGCCGAGGTGTGCGGCGATAAGTTGATGACCAGCGCCATCCTGGCGCGCAAGGGCGTGCCGCAGCCGCACAACGTCATCGCATTCACTACCGAGGCGGCGCTGGAAGCCATCGAGCATTTTGGATATCCGGTGGTGCTCAAGCCAGTGGTTGGATCGTGGGGTCGCTTATTGGCGAAGGTCAACGACCGCGACGCCGCCGAGGCCGTGCTGGAGCACAAGGCCACGCTTGGGTCGGTGCAGCACTCGGTCTTCTATATCCAGGAGTTCATCAAAAAGCCGGGACGTGACATCCGCGCCATTGTGGTTGGTGACCGTGTATTGACGGCCATCTACCGCAAGTCGGAGCACTGGATCACCAACACCGCGCGTGGCGCCGCCGGTGAACCCTGCCCGATCACGCCAGACATCGAGGCTTTGTGCCTGCAAGCGGCAGCGGCCGTCGGCGGCGGCGTGCTGGCAGTGGACCTGGTGGAACACCCCCAGCGCGGGCTGGTGGTCAACGAGGTCAACCACACCATGGAATTCCACACAGCGCAACCTACCAGCGGCGTAGACATCGCCGACGAAATCGTCAATTACGTGGTAAAAGTGGCACAAAAAGAATCAACGCGATAAACCAGGGGCGGGGCCAACCCCCGTCTCGCCAATGAAGGAGCAAGAATCGATGACAAGCGTCTCTATCGTAGGTGGATCAGGGTACGGCGGCGGCGAATTGCTGCGCTTGCTGCTCGGCCATCCGCACGTCGAAGTGCAGCAAGCCACCTCGCGCTCGCATCTCGGCGAATACGTCTACCAGGTACATCCCAACCTGCGCAAACGCACGCAACTCAAGTTCAGCGATCCGGCGCAACTCGAAGCGGTGGACGTGCTCTTCCTGGCGCTGCCACACGGCCAGGCACAACACAACATCGAACAATACGCCACGCTGGCCGGCAAGATTATCGACCTGTCGGCTGACTTCCGCCTGCGGGAGGCCGCCAACTACGAAAAATGGTACGGCGAGCCACACGCTGCGCCGCAATGGCTAGGGAAGTTCGTCTACGGCCTACCGGAACTGCACCGCGAGGCGATCAAAACGGCTCACTACGTCAGCGGCGTGGGCTGCAACGCCACCGCCAGTAACCTGGCGCTGCTGCCGCTCGTCCAGGCGGAGTTGATCGATCCGGCTGCGCCGGTGATCGTCGAAATAAAAGTCGGCTCGTCCGAATCGGGCGCGGAGGGCAATACCGGCTCCCATCACGCCGAACGCGCCAACGTCATCCGCACGTTTTCGCCTTTCGGGCACCGGCACACCGCCGAGATCATCCAGGAACTGGGCCTGCAGAACGTGTCCCTGACCATGACGGCTGTCGACCTGGTGCGCGGCGCGATGGCAACCGCTCACGCAACCGTCAAGCCCGGCATGGCGAACAAAGACCTGTGGAAAGCCTACCGCGCGGCTGCCAACGGAAACCCATTCATCCGCGTGGTCAAGGAACAGCGCGGCATCTACCGCGTGCCGGAACCAAAAATCCTGGCCGGATCGAACTACGCCGACATCGGATTCGACCTCGACGAGTCCACCGGCCATCTGGTAGCGATGTGCGCCATCGACAACCTGATGAAAGGCGCTTCCGGTTCGGCCCTGCAATGCATGAACCTGATGCTTGGCCTCGACGAAACGACCGGGCTGGAATTCACGGGGCTGCACCCGATCTAGTCGGCGCATTCCTACCGGCTATCATGGAGAATTTATGACAGAGTCCATCATCGTCGTCAAACTGGGCGGCACCGAAGGCGTGGATTTTTCGGCTATCTGCAACGATGCGGTAGCGCTGCTGCAACAAGGGCGCAAGCTGGTGTTGGTGCATGGCGGCTCGGCGGAAGCCAACGCCTTGAGTGAAGCCTTGGGCACGCCGCCCAAATTCATCACCTCGCCGTCCGGTTACACCTCGCGCTACACCGACCGCAAGACGTTGGAAGTATTCGTCATGGCGGTCAACGGCAAAGTCAACACGCTGCTGGTTGAACAACTGCAAATGCTGGGCGTCAACGCCCTGGGGCTCAGCGGCCTGGACGGTCAACTGATGCGCGCCATGCGCAAAGAAGCCATCCAATCGGTGGAGAACGGCAAGCGCAAGATCATCCGCGATGACTACACCGGCAAGATCGAACAGGTCAACGCCAGACTGCTAAAAACCCTGCTGGATGCCGGTTACGTACCGGTCGTCGCGCCGGTGGCGCTCAGCCAGCAAGGACAGGCGCTCAACGTCGACGCAGACCGCGCCGCAGCCATGCTGGCAGGCGCATTACAGGCCGAGAGCTTGATTCTGCTGACAGCCGTGCCGGGGCTGATGAAGAACTTCCCCGACGAAAGCAGCCTGATCCGGGAACTGCCGCAGAGCCGTCTGCCGGAGGCCCTTGAAGCGGCACAAGGCCGCATGAAGAAAAAGGTTCTGGGTGCAGAAGAAGCGCTCAAGGGCGGCGTCGGTCGTGTGATCATCGCCGATGGACGCATCCAAAATCCAATCACAAACGCCCTCGCGGGCAACGGAACGGTGATCCAATGAAAAATCTGACCCCTGCTGAAATCGTCGAGAACGAATCGCGCTACACGTCCGGGCTGTACGGAAAGCAACCCATTATTTTCGTGCGTGGACAGGGCGCCTCGCTGTTCGACATCGATGGCGTCGAATACCTGGATTGCGCCGCCGGGCACGGCGTCGCCAATCTGGGGCACGCCCATCCGAAAGTAGCCGCCGCGCTGGCTGAACAATCAACCAAACTGATTACGCTGTTCGAGACGTTCTACAACGACCAGCGCGCCGCCCTGATGCAAAAGATGGGCACGCTCGTGCCGGGCCTCGACCGGCTCTTCTTCTGCAACTCCGGGGCCGAGGCCGTGGAAGCCGCCATCAAGTTTGCGCGCATCTCCACCGGGCGCGCGGGGATTGTGGCGACCATGCGCGCCTTTCACGGGCGCACCTTCGGCGCGCTTTCGGCAACCCATAACAAAAAATATCGCCAGGGTTTCGAGCCGCTCGTCCCCGGCTACAGCCATGTTCCCTACAACAACATCGAGGCGCTAGAAGCCGCCATCACCGACGAAACCGCCGCTTTTATCTTGGAAGTGATCCAAGGGGAAGGCGGCGTCTATCCGGCAGACCCGGCCTACGTCCAGGCGGCCCGCCGGATTTGCGACGAGCACGAGGCCCTGTTGATCGTGGACGAAGTGCAAAGCGGATTCGGGCGCACCGGGAAGCTGTTCGCCGTTCAACATAGCGGCGTCACCCCCGACCTGCTATGCTGCGCCAAGTCGCTGGCCGGCGGCATGCCGATGGGCGCTGTACTGATCGGGCCGAAGGTGCAAAACCTGGTACCGGGCGTGCACGGTTCGACCTTCGGCGGCAACCCGCTGGCCTGCGCCGCCGCCAACGCTGCGCTGGAAGTGATCGAAGAGGAAGAGTTGCCCAAGCAGGCCGCAGAAAAAGGCGAATACCTGCTCGATAAGCTGCAAGAAATCAACTCACCGTTGATCCGTGAAGTGCGCGGAATGGGCCTGATGATCGGGATCGAACTCAAACAGAAAGTTGCCCCCTACATCAAAACGCTGCAAGACCGGCACGTACTCGCGCTCAACGCCGGCATGACCGTCATCCGTCTGCTGCCACCGCTGGTCATCACCCACGAACAGATCGACCACCTGGTAGAAGTCCTGAGCGAGGTATTGACAGCAGATGTATGAAGGATATAAATGCCAAACGGAGCATCCATGAGCGAGGCAGAAACCCTCATCGGACTGGTCAGTCAGTACAGCCCGTCTGGGCAGGAGAAACCTGCCGTCGACTGGCTGGTAGTCCGCATGGCCGCGCTGGGCTTCGAGCATGCCTTCCGCGACGAAGCCGGGAACGCAGTCGGCGTCCTTGGGAAAGGCGCGAAGCAGATCGTCCTGCTCGGACACATCGACACCGTTCCCGGAGAGATTCCGGTGCGCGTCGAAGAAGGTGTGCTGTATGGGCGCGGCTCGGTGGACGCCAAGGGCCCGCTGGCCTGCTTCACAGACGCGGTTGCCAAGCTCGGCCCGCTGGACGGCTGGCAGTTTGTGGTGATCGGCGCCGTCGAAGAAGAACGCGATTCCGACGGCGCGCGCTTCGCGGTGGAACACTATCAGCCCGCTTTTGCCATCATCGGCGAGCCCAACCGTTGGGACCGGATTGCGCTTGGATACAAAGGCAGCGCCTGGGCCGACGTGACGCTGCGGCGCGAGCAGACTCACACAGCCAGCGGCGAGGAAACTGCCTGTGAGGCGGCAGTCGGACAATGGCTGGCCGTTCGGGCCTTTGCCGAAGCCTTCAACGCCGACAGGCAGCGCGCCTTCGATAAGCTCTTGCCCACGCTGCGCGGCATGGAGTCCGGCACGGATGGTTTCGAGCAGTGGGCGCGTCTCAGTATCGGCGCACGCTTGCCTTTGGATTTGCCACCTGGCGCATGGTATGCGAAATTGCGGGAACTCGCTGTCGACGCGCAGGTCGATCCACGCGGATACGCTATCCCTGCCTGGGCCTGCGAGAAGAATACCCCCCTGGTACGTACTCTTTTAAGCGGTATCCGGGCAACGGGGGGAACGCCGAGTTTTGTCTACAAAACGGGCAGCGCCGATTTGAACATCGTCGCCCCGGCCTGGGGCTGTCCGACAGCGGTCTATGGCCCCGGCGATTCGAGCCTCGATCACACGCCCAATGAGCACCTCCCCTTGGATGAATACGAAAAAGCTGTGGGGACATTGATGGCAGCGCTCCAAAAATTGACGGCCAACGGATAAGCCTTGCCCTTGCGTTTTGCCATCGAAACTGAGCTTGGCCTTCAATAAAGTGTTGACTCCACTGCAAGAAGTCGTTCTTAACAAGCTCGCATTGGCTCGAAAGCCAACGCTGGGTACAAAAAGCGAGTAAAAAAGTGCCGCGCGAAAGCCGAAAAAGAAAGCGCAGGGGTGTCCTGGG
>JBJKRF010000139.1:0-24352 GCA_046704785.1 Anaerolineales bacterium | reverse complement strand
TCTAATTTCAACCTGCATTTGACGATCAAAGCTCGTTTCTGTAGGAAAAAGCCATATATAGGGCTGTGTGAAACCAGTATCTTCATGAAATTTGTAAAGCTGATCTTGACTGAATGTGAACCGTGCCCAAATCAGCTATTACGGACGGACGTAATGACTTACGTCGCCGCCCAGGTCTTGAATAGAGTCGATCAGGAACTCGATGACGTACTTCGGGTTGTGAACGAACGCTCCCGGATCTTCCTGGACGAGTTGGTAGTTGTAGGCTGCCTTGAGCAGACGAGGTGTCCAGGCGTTGTAGCTGACCAGGCCCTTGTCGTTGCTGTCGGGTTTGCCGTCTTTGTTGGCGTCGACGAAGAAGTTCGGGTACGACGTGCTGTAGACGATGGGAGTACCGGCGGTGGTTTCGGCGTAGGTCTGCATTTGCGCATAGAGCGCCTGCTCCAACGTGTCGATCTCGCCTTTCATCCCTTCAGTGGTGTTGCCGTCGCCGTCGTAATCGGTGGTATCGCCAGGGGCTCGGATGTCTTCCGGCTTGTCTGTGCCGTGACATCCGGCGCAGGCCTCGACCTTGGGGGCCAGTGTGTGCGCATCGTGACAATCGGTGCACTTGTTCAGCGGATGCTGTGAATTGGCTCCCACGTAGGTCTTGCCCGGGTACTGGTAGGCGCCTTCAACATCATTGCCGAAGAACGTGGCGCCGGCGGGCAGGTGATGGACGTCTATAAAGCTAAGCTTAGCTGAAACCTCGTCATCCGTAGCGCCAGCGGTAGCAACGCTCTTATTGACGCTAACCGTGGACTCACGCCCCTGGTGGCATTCGATGCACAGGTTGGAGTCGTCGGCTGCCAGATTACCTTGAGCGTCCTTGGCAAAACTGACGGTCTTGCCGCTGGGGAAGGTCACACTGGTGACCTGCCGGCGATTCGGGAAGTTGGCGGTGTCGTGGCAGGTGCTGCACGCCAGGCCGTCGGAGGCAGGATTCGAAATCGTGGTGCCTTCTGCCAGGAACTGCGGTAGGCCGGTGGCGGTGTGGCATTTGGCGCAGGTACCGGGAACGGTGCCAATGCCGGGCGTGTCGGCCCCATCCCAATGACGGAAGGGCAGGGTATCTCCGGCAAAGTGGGCTGCGTTGTCGCGGACCATCTTGCTCATGTCAACCGGTACGGTCTTGCCGGCATCGCTGAAATAGGAGTCGAGATCAGCCGTCGAATCGTAGAGCAATTCAATGACGTAGCTCGGATTGTGCGCGAAGGCGCCGGGGTCTTTCTCGACGAACTGGTAGTTGTAGGTCGCTTCCACCAGGCGCGGCGTCCATTTGGTGAAGGCAACCGGCTTGCCGTTCTGTTGATCGGCTTTGCCGTCGTCGTTGGCATCTACGAAGAAGTACGGGTAGGTGTTGCCATCGTAGACGATGCTGGTGCCTGTTACATCTTTAGCGTATGCCTGTGCTGCGGTCATCAGCGAAGTCTGCAGACCCTGGATCTCGTAATAGATGCCTTCCTTGGTGTCGCCGTTGCCGTTGTAGTCCATCAGCGAAGAATTCATGCGGATGTTCTTCAGGTCGTCGACGGTCTTGACATCATGGCACTGCTGGCACTTGTTGATCCGTACCTGGGTGCTGTGCTGATCATGGCAGGCGATACAGGTATCCATGCCTTCGACGTGCTGGTTCTTGGCCGAATACGTCTTGCCAGGATACTCATATCCGCCGTGAGTTTCGCCACCGTAAAGGGTAGCGCCCGCAGCGAGATAATGGACGTTGATAAAGCCGAGAGTCTGGTCTTGCCCGTTGGTGCCTTTGATCGCTGCCGGAACAGCGTCGGGCGCATCCGTAGCCTTGAAACTGGCAATGGTCTTGTTGACGCTGACCGTGGACTCACGGCCCTGGTGACATTCCATGCAACGCGCCTCGGGGCCGAGGTTGTTGATGGTTACACCAGATGGAAACGTGACCGACGTTAAATTCATGGTAGCGCTGTTGTGGCAGGTGGTACAGGTAATCACACCGGCAGGCGCCTTGATATCATTGGCGACTTTACCCGTGCTCACATATTCGACGTAGCCTGCCGGGGTATGGCATCTGGCGCAGGCCGTCGGAACGGCACCATCGCTGTTCCAATGATTAAAGGGCTCGGCGCTTACATCAGCGTGCCCCGAATTCTGCCATTCCGATACAAACGGCACGTCGGGCGTCGGTGATACGATTTGTGTTGGGGCCTGGGTAGACGCTGCCGTGGGCGTGGCTGTTGTCGTACCACAGGCAGCGATGATTGCGGCTGCAACCACCACAAACCCAACGATGATAAGAAATTTCTTGTGCATTCGGCAATCTCCTTCAGATGGGTTCGCAAGGAGGGTTCTTTGGGAATTTTTACGAAAAAAGAGGGAGGTTATCTACTCCCCTGGCCATTCCTGGAGAACCGCAATGCGTAAGGGTGGGGTCACTCGAGTCTGTTTTCACCTCCTTTAAAAAATCGGACAAATTTGTCAGAAATAGACGAGATTTCATGATTAATATAGCCTTAATCTTATCATTCGGGCTGTATCAATGGTCACGAACCTTTGTGACAAATGTAACACGGTTAACTTGGTCTGAATTGCACTCATTCCCACGGGGAATCATACACCAATTCTTTCGTCGTTTCAATGTGAATGCGCCCCCGAATGGGCCTGACCGAGGTAGGCAGCCACCATCCGTGGGTCGTCGCGCATTTCGCTGGTCGGTGCGGCGTATGCCAGTTGCCCACGCTCCAGCACGTAGGCGTAGTCGGCAATTTGCAAGGCCTTGTGGGCATTTTGTTCCACCAACAGCAGGGTGACGCCCTGGGCCTTGATTTCTGCGATGGTCTCGAAGATGAGATTGACCAGGATGGGTGCCAGCCCCATGCTGGGCTCGTCCAGCGTGAGCAGGCTGGGACGCGCCATCAGCGCACGGGCCACGGCCAGCATTTGTTGCTCGCCGCCGCTCAGCAACCCGGCGGCCTGTTTGCGGCGTTTGACCAGGATGGGGAAACGTTCGAACATGGACTGCAGGTCGCTTTCGATGCCGTCCTTATCGCGGCGGATGTAAGCGCCCAGGCGCAGGTTCTCTTCGACGCTCAACGGGGCCAGGACGCCGCGTCCCTCCGGTACCTGCGCCAGTCCCAGGCGGGCGATCTGGTCGGGCCGCAAGCCGGTGACATCGCGCCCGTTGAATTCGATTCGACCCTGGGCCGGTTTCAAGAGCCCGCCAATGGCGTTGAGCGTGGTCGACTTTCCTGCGCCGTTGGCGCCAATGACGGTCACGACCTGTCCGTCGGGCACTTCCAACGACAGGTCGCCGACGGCCTCGATGGCGCCGTAACGCACCGTCAGGTGGGTGACTTTAAGCACGCCCGGCCTCCTCGACGCCAAGGTAAGCGTCGATCACCAGTGGGTCGTTCTTGATCGTATCCGGCGTGCCGCGAGCGATGACCTCGCCAAAGTTTAGCACCACCACTTCGTCGCATACCTGGGAAATGAAAGCCATGTCGTGTTCGATCACCAGTACCGTCAAACCATGTTCGCGTAGCTTTAGAATCCGTTCGCCCAGGCGGGCGGTCTCTCCGGCGTTCATCCCGGCAGTCGGCTCGTCAAGCAGGAGCAGGCTGGGGTTGGTGGCGAGCGCCCGGGCCAGTTCGACCCGACGCTGGTCGCCGTAGGAGAGCGCATCGGCGGGGGTGGCGCTAAATTCGGTCAATCCCAGTTGGTCTACCAGGCTTTGGGCGAGTCCCCGCAGCAGGCGCTCTTCGGCGCGGTATCGTGGCAGCAAGAGCAGGGCATCCCACAGACCGGCGTTGCCGCGGGTGTGCGTGCCCACCACCACGTTTTCCAGAACGGACATTTCGGCGAACAGGCGAATATTCTGGTAGGTGCGGGCGATGCCCTGCCGGTTGATGAGGTGCGGCGGCTGGTTGTGGATGGGTTTCCCGTTGAAGTGGATCGTACCGTGGCTGACTTTGTCCAGCCCGCTGACCAGGTTGAGCAGGGTGGTCTTTCCCGCGCCGTTGGGACCGATCAGCCCCATGATTTGCCCCTCGCGGACATCGAAGGAGACGTTGCTGAGGGCTGCCAGGCCGCCGAAGAAACGGCTGACTTGCTCAAGCACCAGCATGGGGCGCTCCTTTGCGAAGGGACAAGGGTTGGAACCATTTCGGGTTGACCAGTCCGCGCGGCAGGTAGATGATGACGATCACCAGAATGATGCCGTTGACCACCCCGCGGTATTCTTGCAGGAAGCGCAGGGCTTCGGGTAGCACGGTCAGGATCGTTGCGCCCACCAGCGGACCGATCCAGTGGACGGTGCCGCCCAGGATGGCGTATTCCAGGATATTGACCGCCGCGTCGAACCCGTAGCTGTTCGGGTCGATGAAACGGGTCAGGTGGGCGCTGAAGCCGCCGGCCAACCCGGCGACGAAGGCGCCTAACACGAAGGATAGCACTTTGTAGCGAAAGACATCCACGCCCATTGTGGCGGCTACGCTTTCGTCCTGTCGGATGGCGGCCAGCGCCCGTCCGGTGCGGGAGCGTTGCATCTGAATTAGCAGAAACATCACTAGCAGCAAGGTTAGGAACAATGCGCCCGGCGTGGTCAGTTTGGGGATGCCGCTCAGGCCCTGCGCACCGCCCAGCAGGGTCAGGCCGCTGTACTTGTCGAAGTTGATGGCGATGATGCGCACGATTTCCCCGAATCCGAGTGTGGCGATGGCCAGGTAGATTCCGTTCAGGCGCAGCACGGGCAGTCCTAACAGCAATCCCACCAAAGTGGCTGCCAGCGCACCGGCCAACAGGCTGACCGCAAACGGGGCGTTGGAATGAAGGGTCAGCACGGCAGAGACGTACGCGCCAATCGCCATAAAACCTGCATTGGCCAGGGATAGCAATCCGGCGTAGAGCGTGAAATAAATGCTGATCGCCAGAAGCATATTGATCAGTGTGAACTGAACCACGCTGCCGTAACTGGACCAGAAATCGGAGAAAACCGTCATGAATCGCTACGCCCGCTTGACGCTCGAACGGCCCAACAGGCCGTTGGGCTTGAACAACAGGATCAGGATCAGAAGCACGAAGGCGATGCCGTCACGCAGGTCGCTGGAAAGATAAGCCACACTCATCACCTCGCTGAACGATAGGACGAAGCCGCCCAGCACGGCGCCTTCGATATTTCCCAATCCGCCCAGGATGATGGCCGTCAGTCCTTTGAGATTCATGGGATCGCCCATAAAAGGCGAGATGGAATTGAAAGCCAGCCCCAATAGCACACCGGCGGCCCCGGCCAGCGCCCCCGCGATGAAGGATGTTTGGATGATGACGCGTTCCACCGGAATGCCCAGCCGCGCCGCCGCTGCCGGGTTGAATGCCACCGCTCGCATGGCTTGTCCCTGGCGCGTGCCCATGATCAACCAACGCAGCAACAGCATGATCCCCAGCGAGATGCCCAGGATGGTGACCTGCAGCAAGGTGATCGTCACCGGACCGATGGTGTAAACCTGGATGGGGAAGGCGTCGAACGGGAAACGATTGACCTGCGCCTGGAAGATTCCCTGCGCCACGTTGACCAGCACAATGGATGCCCCAATGCTGGAAATGATGGCGGCCAGTTCCGGCGCGTTGCGCGCCCGTAGGGGTTTGAACGCGAGCTGGTCGAGCGCGATTCCGAGCAGTCCGCCCACCAGCATGGCGATGGGCAGCGCCATCCAGATCGGCAGGTTGAAATCATTGACCGCAACCAGCCCGGCGAAAGCGCCCCACATATATAACGAAGGATAAGCCAGGTTCAGGATGCCCAGGACGCTGAAGACCAGCGTATAGCCCAAGGCGAACAGGCTGTAGACCGAGCCAAGCCAGATTCCGTTGACTACTTGTTGCCAGAACATCGTCATCCTTCGGACAGCCTCCCGTCAGACAAGATGCCCAGCGGGAGGCTGCGATTGTTTTGCGAAAAAGCCTCGACCTTTTGGCGGGTCGAGAAGGAATTCAGTTAAGGCTGAAAGACCTGGAAAGCGCCGTTCTTGACGATCAGCACAACCGGCTCGTGCACGGGATCGCGGTTGGCGTCGAACGAGAATTTTCCCAACGGGCTATCGAAGTCTTTGATCTGCGCCAGGGCGTCGCGGACGGCGGCGTGATCGACGCTGTTGGCATTCTTGATCGCCAGCGCCGTCACCCAGGCAGCCGTATAAGCCTGCGCGGCGAACTGATCGGGGTCGCTGCCGTAAGCGGCCTTATAGGCCTTGACGAAATCCACATTGGCCGGGAACGTGCTCGACACATCCCAGGCGGCGCCTGAGATGGCGCCTTCGGCGGCTCCACCGGCGATCTTGGCAAGTTGCGGACTGTTGAATCCGTTGCCGCCGATGAAGGGAACGCTGGTGGGAATGCCAAGCTGACGGGCCTGCACCATGATGTTGGCGGCTTCTTCTGCCAGCGCCGAGATGATGATGGCGTCTGGGTTGAGGGCCTTGATCTTGGTCAACTGCGCCGAGAAGTCGGTGTCACCCTTGGAGAACGTCTCCTCCGTCAAAATCTGAACCCCCGCCTGCGTCAGCGCGTCTTTGAAGACCTCGTACCCGCTCTGGGTGAAGGCATCGTCGTTGCCGTACAGAATGGCGACCTTCTTCAATTTGAAGGCCTGGACGGTAACTTTGACGGTGTTCGGGATGACGGCGCTTTCAGGCAGGCTGGTGCGGAAGATGTAGTCCCCGATGGTGGTGATCCCGCTGGCCGTATTGGAACTGGCGACAACCGGTACCTTGGCCTGCTGCGCCACCGGGTCGGCGGACTGCGCTTCGCTGGAGAGTGTGGGCCCCAGGATGGCGACGATGTTCGGGTCGGCGGTCAACTTTTCGTAGGCGGCGATGGCCTGTTTGGGGTCGCCCGCGGCGTCCTCGAATTCCACTTTCAAGGTGTGGCCTTCGCCGAAGAACTTCTGGTCGTTGATCTGCTGGACGGCCAGGTTAATGCCCTTCTGGATGGACGTGCCATAAATGGCCGTCGCGCCGCTCAGGTCGTGGACGGCGCCCAACGTGATCTGGGCTGGCAGCCCGCTGCTGGCCGGCGCCGTGGTTCCCGCCATGACGGGTGCCATGGTAACTGCTGCGGGGGTCTGGGTCATGGCCGGCGCTGGGGTCGGCGTGGGAGTGGCGGCGGTGCCACAGGCTGAGACCAGCAGACTCAACAATATTAAGCCGGTCCCTAATTTTAAGAACAGGGAATTTCTCATATCTCTCCTCCGAGAATGAAAGATTGGAACCCCAACTATAACGCACTTTGGCGCATCTGGAAATATGGTTCTTAAGGGTTTTTAGAGGGAATTAGCGTGAAGAAACGGATAGGTGTGGGTATGGAGAGAGCCGAACTATCCCAACCACTTCTCGGCCAGGCGCGGCAACTCGCTGCTGGCTCCCTGGCGCAGCGTGCACTGTGGCAGCGATTGGATGAAGAGATGCCCGTACTGCTTGGTCAGCACGCGCCGGTCGAGTATCGCGACTACACCCCGGTCGGCGGCAGAGCGGATCAGGCGCCCGAATCCCTGCCGGAATTTCAGGATGGCTTCCGGCACCTGATACTCGCCGAAAGGGTCCTCGAACGTTTCGGAGCGGGCGGCGATCAACGGGTCGCTGGGCACTTCGAAGGGCAGTTTGGTCAGGAAGAGCACAGACAACGCCTCGCCGGGCACATCCACCCCTTCCCAGAAGGAACGCGTGCCCAACAGGACGGCGCGTCCGGTGCTTTTGAAGGCCTCCAGCAGGGCAGCCGGACTGGCTCCTTCGCCCTGTTCGTAGACCTGGATGTCGTTCTGGCTGAGGGGCCGCGTGATGGCCGCCGAGGTGCGTTTCAACTGGGCGTAGGAGGTGAACAATGCCAACGCCCGCCCGCCTGTGGCGATGACCGTCTGGATGATGGCGCGGTTGATGGCTTGCTCGTAGCCGGGCGTGTTGGGTTCCGGAATGTCTTTGGGGATGAAAAGGAGAGTGGCGTTCTCGTAGTCGAACGGAGAGCCCAGGGTGAGTTCGTCGGCTTCCTCGGCCATCAGCACATTGCGGGTGTAGCTGAAGTCGCCGGCAGTGGTCAGCGTGGCCGAGGTCAGGATCACGCTGGATTTTTCGTGCCACAGGTATTTCTGGATAAGCGGCCCCACGCGCAGCGGGGCGGTGTTGAGCGTCAGACGGTGGTTGCCGGGATGTACTTCGATCCAGTAGACCACGCCCGGCGAGGGTTCGTGGATCATGCCGCTGATGGCCGCTTCCGCTTCGTTGAGGCGGCGGTACATGTTGCTCAGGCTGCCGAGCGGGTCTTCCAGGGCGTCCACGCCCTCGCCGTAGAGTTCGCCGGCGGCCTTGTAGGTTTCGGCCAGCACATTGAGCAGCAGGCGCATACTGTCGCCCGCCGTGCTCCACGAGATTTCGACGTTGTCCCAACCGGGCAGGGTGCGGCTGGCCGGCAGGATGCGCTCCTGGTAAGCGTAGACGCTGGCCGGGCGGCCTTCGCGTTGCAGGGCCATGAACTCGGCCAGGCCGTAAAAGAAGTCTTTGGCCTGACTGTCGAGCCGGAAAGCCTGGTCGGCGGCGCGCTGAGTCAATTGTGTAAACTTCGCGTAGTCAGATGGGCGCAAAGCTTCGTGTGCCACGGTCAGCAGACGGCCCAACACGCCGCTGGTGGAGCCGCCCACTTCGCGCACCATGCGCTCGAAGTCATTCTGCGAAAGGCGGAAGGAGAGTGCGCTGGTGGTGGCCGATTCGAGGTGATGGGCTTCGTCTACGACGACGTACTGGTATTCGGGCAAGACCTTGCTGCCGGTGGCTACGTCGGAGAGCAGCAGGGCGTGATTGACCACCAGGACGTGGGCATTGAGCGCGGCCTGCCGCGCGCGGTAGAAGGGGCAGGTACCGCCCATGCGCCCGGCGCAGTTCTCGGCGGTGCAGGCGTCATCCTCCGCCGAGAGCTTCAGCCAGACGTCCTTCTCGGCGGGGCGTGTCAGATTGACATCGTTACGGTCGCCGCTGGCTCCGTTCCAACTCCAGACCAGCAGCTTGCCCAGCACGCGCATCTCATCGAGCGTGTTGGGGCCGTTGTGCCGCAGGCTCTCCAGGCGGCGCGGGCACAGGTAATTGGCGCGTCCCTTGAGCACGGCGGCGCGCAGGCGCACTGTGCCGTGCGCGCCGTCCAGGCCGAGGGCCTCGCGCACGGCAGGAATGTCCTTCTGGATCAATTGATCTTGCAGGTTGAGGGTGTTGGTGGAGACCACCACGCGGGTGTTGTTTTGCAGGGCAAAGAGCGCGGCGGGCACCAGGTACGCGAAAGATTTGCCCACGCCGGTGCCGGCTTCCACCATCAGGTGGCCCTGGTAAGAAAGCGCCTCGCTCACCGCGCGCAGCATTTCGATCTGCTCGGGGCGCTGTTCGTAGTTCTCGAAGTATTTGGAGAAGGGCCCGCCATATTCGAGCAGGGCGGCCACCTCTTCGGGGTCGAGGGGAACGGGAGTTTCCACCAGCTCCAGCGGGGGACTCTTACTCCCCGACTGCGATTCGTCGAATAGCGGGCCGGACTCTGCCTGGGCGGGTTTGACCTTCTTCCCCTTGACCTGTTCCCGCGCGTGTCGCTTGAGGGCGGCCTGAAAGGCCAGGTTGCCATCCCAATCCAGCGGCTCGCCGTTGCGGACGATTTCGGCCAGCAGGTCGAGCGGCAGTTCCACGGCGCGATCCATCAGGCGCAGGTAGACGCCGTGGGTGGCGCGCGCATCGTCGAGGGCGCGGTGGGTGGCCGGGAGCGGCACGCCCAGCAGTTGTCCGAGCGCGCCCAGGTTGTAGCGGCTGGCGGTGGGCAGCAGCACGGAGGCCATCTCGTAGGTATCCAGCACGTCGTTGAGCAGCAGCACGTGTTGTTTTTGCAGGAAGCCCAGGTCGAAGCGCACGTTCTGTCCCAGCACGGGCAGGTCGCCGACGAAAGCTTCCAGGTCGTCGAGTACCTCCTGGATGCGGGGCGCGCCGCGCACCATGCTGTCATCGATTCCGGTCAGGGCGGTGATGGGTTCGGGAATGTGGCGGTTGGGGTTGACGAAAGTGGACCACTCGGCCTCGACGCGGTGGCCGTTAAACTTGACGGCGCCGATCTCGATGATGGCGTCGCGTTCGGAATCCAGCCCGGTGGTCTCAATGTCGATGGAAACGATGGCAGTCATGGCGCAAGTGTACCATGAAACAAATGTGCGAAGAACGAAGAGAAAATTGGAAATTGACTTCTCAGTGGCTTGCTGGATTGTGGCTTTGGCTGTATGCTTACTTCTATACCATCACCATCTTATTCAGCACGGGGATTTACCCATGACGATCTAGTACGACATCTGCCATGAAGCCAGCGCCTTTAGCGTTGAGTGGAAAGAGAATAGGCTCTGTCAGTTGTGTTCCCATTTCGAATGCCAGCGAGTTGGCTTGATAGATGATGAAATCAAAATGATGGAAGAGGAATAGAGAATGGAGATTTTTTTACAGAGCCATGTATTCACGGCGGTTGCAAATTTCATACTGACTTTCTGGAACGATCCGACTGGCAGAATCTTCCTGGTCACTTTCCTGGCGTATGCCGCCAGTTATATGGTCTACAGCGGCTACATTTCCTGGTTCACCGGGGGGTATGGTAGTTTTTCATTGAGCCAAGCGGGTTTTACGGCCATCGACTTTCTGGCGCTCGTTCCAATGGTGTTTATATTGCTCTTTGAGTCAGTGGTGCCATTTCTCAAGTCAATTGGGAAAATCGTTTTCTGGAATATCTTTCTTCCCTTCTCAATTTTTATTATTATTGTTTTTTTTCGTGGTTCCTTTCGAGTGTTTCCAGAAGGAAACACAGCCTTTTTAGGAATAAGTTATGTGAGCTTGCTGGGGGCATTCATATGTGTAGCACTTATTCCCTTCACTAATAAAAGTAACAGGCTTTTTTCGAAGCTTTCGACTGGAGCTATCTGGGTTAGCCTTATTGTCATGGCATTTTCGATACCTATCGCGCCAGCGCGGAGTGGAGTTTCTTCAACAGCACAGTCCGTTGATATACCAAACGTGGTTAGCCCTATTGCTATGTTCGCTGTAGAAATTGTAGCCTGTATAGCACTGCTTGTCATCATCATGCTCCCATTAGCGTTGGGACTATTCCTTGCGTCTTTTGCAGTAAGAGAAGGCTTTCTCAGCAAAGTTGTCAAAATCGATCTTAACCGGCCTGTGACAATTGCGACGGCCAAGCTGTCGGTCAACAAGGACGTTCATACCTACACCTTCAGCGATGATTTCCCGGTTTACCTGATTTCCACCTTTGCCAGGAATACGGCCCTGTATTTGCCGCAAAAGAACGCCCATATGGAAAGAAGCAATATGCTGCTGGTGTCGAATGACTTGATCTGTTCGATAGAACTGGAAGGCCGAAAAAAGCAGAGTGAAGCGAATAAGACGACAAAATAAGGCTTGACTCGCAGGCGTGTTGCCATCTTGTGTGTACCTTGCATGAGCAGAAAATCGCATGGACTCTTCGAACCTGCCGCCCAATACTCCGTACATCTTGCTTCCAACCAGTACGCTCGCCATCGTGAGTCTGATCGCGGGCATTCTGGGGTTTCTGGGATCCCGATCCTGGCGAGCGTGGTGGCGCTGTGGATGGGGTATGCGGCGCGGGCCGAGACGCGCGCCGTGCCGCCCCGGGCCTCCGGCGATGGCATGGCAACCGCTGGAATCGTGATGGGCTGGACCCAGATCGTACTGGCGGTTGTGGCCCTGTGCTGCATCGGCGCTTATTTCCTGTTCGTGGTCGTGTTGGTGAGTCGAGGGGCGCATTGAGCGCCTTGACTTGCAAAACATCACCCGTAGGGAAACTTGCCAACGGGTGGTGTTCGATAGACCCAGAGAATTGGAGTAGTCCTTGCCTGGCGTTTATTCCATTTGCGGCAGGGCCTCGGTCAGGCGGCGAACGTCTTCGGGCGGGAAAGGGTGTTGTTTGGCGTATTTGCGTAGGAAATCTTTCAGTTCTTTCAGGTGCATGGTCGGCAGGGGCGCGCCGTCCGCCTGGAGTTCGACGTTAATACTGGTGAAAACCAACGCGGCGTTGATGGGCGGCAGCTCGTCGGTGCCCAGCGATTTGGACAGGCTTTTGGTCAGGTTGTCGATGTCGGCTTTGATCTCCAATTCGGGGCGTCCCAGGCCTTCCTGCGCAAAGAGCTTGAGCCAGAGTAGTTTCACTCCGCCGCCCTTCTGCTTCCAACGCCCGTTTTCATAGGTGATCTGTCCGCGCTGGTAATAGGGCTCGATAATCCAAATGCCTGGCGGACCCACCAGTAAATGGCTGACGGCGGTCTGGTAGTGGTACAGGTTATATTCCTTGCTCAGGCCTTTGAGCGCTATGTTGAGTTGCTGGTCGATGCGCGGGACACGCCCCCAACGATTGCCATAGTAGAAGCTGACTTGGGAGAGCACGAAGCCCGCGATCAGGCCGGTGAAAGATAAATAGAAGAGCTGTTGGTAAGCAAATGTAACGTACAGCGCTGCAGACAGGATAATCAGGGAGGCCAGGTTGGTGTATTGGCTGATTTTGGCGTTGCGTTGGATCATTGCTTCGTCGGAAATTACTTTCATTGCAAGTCCTTTGGGTGCGTAATATTTGTCGTGCAAATCATGGGGAGAGAATACACGGCGTCTTCGATGCGGGTTGCTGCGCCGAGGAATATCTCTTGAAGCCGGGGCTAATTATACCCATCACGGGGCATAATCGACTTTCGAAATTAAGCGGTTCTTTTGGAATCGGCATGACGAAACGGGTAGTTGAGGGGCGGCACCAGAGAGCCAATTAAGCAAAACGCCCGAAAGGACAACTCGCGGGCGTTTTGCGTGGCGCGCCTTGGGGATGGGATGCTCGGCTGCGGGGCCGGATTCAGGCGTAACGTTTCAGAACGATGCAAGCGTTCTGCCCGCCCAGGCCGAATGAATTGGACAAAGCCGTGTTGACGCGCTGTTTGCGCGCCCGGTTGGGCACATAGTCCAGGTCGAGGTCAGGATCGGGAGTCTCGTAGTTGATGGTGGGCGGGATGATGCCCTCGTAGAGAGTCATGGCCGATGCGATGGCTTCCATCGCACCCGATGCGCCCATGGCGTGCCCGATCATCGATTTGATGGAACTGATCGCCAGTTTGTAAGCGTGCTCTCCGAAGACGGCCTTGATGGCTTTGGTCTCGGTCAGGTCATTGAGCGGGGTGGAGGTGCCGTGGGCGTTGATGTAATCGATGTCCTGCGGCTGCAAACCGGCGTCGGCGATGGCCCATTTCATTGCGCGTGCGGGGCCGGCGGCGTTGGGGTCGGGCTGGGCCATGTGGAAGCCGTCGGAGGAGGAGGCCTGTCCGACCACTTCGGCGTAGATGCGGGCGCTACGCGCCTGGGCGTGTTCGAGCGATTCCAGCACCAGCGCGGCGGCCCCTTCCGAGAAAATAAAGCCTTCGCGCGTCTTGTCGAACGGACGCGAGGCCTTTTCGGGGTTGTCGTTGTAGTTGATAGGCAGAGCGCGCATGGCGCAAAAACCGCCGATCATGAAGTCCTGAATTTCGGCCTCCGTGCCGCCGCACAAGACGATGTCGGCTGCCCCGCGGCGAATGATCTCCAGGCCCTCGCCGACCGTCTGGGTGCCGGTGGCGCAGGCCGTGCCGATGGTGACGCTTGGGCCCAGACATTGAAAGGCTTGCGAGACGAGATAGGAGGTGGTGTTGGCCAGCGAAGTGGGCACCACAAAGGGGTTGAGTCGATCATAGCCCTGGGTACGAATAATGCGGATACCTTCCTCGGCCCGGCTAAGGGCGCCGATGGCGGTGCCGAAAGCCACGCCGGCGCGTTCCGGGTCGGGGACGTGAGCCGGTAAACCGGCATCTGTAGCGGCTAGTTTCGTCGCGGCCAGCCCAATCTGAGCCGAACGCGCCACACGGCGCGCTTCTTTGCGTTCCATGAATTCTTCGGGGTTGAAATCCGTAATCTCTCCGGCGATCTGGCAGGGCAGATTGCTGGCATCGAATTGCGTAATGCGACGGATTCCGGAACGCCCGGCGAGCAACCCCTCCCAATAAGCTTTTAGACCGATGCCGATGGCGCTGACAACGCCCATCCCGGTGATAACGACGCGGGAACCCTTCATTGAGTGTCTCCTCTTGATTAATTAATAGAAATATGTGGAAGTCGTTCAAGTTTTCAAGGCGATTTGAAAAGTACGAACGCTCAGGCCGCTGCCGTAATTCGATTCTCTGGGAATCAGCAGAGGGACGCGGATTTGTGGAAGTGCCTCGCGTCTACTCCCTGGCTGCGGAAAAGCCCAAAGAACCCATAATTTGCAAGCGCTCCTG
Organism: Anaerolineales bacterium; assembly: GCA_046704785.1. Lineage (GTDB taxonomy): Bacteria > Chloroflexota > Anaerolineae > Anaerolineales > Villigracilaceae > JBJKRF01. The sequence continues at coordinate 9,975 of JBJKRF010000139.1, read as the reverse complement.
GAGCGTATCCTTGATTGCATCCAATACATGTGAACTGACGGCGTCGTTGGCGACGCGTATGGCGTTCTTGACGGCAAATGCGTTTGAGCGCCCGTGCCCGATAAAGACCACGCCGTCGACGCCCAACAGAACCGCCGCGCCCTGTTCGCTAGGGTCAAGTAACTGCTTCAAGCTTTGCAGCGCCGGCCTGACGAGCAGGCCTCCCAGCATGGCCAGGGGACCGCCGTTTTTGATGGAAGTCTTCACATGGTCGAGGATCAGCTTTCCGACCGCTTCTGACGACTTAAGCATGACGTTGCCGGTGAACCCATCGGTGACGGCCACATCCACCTTGCCGCCAATGACTTCCTTGCCTTCGACGTTGCCGAAGAAATTGAGCCCGGCGGCCTCGATCAGCGGATACGCCTCGCGGATCAATTGCGACCCTTTGCCGGCCTCTTCCCCGTTGGAAATCAGCCCCACCTTGGGGTTTTTCACGCCGCGTACCTTTTCGGCGTACAGGCTGCCCATCACGGCAAACTGCGCCAGGTTTTCGGGTTTGCAGTCGGGGTTGGCGCCGATGTCCAGCACGACGCAGGTGCCGGTGCCCGTCGGGAAAACGGGAGCCAGCGCCGGGCGGTCGACGCCGCGTAAACGCCCCAGGCGGAAAAGTGCCGTCACCATAGCCGCACCGGTGTTGCCGGCGGTAACAAAGGCCTCGGCTTCCTTTTTTTTGACAAGGTCGATACCCACGGCCATGGAGTTACGCGCCTCCTTGTGACGCGCTTTCAGGGTAAGTACCTCGCCCTTATCGTCCATGCTGAGAATTTCAGGGGCGTGGACGATGCGAATGGGGAGACTGCCCGGATTCTGGGCGACCAATAGCGGTTCGACCTGGCTCTGGTCTCCCACCAGGATAATCTCCACGCCGTATTCGCGGGCTGCCTGTACGGCGCCAACGACATCGGGGCTGGGGTGGTTGTCACTTCCCATTGCATCGACGACAATTCTGGTCATGAACGGCTCCTGAAGCTTGAGAGTAAAACACGGCAGGCAATTTTCGGTTGCGTACCCGTGGTTGTAGAACTCCTGGCCTTTCCCTCTTTATGAGAATGACTCTTCGTACCGAATGTAGGACAAACCTCGACTTATCGTCACTTGCGTGGCGTCCTTCGAGGTGGCTTTGCGAAGAACACAGAGATTTCAATCGGTTTTCTCTGTGAGGGGAACCCTACAAGGGAAGTCGCAGGCCAATCTTTGGGGCAAGCAGAACCCAGCGCTGCCCAATTCCAAAGATTCGGCAGAGGTTGACAGGCAAGAGAAGCTGATTATAATACCACCTGCCCGCGCTGGTGCTGGAATTGGCAGACAGGCATGGTTGAGGGCCATGTGCCGCAAGGCGTGTGGGTTCAAGTCCCACCCAGCGCACCAGGAATTCCCCTGCTGATCAGCAGGGGTTTTTCTTCACCCGGTTCGTGGTTCTTTGGGGCTTCCTGTGGTTGGAGATCGATTGGTTCGATTTGCCACATTGATTCCCAGGGGGCCCAGGTCGATGAATTCCAATGAGAACTTTACAAAAAATGTTTCATCCTGAATACCGCGATCTGACGATCATGCGGGCGTACTACTTTACCTTCATTGGGGGCGTAGGCTTCATTTCTCCCTTCTTGAATATTTTCTACGTCAGCCTGGGGTTGACCGGGAAGGAAATCGGCACGTTTGCCTCGATCAGCGCCATGGTGGGATTGGTCGTCGCGCCGTTGTGGGTCAACGAGGTCAAGAAGCGACCGAACGCGCGTCCCTATTTGCAGGTGGCGTTGGCCCTGGGCGGATTGGGATATGTGCTTATCGCCAACCAGACGGCTTTTTTGCCCATTGCCGTGATTGTGTTTTTCCAGGCGATGGCTGCGGCCGGAATCTCCCCGATGTCTGACTCGCTGACGGTTGGCGTGACGCAGGGTACGGGCGCCGGCTACGGGACGGTGCGTGTGATGGGGTCGCTGGGCTGGATCTTCACGGTACTGTCTTCGGGCTGGTTGATCGAGCGGCTTGGGTTCAAAATCGGCTTTTTCTGCACCTGTATCTTTTACATTCTCTCGGCCAGTTTGCTCTTCTTTGTCCACCCACAGCAATTCGCCCGGCGGAGCATCCCGCAGCACTCACGGACCGGTTTGCGCGTTGCCTTGAGCCGTGTATTCCAGGATCGTACCCTATTGGGCTTCGCGCTGGCGCTGGTGTTTATCGGTTTCCTTAATAATGGAATTGTGCAGTTCGAGAACGTTTACCTGGAGCAGTTGGGCGCGACGAAAAGCATCATCAGTGTGGCCGGAATTATGAGCGCCCTGGTGGAATTGCCTTTCATGATCTGGTCGGACCGCATTATGCGCCGCTTTGGGCCGCACCGGGTGCTACGGGGTGCCTTGGTAATGTATGTCTTCCTGCGTTTGACCGTTCTGGCATTCCCTGCCATCCTGACTATCATGGCGATGCGCTTCCTGACCGGGGTATGTTTCAGCCTGTACACAGTGTGCTTCGTGGGGCTCATCAGCGAGCGGACTGCGTCTGAGGAAACTGGCACAGTGCTGGCGCTGTATTCCATCACCATCGCCGGGCTCGTCAATATTGTCGCCTCGCCAATTTCGGGCGCGTTGTTCGACGCGTTCGGCGGACGTTGGTTGTACGCTTTTGCAATGGTGGGTTACGCTGCCGCTTTTTCGAGCCTGTGGTTTACCCGTCCACGGCTGGAACAAAAGCCGACGGGCGGGCAGGTCGCCGCTTAACGCACACCCTTTCCGCCTGTGAGCATTCTCTGGAAGACGCCCGGCTGCCGCTCGGTGGCTTTGCGCTCACCCAGGCTCGATTCGATACGGGACTGGATGACCGACCAGACCGTCGTCAGAAGCAGGTAATATAATGAAGCGGCGATGAACAGCTCAAAGGGTTTGAAGACGCGTGCGTTGATCTGGTTGAAGGCGTAGAAAAGTTCACCGGCAGAGATGACTTCCATTAAGGAAGTGGTCTTCATCATGTTGTTGAACTCGTTCCCCAACGGGGGAATAATCACCTTGGCAGCTTGCGGCAGGATGATGCGCCGCATTGTCAGGCCGTAGCTCATGCCGAGCGACTGAGCTGCTTCCATCTGCCCGCGTGGGATCGACTCGATGCCCGCCCGGATGATTTCGGCCATATATGCGCCTTCGTTGATGGCAAGCGCCAGCGTCCCGGCCTGGATGGCGCCCGCGATGACCAGCGTGCCCATCTTGATGTCGGGGAAATCGTAGATATGGGTCACGCCCAGGCCGAAGAACAGCAATGCCATTTGGACCAGCAAGGGGGTGCCGCGGAAATACCAGATATAGGCGTCGGAAAGCCAGCGGAATCCTGCGAACTTGGACATTTTGCCCAACGCAGCGAACAGGCCGAATACCACGCCCAACGCCTGGGCAATGACGCTGACGGCAACGGTGACGATAAAACCGGTGCGGATGAGTGGGTCCTGGAATGCTGTGGGCGGCCAGACGTATCTCCAAAAGATGGCCCAGTCAAAATGATACATAGCTCCCTCCGGATGGTCTCGGCTCTTCAGAAACGAACGGTATCGTGGGGCTGGTCAAGGAACGTCCAAAGAGCAATTTTTCGGGTTGATGGGGATCGGTATGGTCAGGCAGATTTATAAAGGGATGTCTCTTCCCATACGGGCCAATGGATGCCTGCTGGGTGCCCGCCGAAACAGAGGCGGCCTCGTCTGGGAACGAATGGGTTGGCCCCTGTGAAAGAGCCAACCCATTTTGAAGCCAATGCGTAGAGAATGCGGATTCTTTGGAATTTGAGGGGAAACAGATGAGACGCAAACGAGAGCCTCTTTTTTCCACGAAAATTCTCAAAGAAACAGGATGGATCGAATTTTACGGCAGGGTGACAGCGCCGTCCGCGAGATTCCACTTGCTGAGGATCTTGGTGTAGGTGCCATCTGCCATCATGCTCTTCAGGGCGGTCTGGATGGCCTGTCCCAGTGGCGTCAGGGGTGCGCTGGTGCAGTCCGCTTCGCCGCACGGAACGCCGATACCCACTTTGATGGGATCGATCACCTGACCGACCAATTGGAACTGGTCGGGTTGTTGGACAACGTAGTAGGCCGCCACAGGCGTATCGGCGAAGTAGACGGCTACTTTATTGGCCTGGAGTTGTTGGAGTGCATCTGTATCCTTTTGCGCCACGACGACGTTGACCGGTTGCTTCCCAGCCTTGGTGCACTGTTGGGTCAGCCCGTTGTCTTTGTAATCGCCGGTGCCTTGCAGATAGTCGACCTCGGTCGTACCGCTCTCGGCAGCCGCGCTCAAGCCACACAGGTCCATTGGGCTGTTGATGTTGTCGGGGTTGCCTTTGATGGCGAGCATGGATTGACCTGCCTGGAAATATGGAATGAAGCTAATCTGCTTATTCCGTTCGGCGGTGATGTTCATATCCGAGAGGACTACATCACATTTGCCGCTGGTAACAGCAGCGATAATGGTATCGAACACGCTGTTGACCACCTGGAGTTGCAGCCCCAGACGATTGGCGAGTTCGGTGCCGAGGTCAATATCCGCCCCTGTTGGGTTGCCGTTCTCGTCGAAGAATTCCATGGGAGGATATGGCAGGTCCGAGCAAATCAGCAGTTTGCCTTTCTGGGATAAGGCGCCATCTGGAACGGCCACGACAGGCGTGGGGGCCGGCGTTTCCGTCGGTGCGGCGGTTGGCGCTTCCGTGGCAAGGACGGTAACCACGACGGTCACCGGCGCGGCAGTGGGGGCTTCCGGTGTCGGCGTTGCCGGAGATCCGCAGGCGGCCAAGATCACACTGAGAATGGCAAGAACTGCGAAGACCGATAGGGCTTTTTTCATTTTCTCACTCCTTAGAAATGTGAACTTCTGCTTTTGGAAGCAGGATATCCGCCGATGTCTAAGCATAGAGCAAGTCAACGTTAAATACAAGACCCAATGGTGTAATTTTAACTCGAAATAAGGGCAGGGGGTGATAAATGAGGCTTGGTTCTCTGGGGTTTTTCGTGGCGTTGGATGGATTCCACATGCCTGTTTCAAGAAAATCTTTGCTGTTTCGCTCATTAGATCGCATGGTTGTGGCAAGGTTTGCGACAGGGCTTTCTATTATTTTGATATTGTGGTAAAAATCACAATAGATTTGGTCATATGGGGTTACCTCCTTAAAACATGTGGTTCTCCAGGACTACTGATGAAGAGGGAAGATCGAGGACGCATTCGCGTCTCGAGGATATGCCTGCCGCGGGAGGCGGGATATTCGGAGGGTTAATATCGTGTGAAGGGAGTTGCTTTATGAATACACCAGCGATTGAAGGCGCCTATAAATTTATAGACAGCAAGGTTATTATTCGTATCCGCGACCGCGTATGCGACTCGACGGAGGAATTGCTTGCCAGTCCCTTGTTCCATGAAGTTACCGAGCGTTTTGTGCGCGAGCTTGTGCGGCGCGACTCGCCTTTATTGGTTCTGTTTGCCAAACCATCCACGCAGATCGATGACTCTGACATCGAGAGTCTGGTTCATACGCTTCAGATGATTGCCCGGATGCAGCTCGACTGGGCGGCCAAGTTATTGGAAGATGATCGCCGCTTCATCGACTCGCCGGTGTTGTTGCACCAGTTTATGGAGGAGCTTTACAACTATTGGCGCAAGTTCGAGCGTTTTCTGGTCTGCGATTCGGCGGGAGATGTGCTCGACCAGCGTCCGTACCGCACGTTCAACTCTACTGTCGAGTCGCTGATGAATCTGGTGCGCAGCGCTTATCGGGAGGTGCAAGAGAACCTTTTGGGGCGACATCCGCGAATTTATCGGCAAATCGCTGCCGGGGTGGAGGTGGCGGCGATCGCCTTGCCCAAGGAATTACCTATTGCCGAGTCGTATGCTTCGCTGTTGAAGTCGATCCCGGTCATCCGCCAGGTGTTGCTCTACCCGCCTTTGCTGATTACACCGCCAATGAACAAGCGCACCGGGAGCTTTCAGCGCGTGGACGCGAATCCACTCGAACAGGTGGAGATTAACAGCGGCGAATGGCTGTGTTATCCGGCGCGGGTGGGACGGCTGCTGATCCTGGTCTATTTTCATGAGAAGTTCTTTGAACTGGGTTTTGCGCTGTGTAATTTATTCGAACTGGCCGACGACGAGGCGCTCGAGCAAAAACCGGATGCGATTTTCCTGTTCGGCGTGCCGGAGCATGCGCTCGATTCGTTGGCGTCGTTGCCCACGGTCTTTTACGACGATGTCGCCAATGACGTGCTGGTGGGCGCTATCCCGTGCCGAGACGAGTTCGGCTATTTCGGTTATCTCAAGAAGATGATTTTGACCCTGCACAATATCAAAATGATGAAGCAGGGACGCATGCCCTTCCATGGCGCAATGGTGCATCTCGATCTAATGGAAGGCCGCACGGCTACGGTCTTGTTGTTTGGCGATACCGGCGCAGGCAAGTCGGAAACGCTGGAGGCGTTTCGCACCCTGGCAGGCGAAAAAATTCGGGAGTTGACGATCATCGCCGACGATATGGGCTCGCTTGAGATCGCGCCGGATGGGACGGTCGTCGGCTACGGGACGGAGGTGGGCGCGTTCGTCCGGCTCGATGACCTGCAACCGGGATATGCTTTCAGCCAACTCGACCGCTCGATCATCATGAATCCCAGCCGGATCAATGCGCGGGTGGTGCTGCCGGTGACTTCTTATGCCAACGTCGTCAAGGGCACGCCGGTAGACATCGTCCTGTATGCCAATAACTACGAACTGGTCGATGATTCGCACCCTGTGATCGCGCCGTTTGCGACTGCCGAGGAAGCGCTGGCCGTATTTAGCGATGGCACAGCCATGAGCAAAGGGACGACCACGGCCACCGGGTTGGTGCATACCTATTTCGTCAACGTGTTCGGCCCGCTGCAATATCCCCAATTGCACGATGAAATTGCCACCTGTTATTTCAAAGTTTTCTTCGATAAAGGGATTACATCTGCTCAATTGCGCACCCAACTGGGCATCCCAGGCTGGGAACGTCAGGGCCCGGAAATGGCGGCGCGGGCGTTGCTAGACCTGCTTGAGGAGCAATAAACAAGTCGGCAGCGGTGGAACCATTGAAGGATGCGATTCAAAAGGATGTTTTCCAGAATTCACCTGGAAAACATCCTTCCCTTACTCTTCCTTAATGAACAGGGGGAACGATTCGGAGTATACTACTCTTAATTGACCTTGCGAGCGCTGATATGAAAAACCCTTTCGACTCAACCAATGCCGTAAAAACATCCCTTTCGGGGCAACAATACATTGCCAGTGACGAGATTGCGACGATCGTTTATCTTTCTCACAAACTGGGCAAACCGCTGCTGACGGAGGGCCCCGCCGGGGTGGGAAAGACCGAACTGGCGAAAGCGATTTCGGCAGCGACCGGGCGTGAGTTGATCCGCTTGCAGTGCTACGAGGGCCTCGATGAGACCAAAGCCCTCTACGAGTGGGAGTATGCCAAACAACTGCTCTATACCCAATTGCTGCGGGACAAGTTAAACGACACACTTGGCCAGGCGAATTCGCTTTCCGAAGCGGCGGACAAACTGGCCTCGGAGGAGGACGTTTTCTTCTCCACCCGTTTCCTGCTCCAGCGCCCGTTGCTTAAAGCCATCCTGAGCGAGACTCCCGTCGTCCTGTTGATCGACGAGATCGACCGCGCCGACGCTGAGTTCGAGGCGTTCCTGCTGGAAGTCTTGAGCGATTTCCAGGTCTCGGTGCCCGAACTGGGCACGATGACGGCCAAACATCGGCCATTCGTCATCCTGACCTCCAATAATACACGTGAGCTGTCCGAGGCGCTCAAGCGGCGTTGCCTCTACCTTTTCATTGACTATCCCAACCTGGAAGAGGAACTGGCGGTGGTGCGTCTGAAAGTGCCGGACCTGTCGCCCAAGCTGGCCCGCCAGGCGGTGGAATTCGTGCAGCGCCTGCGCAAGGTGGACATGCGCAAGTCCCCGTCGATCAGCGAGACGCTCGATTGGGCCAATGCCCTGGTTGCGCTCAATGCCAAAAACCTTGACCCGCAGACCCTGGAAGACACGTTGAGCGTGTTGCTCAAGCACGAAGCGGACCTGTCGAAGGCCAAACGCCAGTTCCTGGCGCCCCCGCCTCCACCGCGTCCCAAAAAATCGGATGACTTTGGAAGTTTTTCAGGGAACTAACAAATAAAGGTGACCTGTACCGCAAGTCTACGAGGACCGGATTATGGAAAGCCGTATCTTACAGTTGATTTCTGCCCTGCGCGCCAGTGGCGTGCGTGTCAGTCTGGCTGAAAGTGCGGAGGCCTTCTCTGCCGTCGACCTGATGGGAATCCAGGATCGTGAGACTTTCCGCCTGTCGCTGCGCGCCACCCTGATCAAAGACTCGCGCGACATCCCCACATTTGACAAATTATTTCCCCTCTTTTTCGGCAGCGGCCAGCCTCCGATGATGGGAGGCAACCTGTCGGACAACCTGACGCCCGATGAAGCGCGGATGTTGGCCGATGCTTTGCGTCAGTTTGCCGAAAAACTCCGTCAGCGTATGGAACGTCTGATGAACGGCCAGCCGCTTTCGCGTGAGGAGCTTGAGCAACTTGCCAACGTGGTCGGGTTGAACAACACCGATGACTTGCGCTACCAGAACTGGATGGCGCAGCGCATGATGCGTGCGCTGGCGTTTCCCGAAGTGCGCGAAGCCTTACGAGAGCTGATGGAACAGCTTGCCCAGATGGGCATGGACCGTGAGCGTCTGGCGCAGGTGCGTGAACTGATTCAACAGAATATGCAGGGCATGGGCAACCAAATGGAGCGCTTTGCCGGAGAACGCATTGCCGAGAAGTTGAGCCAGCGCCCCCCGCAGGAAGGTCTCGATGGATTGATGAATCGGCCTTTCCGTATGCTATCTGACGCGGAGAAAAAACAACTGATGCGCGAAGTCAATCGTCTGGCAGCCGCGTTGCGTACGCGTATCGCCTTGCGCCAGAAACGCGCCAAGAGCGGACAACTGGATGCCAAAGCGACCATCCGCGCCAACCTGAAACACCAGGGCGTCCCGCTCGAAATCCATCACCGCGACCGCATCCGCAAACCGAAAATTGTCGTCCTGTGCGACATCAGCACCTCGATGCGTTTCTGCTCCGAGTTAATGCTCAGCTTCCTTTATGCTTTGCAGGGACAGGTCAGCAAGACGCACGCCTTCGCCTTCATCGATCACCTGGAATACATTTCTGCCGATTTTACCGGCAACAGCGGTGACGAAGCCGTGGCGCATGTATTGCTGCGCATGCCCGCCGGCTATTACAACACCGACCTGGGTTGGTCCCTGCAAAACTTCAACGACGATTACCTCGACACGCTCAATGGGCGTACCACGCTGCTGCTCGTTGGGGATGGACGCAACAATTACAACGATCCGCGCCTCGACTTGTTCACTCTGATGGCCCGCCGTGCGGCTCGCACGATCTGGCTCAACCCCGAACCGGAGACGATGTGGGGCAGTGGCGATAGCGACATGCAGCGCTATGCCCCGCTATGCAACAGCGTGCTCAAAGTAAATAACCTGGCTGAGTTGACGGCTGCGGTCGATCACCTGATGACCACTTAACGGATGGATGAACGATAAGAATCAAAGACGCCGCGCTTTTACTGGCGCGGCGTCTTTTCGTCCATTGATGTAGTCAATAGCCGGGCCTCCCGTGAATGGTGATACGCCCCTTTTGCAGGTTCATGCCTCAGCTCCGCTTTTTCCTTGGCTCCAGGTGCGGGAGCCGACGATATTGGGCCGGTTTCCCGGTGTGCACCTGGCTTAAAGCATCGGCTAGTTCATTGTATCTACTCACACCCGCAAGGGAAGTGAGGGAGTTCCGAACAGATTTTGAATAATGGCGAAAGGAGTGCCACCGGTGAGAGCTGCAGTGTCAATGAGCGATTTCAAGGCCACATAACCTTGTGCG